>NZ_LT977072.1:111163-337078 GCF_900250075.1 Cupriavidus taiwanensis
AAGTCTGGAGGATTAACCCAGCACGTTTGAGCGGGATCGTAGGTCCAACGAGATTCGTCAACCGATCCTGGGGACCTAGATATTTGATATGCGTGAATTAGTGCAAGGCCTTCAGTGCAGTCGCCATAGGCCCTCTCGGCTTCGTGAGTGATTTGGGCTTCTGAAAGGTCACGTTGATAGATGTGTTCAAGGCATGCGGCAACGCAGAACGATGTGCACGATCCCTGACTACCTTGATCCTCAACGGCCGTCATCTCTGATCGAATTGAAAAGCTCTGCGGCAGTGGTGGCATAGCAACAAGCGGCCCAAGGGTTGCTTCGCCGATTCCTAACTTCTTGAATTCGGATTCTGTTGACTCCTTGAGAATAAGGTTGCGGGGCGGGAAATGATTAACCAAGGCCATTTTTCTTTCCTCCTCCCAGATTGAATGCAGCGGCTGCGTGCTGCCGGGATCAGCGCGAAACCCAAAGTTTGAACGTTAAATTAGAGTCGAGGCGTGCCGGTGAGAGTTAAATTGATTGAGCAGTAGTGCGATTATAAAAGCTACGTTTTATCCTCTTAAAATAACTGCCACGGCAATAAATTCTTCGTCGACGTTACCGTCCTTTACGGCCGCAAAATACTCCAACTTGCAATCATTTCAGAATTTCTGCAGAGAATTGGCTCGAACAATTGATTCACGAACCGCCCTTATTGATCGCGCCTTTGACTTTTTCGATTAGGTCCTTTGCAACATCGTCTTTATTTTTATCGAGCAAATCTGATGCATTCAGCAACAACCATGGGACGTTTCCCACTTCAACTACATATATTGTCGAAATCATACGGTTTTGCCCCATGGGTTCTCGAACGCCAGGAGTTCCCGTAGTCCACGGTGGGAGTGGCACAGTTTTTGGTGTAAAATCATCTTCGTATGTCTTGTATAAATACTTTGGCTTGCCTTCGGATTGGACTGTTCCGTTGGCATCAACTGATAATACTTCCGACACAAGTGATGTATCGATTGCTGCGGGAGCCACCATCCCCCTGTGCGCGTCTCGGTAGGTTATATCGGTGGTTAGCTTAAGGCTTAGCGCAACCATTCCGTCGGACGTTTTAACGGTCGTTCGCTGAACAAAAAGTCGTATCGGCCGAATCATAATTATTTCCGGCTGCGCCGGATCGTAGCTGGCAATCCCAATATAATCTAGCAGCAGTGTGTCAGCTACATTCCTGTCGTCAGTTTTGTTTTCCTGGCTCAATTTACCGACTCGAGAGACTCTAAAGCAAGTGACGGATGGATTTTTACCATTGCCAGAGAGATTTTTGTAAAAATCATCGGGTTCTGACGAGATAGGCGAATTCGTGGAATATCTCTTTATCTCTGATTTTAGCTCGTCGCTGATCCCGGTAAGTGTCCATTGAATTAATTGGCCTATTCCCCATCCTATTAATGCAGCAGGTATCGCGGCGGCGCTCATCGCCTCATCAGGGGATTTTCCGCATCGCTCCGGTATTCTTTGTTTCTCGTCTTGCTCCCTCAAGTAATTGAAAGCTGGATCATCGCCAGTGGGAGAAGTTCGTTGTCGAACGACTGGATTTAGGATTTCCTTAGCTTCCTTTTGAGAGAAAAAGCGCATGCTTCCGATATCCGAAGTCGTGGTTGGTTGCGGAGATCCGCACGCCGCCAAGAGTCCGACAGGAATGAGGAGAATCGGGATCGATTTGCGCATCACATTTCCTATTGTTCTGTCTAAAGGCTAGGCCACTCTTGGAATGTCGATAACGATGAACACTCGCCTCACGCCAGATGGAGAGGCCGGGGCCGCGCAAGAAAATTTCTTTAAACATAGATGTAAGAAATTTTTCGCGCACTCATTCTAAAGTATGAGAGTTGTTAGATTTTTTTAATATCTCATGTAACAGTAAATGCAATTGACTTACCAAATGCGTCGATCGCTCTAGATCCTATGAATGAAGGCGGGTCGGTAACGCACGCAAAGCGATCCTAAAGTAAAGGTGCGACCCATTCACCTTGGAGCACGTCATGCAACCGACCCGTATCAATCATTCTATGCCCATAGAAGATGTATTGGCAGTGGCCCTGGAACTTTCGAGCGGCGCCTGGAAAATCGCCCTGCACGACGGCAAACGAGAGAAGCCTGCGATCCAGACTGTAGCTGCAAAAGTTCCGGCACACCGCTTGGACGAAGCGATGCAAGCGATCGAGAAGATCAAAACGAAATGGGGACTTGGACCTGACGTGCGCACAGTCGTATTGTACGAGGCTGGTCAGGACGGCTTCTGGATCGAGCGGGCGCTTTCGAAGCTGGGATACGAAGTGGTGATCTGCGACGCGGCCAGCATCCCGGTGGAGCGGCACGCACGGCGGGCCAAGACCGACCGGCTCGACGCGATCAAGCTGGTGTTGTGCCTGCGCGCCTGGCTGCGCGGCGAACATGACCGCATGCACGTGATTCGCGTACCGGCCGTTGAAACCGAAGCGCAGCGCCACCTGGTACGCGACCGGGGCGAACTTCAAAAGGAAGCGCTACAGCACCGTGACCGGATCCGCAAGCTGCTGCGAACAGTGGGTTGCTGGCAAGAGGTCGAAGGCGATATCGCAAAGCGGCTAACAAAGGGAGAAATCTCCTGCTACGACGGCGCGGCAATCCCTGCGCAGTTGCATGCGCGCCTGACCCGGGAGCGTCAGCGCCTAGCCTTAGTCCAGCAGCAGCTCGCTGCACTGGAAAAAGACCTGGTCAGGCAATTGCCAGAACCCGCACAAAAGCGCATTGCCGACCTGCAACGGCTCAAGGCAGTCGGCCAGGTCGGCGCGACACGACTGGTGCTCGAGCTGTTCTGGCGTAGCTTTGACAACCGCCGGCAGGTGGGCGCCTGTGTTGGCTTGACGCCGCAGCCGTACGACAGCGGCGAGAGCCGGGTTGACCAAGGGATCAGTAAGCAGGGCAACCGGCGCGTGCGTTCTCTGCTTATTGAAATGGCGTGGCTCTGGTTACGCTATCAGCCCGGCAGCGCCATGACGCAATGGTACGTGCAGCGCACCCAAGGAAATAGCCAGAACAAGCGGGGCAAACGCATCGCCATCGTCGCGGTGGCGCGACGGCTGGTCATCGCTCTGTGGCGATATCTAACGCATGGAATCCTGCCCCAGGGAGCGCTACTGAAAAACAGCAAGACCACAGGATTCAAACGTTCAGCCGGCGAGGAGGCAGCAGTTTGAAGGAATGGCGGCAACGCTCGCATTAGCCGTTGCTGTCCGTCGTATCGCAAGTCAGTTCGAAGTAGACAAGCCCGTGCGGCCTGCTGGTTGCAAACGCAACCGACACTACTAGATGGGGCTTGTCGCATCAAGGTCGCCTAAAGCGCAACGCGCATACAGGATTGGGCTGGGCAAATACCAGCGGATAGAAGTTGGTGGGACGTCGAAGTCTCACGTAAAGATGACCGGGAACTTTGAGACTGGTGAGCAACAGCGACAGACGCGCTGTGGTAAGCGCGAGCTTGATTAAGGAAGTTGGATCAATTTGCGGAAATTCTTGCCTTGCCTTCTGACTCATCATAGAAGCAGGCCGCTGAAATACCTCAAGCGGACGTCAGCGCGACGACTAACTAAAGGGTTGATTTGAGGACCCACCATCCAACCCTACTTTCATGCGCGGCGCAGACACCTTCACCGAAAGTTTGTTCACTATGCGGAGGCCCGATGAATTTCGTGCCGAAGTCCCACCCGCTGCGCTCAATCCGCATCATGGCCAACCATGCGCTGGTGAAGACGGACCGGTTGTTTGCGAGACCACGCCAAAACGGGGTCATCGAATGGAAGGGACTTCCCCGTCCCGAGGTTGCGGCGGAAGCCGCCAGTTGGCACCGACGTGCCATGATCGCGTGTTGAAGCTGCATCACAACCAACGAAGGGGAAGTCCATGGCTATCGTTACCGTTGGAATTGATCTCGCCAAGAACGTATTCGCCATTCATGGCGTCGACGAGGCCGGCAAGGCCATGCTGGTCAAGCCGAAGGTCGCACGCGATCAGCTGGTGCCGCTGATTGCGCAGTTGCCGCCTTGCCTAATCGGCATGGAAGCTTGCTCCGGCGCGCATTACTGGGCGCGGCTGTTTCGCCAGCACGGACACACGGTCAAGCTGATGTCGCCGAGACTGGTGGCGCCTTACCGGATGTCCGGCAAACGCGGCAAGAATGACGCAGCCGACGCGATGGCCATCTGCGAGGCGGTGACGCGGCCGAGCATGCGCTTTGTGCCGGTCAAGGACGAGCACCAGCAGGCAACCCTGAGCTTGCATCGAACCCGACAGGGATTTGTAGAAGAGCGGACAGCTACTTACAACCGCCTGCGGGGGTTGCTAGCCGAATTCGGTGTGGTATTGCCGCAGAAGCCGGAGCGACTGCGCAAGGAGATCGGCCCCCATCTGGAAGCCTTGCCCGGCTGGGCGAGTCGATGCATCCAGGACCTGCTGAACCATGCGGGCAGGCTGGAAGAGATGCTGGACGAGTATGATCAAGCTATCAGCGAGATTGCCCGTGAAGACGAACGCAGCAAGCGCCTGATGCAGCTGCGCGGGGTCGGGCCGACTACGGCTAGTGCCTTGGCGGCAAGCATCGGGGCGGGACACGACTTCAGAAACGGCCGCCAATTGGCGGCTTGGATAGGGTTGACGCCGGGACAGCACAGCAGCGGTGGCAAACAGCGCTTGGGCAGCATCACCAGAGCCGGAGACGCTTACTTGCGTACGCTGCTGGTACTCGGAGCTCGCGCGGTCATGGCAAATCTGGGCGACAAGCAGGATCGATATAGCCGCTGGGTCAGAGACCTGATAAAACGCCGCGGTTACTGGCGAGCAGCCGTCGCCATTGCAGCTAAGAACGCGAGAATGGCGTGGGCCATGCTGAAAATGGCGATGCCTTCAAACATGCGTAAGCGCAGATAACTCGATCAACCAGCTTTCAAAGAGCTACAGCGGAACTCACGAACACTTGCACTGCCAGCGTTGATGTGAAGCGGGTTGGACCCGCGCGAGGCATACCTGGGAAAGTCAGGGGACACCAAGCCCGATAATCGAACGAGGCCCTCGCGCGCGTCTTACATCAGGGTCCGGGCCAGCGGCCCACTATGACCGTTTGTAGTACTGCAGTCCTTCACCTCCTCACACACGCTTAGCAGGCAAATTCCGCATGCAAAGGAATCTTATTGACGCCTTGCGCCAACGGGGAAGCCCTTGTAGTACTTTCCGTGAAAAAAATGGCGGTAGCGGACCGTAGACCCGCCTGTAGCAAGGCTTTCCGGCGCAATAAATCTCGCGCCGTCGGACAATTTGTATGTTCTTGATAGATAAGCCCTTGTCTGTACATACCGCCAGAAAATACTGAGATGGACCCGACGCCTCCCTTCGGTGGACACTGTCGACCTCAACCTGACACGTGGGGGTTTCATCATGGAAATCGATATCCTTGGCATCGATCTCGCCAAACGAGTGTTCCAGCTGCACGGCGCTGACCACCGCGGACGGGCCGTACATCGAGCGAAGGTCTCCCGTGGTTCGCTCCTGGAAGCAGTTCGCACGCTGAAGCCGAGGGTGGTCGTTATGGAAGCTTGCAGCACCGCTCACCACTGGGCACGACGCCTCCAGTCGCTCGGCATTGAAGTCCGACTGATCAGTCCACAGTATGTCTCGCCGTCAAGACGAACAAGAACGACCGCAACGATGCGGAAGCGATCGTCGAGGCCGCCAGCCGGCCCGCCATGCGCTTCGTTACAGTCAAGTCGGTCGAGCAACAGGACATCCAGGCCGCACACCGCATGCGCGCAATTCTACTCCGCCACCGTACCGCCATGATCAACCAGATGCGAGGCCTGCTCGGCGAGCGGGGACTCACGATTTCGCGTTCACCCGAGGCGTTCAAGCGGGCCATCCCGGAACTGCTCAGCAAGAGCGCCGACGAACTGACGTCGTTCTGCCAGGCGCTGCTGACTGAAATGCTGCAGCACCTGCAGGCGATCGAAGCGCGCGTCCATCTGATCGAAGCATCGATCCAGTCGTTCATGAGGCGATCCGCGCTGTGCAAGAAGATCGCGGAAGTGCCGGGTATTGGTCCGATTACTGCCACTGCCATGGTCGCGGCTGTCGGCGACGCGAAGCAATTCAGGAACGGCCGACATCTAGCGGCTTGGCTTGGACTCGTGCCACGCCAGTATTCCTCGGGAGGGAAGCCTCGTCTGCAAGGCATCAGCCGGCGCGGTGACACCTACCTGCGGACACTGCTCATCCACGGCGCCCGGGCGGTCTTGCGCTACGCAACCAGAAAAGCCGATCCGCAAAGTGTCTGGCTGCAGCAACTGATTGCGCGGCGGGGGCACAACTGCGCGGCGGTCGCGCTGGCCAACAAGAACGCGCGCGTAATCCAGGCGCTGCTCAGCAGCGACTCGACCTATTTGATGCGAAGCGCGGCAGCATAATCCGAGAAGATTGCTTGCAAGGAGGGAGATACCCACGCAGGTTTGCGAAGCTTCTCAAAGCGATGACGAAATTGGTTGAACCAGCATCCTGAAGCCTGTTTTCCGTGCCGGCTGCCACGTTTGGCGAGCCGTGAAAATGCTAAGGATAGGATGCGCGGATCTCATCGAGGCTGCGGGCGTGCTTCGGCAAGCGCCCATATCAAGCAAGCCGGATACATGCATGCAGACCGTTTCGAACATCACGAACAAGAAGCTTGCAAAAGGCGTCGGGTCCATACATGCACGGATAGTACGAGGACCCCTAGATAGGCGCCGCCAGCCGTACTCCACGGAATGACTCGCTTTGCTGCAAAGCAGCGCTGCGGCGGTCCCCTAGATCGACGAGTGCGTCGAGCACCTGAAGCAGCTTTCGCGCCAATGCCGTCGGCAGAGCCGAGAGGATGTTGCCGGTCCGCATGCGCCTGCACTAGGGCCGCAATGGTCGCCAGGATGGCAGTACCCTTCCAGGCCGAGGGAAGACGGTTGTCGACGATCTGCGCCAAGACTTGGTCGGCAAATGTGTCAGCCGAGTAGGCGCTGCCGGCACGCTCACACAGGGCGAGATATTGACTGGCCACGTAAGGATTCCAACCTGCCTGGCGAACCATGCGGTCCACTAGCGGCATCACTTGCATCAGGTGATCCCAACGGCCATTGGCGAAGCGCGCGGACGCCGGCGCTCGCTCCACGCTCACGAACAGCAGCGACTTTACCAACCGGGGAAGGTCGAAGCCGCCGAGCCGACCATCGCTGTAGCGCGATCGCCTCAGGTCGCGATGCTCCAAGGTTCGTGCAAGCACGGCCTGCAAGAGCTGCAGGGTGCCGTCCTGAATCAACGGGGCATCCAGCACGTCAGCGCAGACTACCGTTTCGGCGAATGGCGCCAGCACCTGCATCGCGAGCTCATCCGGCTGCTCCAGCAATGGCCGCAACAACCGGTCGTGCATCTCTGTCGCGGATACGTGCGGCGCGACGAGGGCCAAGGACTGCCCGAGCTGGTGCTGCCACTCGAACAGATTCGCATTACCGCGCTCTCGTCCTTGGCGCCGGTCGGTTCGCCAGGATGGATTGAGCGTGTCAAGCGTCCATGCCACGAGCGCCTCCAGCGCGTCGAGATACAGGGCGCGCGCTTCGGGGTTCATCAAGATGGCGGCCACAGGCACCAGCTCCAGGACCTTCGCGGCGTACTGGCTGTGCCACAATGCCTCCGAGTGCTCCCACCCCTCGCCGTCGGTCGCATTGCGGTGTCGCCGTGCACCCGGTGACGTGCGAACCCAGGAAGGAAACGGCTGCACCCAAGGTGTCAATGCGCCCACCGCCTGATACTCGCGCAAAGACTCGGCCATCGCCGCATTGCGACGGGACTCTGCCGCCTCCCTTCGCGCCTCAGGCGTCGGTAGGTAGGGGCTCCGCGGCAAGAGCTGTGCCAGCCGCAGGCCGAGGTTCAGTCCCGACCAAGCAAAACGCAGGTCGCGCTCCCAGCACGAAGCTACTGCCGAAAGCGCAACCAGCGACACGGCTTCAAGCGGGTGGGCCACTAGCCGATATAGCGCTTCGCCGTCCAACGGTTGTCGATGACCAGTCCGAATTCGCGCAGCGAGCGCGTGCGCGACAAAGATTTGCGGGTGCCAGGGAATCACGGACCCCCGGGATATGTCCTCGGAGACTTCGTCTGCCGCTGTGCGATAGCGATCGATCATCGCCGCCGCCCATTGTGAGTGCGTCGCGACGTCGGAATAACAGATGATGGCCGCGGCGGTACAGCGATGGCGCCATCGGTGTACCCACCGTCCGGCATCAGCGACTGCAACTCTCCGGCAGCCTGCGCTGCCGACAGTTCCGCGGCGCGACCAAACGCTTCGTCGTGCGCGAATCCCGGTGCCCACTGCCCCGAGGAAAAGCACTTCTCTACCCAAAGCCACAGCTCCACTTCGCGGGAGATCTGCGCATGACGCTGCCGCGCAGCCTGGACCTCGGGAGCGTCGTGTCGGGCGCTGTTCACCGAGACTTGGACGACGTCATCGCGTCCGGGCAACGGGCTCGCCGAGTAGTTCTCGACACGACCAAACTCGGACCACAGCTCGGCGGTATGGCGAAGCTCCGCCACATGTTCCGCGTCATTTGCATCGTCCTGGTAACGCTTGTTCTCAGCTCTGAGGCGCGATAGCTCCATCTGCTCCGGCGTCACCGCCTTCGCCCCGGCACCGCCCAGCTTTTAGCCGTGAGCCGGCCGTCCTAGTCCTGGAAGGACGCCAGGCCCGCGCGCAGGTTCAGCTCGTTGTCGTGCATGGAATTTCCTTCGTCCAAATCGATCGCTGCGCTTCCTGAACGAAATTCAGAGATGCTCCATGTATGCACGGAAGTCGACCGGCGCCACGGTGCCGACTCGCTGCAGCCGCAACAGCAGCGCAAACAGGAAGAAAGCCAGGGCCGTCTCGGCACCGCGGCAATCGATGGTGTCACCTTCACGGTGAAAGGCGCCGGCGCTCGCCACGCAGCCGAGCTCAAGCGCGTGCGCATCGGTCAGCGCGGTCATCGTGGTCTGGAACGGTTCGCCAAACGCTGGGGTCCACGCCGCGTGGGTACATAGCAGACCCGCCAGAATGGGAATCGGCGGCTTCGCCGGTGTCTCGCCACGGATATCGACGGTGGTGGCGCTGGTACGGTAGAGGCCGCGTACCGAAGCCGCCTTGGCTCCGGCGTACTCCAAGTGCGACTTGTCCAGGGTCTGCTTCACCTCGAATACCGCGTACACCGCCTCGGCCGGCACGTACCGGAACGCCTCGTGCTGCATCACTAGGTGGCTGTACTGCCGATCGTAAATGACGACGTCGATCGAGTCGCTACATTGGCCGCGGCTGTCGATCACCGTCGCCTTGTCGACGCGGTACCGCTCCGGCAGATGCTGCCGGAGCATGGCAAGCCAGTTCGCTTCGACCATGCCGCCTTTGTCACCAGGGTGCCGGACGGTCGCGCGGGCAAGCTCCAGCTCCCCCGCCAGCTTGCCTTGCAGGCCCGCGAACAGTTGCTTCAGGTCTACCGCATTGGCCATGGCAATCACCAGACGAAGTTGTTGTAGTAGGGTTGGGCGCGCGCGACGCCGGCCGCCCGGGCGATCGCCTGCTTTTCGGCCTGGGTCAACTCTTCCGAGATGCAGTTATTGGTATTGGCGGGATCCATGACGCGGCGGGTCACCAGTTGGTCACGCAACCAATCCAGTGCCAGCGAGAAGTTGACGGCCAGATTCCCGACCCGGCGTCCACGCAGCGCCTCCATGACACACAGTTCGAGGTAGAACGACGGGAAGTCCAGCTTCGCCAGATGTCGCCATAGCTTGACAAGCCGGATCTCATCCAGGCGCCCGGACTGTTGCACCGTATTGATATGGAGTTGCACGTTGGTCTGCCGCCAGGTTCCCGCCCTACGGTGATAAAGCCAGTGGTAGTGCTGGTAGCCCGGTTGCTGCCGGCCCGGCACCAGGTCGACCGAGAGGCCACCCACCATCACCCCGATCGAAACATTCTGCTGGCGCGGGTTCCAGCCCCATCCTTGGGCGGCCTGATACAGCTTGCCGAAAATCGCTTGCAAAGTCTCGGGCGTCTGCGGGGAGAGCGAGATGAATAGATCCATGTCGGTCGAGCAGGTGTTGGCCGTGCCTTTGGCCATGGACCCCGAGTACGACACGCCGGCGAGGTACTGCCCCGCCCACTGAGCGATGGAGGGATAAATCAACTGCTCGGCTACTAACTGTGCTTGCGCCGCGTCCACGCGGTACTTGTGCAGCAAGCCGGCGAGATACTGGTCTGCCATCGAATCCCCTCATGAATGTGTAGCGGCCGCATGCCTCCGTTGCCTACAGCTTGCGCGAGGCCTCCGGACTCAGCGGATCGTCAGCGTGCGCACGAAGAGCTCGGCCCACTTCAGCGCGTCAAAGACCAGCGTCTTCAGCACCGGTTTGGTGCCATGCACGTCGCCCATCTGCGAGCGCAGCGTCTGCATGACAAAGGCGCCCTGATTCAACGCGCCCCGGAAGTTCTGGCCAAACGGCTTCAGCATGGCATCCGGCCAACCCAGCTCGCGCAGCGGCGTGTCGAGATCGACCGTCGCTTGCAGCGCGCGGTTGCAGCCCTCCTGGAACGAGGCCTTGCGCGGATCGCCCAAAGCATGCCGGGCATAGACCATGGCCACGGCAGTGTCGACCGCACCGCAGGCCGCCGAGACCGCACCGCCCAGGTCGCCATCGCGCAAGCGCTGCCCCGCCTTCAGCAGATCCGCCCGCGGCTCGGCGGGCAACTGCGCGAGCTCGGCGGGATCAAAGAGCTCCAGCGCCACCAGGTGGTGGTCCGCGATGCCCCAGCCGTGCCGTGCCAGGTCATCCGCGAGTGGCTCGCTTAGATTCGGGCGACGGGCCAGCAGCAGTTCCGTCATGAACCTCACCACGACACCTTGTTCGGCATCGGGCATGCGCGCCAGCTCGCCGTCCAGGGCCGAGAGCAGCTGACCTTTGGTGGCGCCATTGCCCTGCGCCGTGGACCGTTGATGCAGGTGCGCCAGCGCGCCCATGTTGACCCCGGCGTGGCCGGCAATCTCCTTGATGTCGTCGAACGTTTCGTCGCGCAGATAGGCGCGCACGGTGCCCCAGGCCAGATGCGGCTTCGCCATGTTGTAAGTCCTTGCTTTTTGCTGCTATCGGTGCTGGACCATTTTAATAACAGTTATCGGCAAAGGAGAAGTGATGCAAGAAAGCCGCCCGGAGGCGCCTTGGATCGCGACTAACTGTCGCCGCATGCGGAAGCAGGGATAGCCGGCAGTGCTACCCGACCCGAAAGAACTCCACACTCTGCCCCGCATTGACCGCCCGCTGCAGCCAGTCGGGCATCTCGCCCTGCCCGTCCCATTTCTGTCCCGCAGCGTTGCGGTAGCAGACCGCCGGCGGCGGCGCGGGTTGGGGTGGAGGCGGAGGCGGCGGCTCGGGTGGGGGTGGCGGGGGCGGGGGCGGGGGCGGGGGCGGGGGCGGGGGCGGCGGATCGAAGCACCCCGCCGCGGCCAGTTCCTCCATGGTCAGCCCGTAGTCGGCCATCTCGGCCTGGATCCAGCGGATCGCCGCCGTCCGCTCAATGTTTACTGTCATCGTGTTCGTTGTCGCTGCTATCGCTGCTATCGCTGGTGTCGCTGGTGTCGCTGCGCTCTTCCGGGCTCGGCGCGCTCGCCCCGTGTGCTTCGGCTGGCGGTTCGGGTGGTGTGTCGCTAGGTGTGTCGCTAGCCAAAGGGGCGGGCCGCTGGCCTTGCGCCGCCGGCGCTCGGCGCTACCCCCCTCCCCCCGTTCGCGCGGCGCGCCGTAATTCTGCCAGCAGCTGTCGCGCGAGCGCCGCTTCGGCCTCGGCGCGCTCGGTTCGGCGCTGCGCCGCGGTGAGTTCCGCCTGCACGCTGGCCAGGGCGTCGGCCGCTTTCCGCGCGGCGGCGTCGGCAGCCGCAAGCCGCGTGGTGAGCTGCTCGGTGAGTGCCGCGACCTGGGTCTCTAGCCGGGCCCGGGCCTCCGCCTGCGCCACCGCCGCGTCGCGGGCTTCGTGGCGCGCCGCCGCCGGTTCGCCGCGCAACTCTTCGGCCAACCGCTCGCTCCTGGGCAATTGCCACCTGCTCGCGGGCGCGCTCCAGCACGGCCGAGAATTGGGTCCGTAGCTCTTCTAACTGCCGCCTCCCCGCCTCCAGTTCCGCCCGGCCCGCCTCCAGCCGTGCCTGGGTGGCGGCGTGGGCCTGACGCTCCGCGGTCAACACCGCCTCGTCCGCCTCGATAGCCTGCCGCGCGGTGCCGAGCTGGGTGACCAGCGCCGCGGCTTCCTCGCGCGCGCTGGCCGTCTCGGCGCGCGCCGCATCGCGCTCGGCTTCGGCCGCGCTGGCCGCCGCACGCACCTCGGCACGCAGCGTGGCCAGCTCGCCGGTGGCGGCCTCGTTGGCGGCCTCGTTGGCGGCCTGCCAGATGGTCTGCACCGCCCCGGCGGCAATGGCCTTCAACGCGTCCGGCAAGTCCGGATGGTCGATGGTGAGGGCCGGCCGGGATACGCCCTTAAGCGCTGCAGAGCATAAAGCTTTATCTTGGTCGCAGGCCGAGCATGCGCAAGCGCGAAAATACTAAACCTTCGAACCCGTGAGATTTGCGAAACTTGGTGCGAATAGCACGCACGTGAGCCGGTAATACCGCGCAGTTACCGGCGCATATGATACCTTGACGGAGTCGATTGGGGATCAGTCCAGGCTCCGGCCAATATGCCCCACTGAAGGAGGGGATCGGTTAAGTCTCATTGAAAATAATTAATTGTGGCCCTCGCTCGAGGAGCGGTGATCTATGACAGCGCGGGTTCGCTGTCTTCAGTCATCCAAAACTGTATCTGCTCGTCTATGCTTGCTACAAGCGAGGTGCACTTCTTTATCAGCTCTACCACCGCCTCCTTATCTACACCCGTCGGCTTTCCTTCTTTATCAACACCGTTTCTGTGTACACAGTCATGACGGATGAGAACGGCCCTAAATAGCCAGCCAATATCACCGAAGTCGATATCAAGCACCGACGCATACATTGGCTTCACCTTCTTCAGGTCATGGAAGATCAGATCCTGCAAGTATTTCGCCACAGAGAGCTTTAGTCCCTCTAGCTTGCCGAAGATCTCTTTCAGTGAAAACTGCCGGTCTCCTAGCGCCGGATCGGTTTCGACTAACTTTCGAATCAACGCATCGGAATTCACGACAGTCCGGATGAACGTACCTGAGAGGTATGCTTCAACGGCGGTTACCACCTGGGCATACAGCATGTTGCACAATGTCGCCTCTAGATCGTCCGATACGGGAATCTTCAGCAGCCTATAAACATAGCGGGCAACGTCCTCGTATGTGTCAAGCTGCTCGGATGACTCTATCACCCACTGTAGTTCGTCATCCTCATCTTCTTTCAGAACCTCGAACTCCAGCGAGACAGCGCCAGCTATCGATACGTTGGTCTCTGTGGCTTTCCGTCGGATACGAACCTCGAAGTCTTTACTGCATCCGTCACATTGGATTGAGTCGTACAAATTCTCCTCGACGTCCCTGATATCCAGGGATGGGTCCCGCGTAGAGAAGTGCAGATTTTGTTCTACAAACGCGCCGCAAGTGCACGAAAATGCAACATTAATGTCCATACTTATTAGATAAGTCAGAGATCCGGGCCTGACAGCGAACGTAGGGCCTGTCTGGAGCATGCTCAACGGCGAGCACACCTATACCCACCTTACTTTGCCCTGAGATTCTCGAATCGACTCAACGGAAATTATCGCCACGGCAGCCCCCACTTGCTAGCGCCACTCCGCAAGTAGGGTCCGCAAGCTTACGGAGCCACCAAGAAGAAATTCTCAATGGCCGGACGGGCACGCGCACTAATTCATAGCGAATAAGATGCCGGCCCTATCTGACCATTTCCACGACCTTACATTCGCGCTCTTCCACCACCCTATTATTTTTATATTCACAAGCCAATGGATAATTGTCAACCAGCCTAAACTCGAAAGCAACAACTGATCTATCGGAGTATGCGGCGTCGAACGTCCATTCAATACGATATTTACAGCTCGGAACGATTACGCCAGTTGATCCGGATGCAATGTCTACATCATCCGTTTCAATATCCGTCCACCACGACAACAGCTGTAAGGGGAAGCTGGGTGGCTCACCGATATATCGAAAAAGCTTAACCTTGCCGTTTACCACAGATGTTTTGGACTCAACAATCACCTTTCCCTCAACATACCGTGCAACTCTGTGATTGTGGTCCATAAGCCAATTAGCATCTGGAATTTTTTGATTATTGCAAATATCTCGACCGTTCAACATTCTGTCTCATTACTTCAAAAGTTTTTTCGTCGGGCACAGCCAATTTGACGGTATCTGCAACCGACGTGCGGTGTCCAAGGAAGCGATTCGGATTCTTCCCTAACCAAGCTGGCCGCCCTCCCCCGGCCGGACTACGTGTTTCCAGTCTTGGGACCACGATATTTGGGAGGCAGGGACGCTTCGTGTTCGGGTTCGGGTTCGGGTTCGGGTTCGGGTTCGGGTTCGGGTTCGGGTTCGGGTTCGGGTTCGGGTTCGGGTTCGGGTTCGGGTTCGGGTTCGCGTTTAGTTTGTGGCCACCCTTCCCGTTTTCCAAGCGCATCTAGCGCTTGGGGTGTATGGGCCTGTTCAGCGTGGATGAGCCTATGGATGCCCGAGTTCACCGCCCTCATGTTGGACGGCTCGACGGAGAGATCAGGCCTGTCTGCCACTCTCCCTTCGTGGTGTACCTCTGCGTCTTGGCCGAGCGGCTCGCCTGAAATGCAAGAACTCGCGTTCTTCAGCACTTCCCGCTTAATGCTTGGCATTTCTTTGCGGTTGCGTGCCTCCAGATTGAGGCGGCGAATCTCGAGCTCCGGCGCATCGCGAACTGTGTTCAGGCAACGCTCGGAGTCTCTCAGACGAGAGAGCTGGTATGCGTCTCTAGGTTCCTGAAGGCGGCGACTCAAATCCTTGTTGATGGGGGGTTGGTAAACCCAGAGTTGTTTGCCATCGCGGTAATAATCCTCTTTGCCGAGCTCAGCCACAAATTGGTTAGCTCCCGCGCTGTCGGTGCCCAGGTCACCGTTACATTCTGCACGATTCGAACAATTACCCTGGGTAGTCAGTAGGTGCACATCCCGTGACTTCTGGCGAATTACATTGGCAATGGCATCGACCAACTGCTCAAGGTCTACGTCCGCCTCGTCAACGCCCGTGCTTTTCGACAGCAACTGCAACTTGTGAGCATTTCAAGGCCCTTACCGGCCCCGCGTGGGCGGAGAAACCCCTACTTTTGGTTATGAAGGCGCCGTTTTTTATGTTTGTTTCTCGGGAGCTAACAGGTAGCGGCTCCCAACCAACCGTCAAGCCGACAATGCCCGAGGCCGCTCATGCATTCCACGGGTTTGAAGATGGCGCGATGCCAATGTTGTAGTCGTCCAGAAAGCCGGGGAGCATGTAGAAGCGGTCAAGCGGCACAGGTCTACCGCGGGGAAGAAGGGGCGCCCTGTCGAAGATGGCGACGCTCGGCTCGTTGGCGAAGCGGGACGTGAAATAGATGCCGTCGATGTCCGAGTAAGCATCGTGGATGGCGCCGCTCCACAGGTTCGGCCCCCGATAATCCGCGGTCGACAGGACGCGGTTGTCAATGCCGAGATGAAAATGCGGCCGGGTCAAGTCGGCCAGCCGCAAAGGGCGGCGCAGCTCCGTACCAAGCTCGCTGACGCTTCGTCCCATCAGTTCTTCCTCGTCCAGCAGCAGGGGAAGCGTTTTACCCTGAAAGCGATCCCGCAAGACGGCCTCGGCCATGCACGCGGCGAAGCTTGGCGAGGCGTAGAGGACGCCGTACTCGTCGTTCGGCGCGTCGAAACGGTACGGTTGCCCACCGGTGGACCGGCGGTTGTAGTGTATCGGCCCAAAGACGGAACGATGAATGCGCCACAGCTGCGTCAGCGCAAGGTCAAGTTCCTTCACCGGCATGACACGGCTAGCCAAATCCGGAGGCGGCAGGGGGCAGTTCAGCGCCTCCGCAGTCAGAAGTTGCATCAGGCTGCCCCCTGCTCGCCAGCGTACCTGTTCACGACCGCCAGTACGACCGGCTCGATGGGCTTGGACGCGTCGGCGATCCAGTCCATGGGACGCACGTCACCGAGCGTCTCGAGTGGCCGTTGCATGAAGTTGTGAACAACCCAGCAGCTTGCACCCGCCTCAATGAAAGGTGCTAGCGCGGCGGTCAACCGATCCGCTTCGGCATCGAACTGCCATTGGGGGTATCGCAGGCCGCGTTGCTTTCCCGGCGGGACCAGCGCGTACAGCTGCCCCTTCAGCCGCGCTTCGTTGATGGCCCGGTCAGATCGTCCCGAATAAGTCGCCGCATCGCGCAGCGACAAATTTTCGGGACGTTGGAGTTCTGCCAGTGCCTGATGCTTCCCTCGATCGCGTGCGGCTTGGAGAGGGTCTTGGGTAAGGGGCTCGTCCTGGTTGCGACCGATGGCACGGGCGGCCCTTACAATCAACTCATCTATCGCGCGTTCAGAATACGAACCAACCGTCACCACGTCGCCGAGCACTTCTTCGATCCTCGCGTACACCTTATCGGCGAGGGCTGTTCGCATGGGTAGACCGTGAGCTGCGGCACCGCCGAGCGCCATCGCCGTTTGGGCAAGGAGTGCGTCAACCTCCGCAGGGTTGATTCGGTTGACCTGCGTGGCCACGGCAGCGACGGCGGCGGCACGGAAGTTGCATTCTGCAATTTCCGTGGCCTGCTTCGTGGCCTTTTGGACTGCCTCGTATGCATTGTTCGCAGCCGAAATCGCCGATTTTACGATCGCAACGGTCGCCCCAGAGTCCGGTGGGACCGAGTTGACGCGCGATAACCCAGCTGCATGTGGCCCATAAAGGTGATCAACGCCCTTCGGCGGAGTCTCCGAAATATGAATCGTGATGCTCTCCTCGAGCACAGAGGGGTGCGGCGTTTTCGCTTGCATGCCCCAATACTAGTTCATGAACTTCATGAACGCAAATCGGGAAGAGTGACCTTTGTTTCGCTGCCGCGAGACGCAGTCGCCCGGGGTTCAAAAAAATCCGCCAAATCCCCAGCTTTGCTTGAAGCTATCCGACCCGGTAAAACTCCACACTCTGCCCCGCATTGACCGCCCGCTGCAGCCAGTCGGGCATCTCCCCCTGGCCGTCCCATTTCTGTCCCGCAGCGTTGCGGTAGCAGACCACCGGCGGCGGCGCGGGTGGCGGTGGCGGGGGCGGCGGATCGAAGCACCCCGCCGCTGCCAGCTCCTCCATGGTCAGCCCGTAGTCGGCCATCTCGGCCTGGATCCAGCGGATCGCCGCCGCCCGCTCAGTGTTTGCCGTCATCGTGTTCGTTGTCGCTGCTATCGCTGCTATCGCTACTGTCGTTGCCATCTGCCGGGCTCGGGGCGCTCGCCCCCTGGACTTCGGCTGGCGGTTCGCGTGGTGGGTCGCTTGGTGGGTCGCTTGCCATAGGGGCCGGGCCGCCGGCCTTGCGCCGCCGGCGCTCGGCGCTACCCCCCTCGCCCCGCTCGCGCGGTGCCAGCCGTAATTCTGCCAGCAGCTGGCGCGCCAGCGCCGCTTCGGCTTCGGCGCGCTCGGCCCGGCGCTGCGCCGCGGCGAGTTCCGCCTGCAAGGTGTCCAGGTCGGTAGTCAATTTGCGTTTGGCGGCGTCGGCGGCCGCGCGCTGCCTGGTGATCTGCTCGCTGAGCGCCGCGACCTGGGTCTCGAGCCGGGCGCGGGCTTCGGCCTGCGCCACCGCCGCGTCGCGGGCCTCGTGGCGCGCCGTCGCCAGTTCGCTGCGCAATTCCTCGGCAGCGCGCTCGCTCTTCTGGCGTGCGGTGCGCTCCGCGTCCAGTTCGCGCAAGGCGCGGCGCTCGCTGGCCTCGGCCCGTTCCTGGGCGATGACGACCTGGTCGTGGGCGCGCTCCAGCTCGGTCGAGAATTGGGTTCGCAATTGGTCCAGCTGCCGGCGCGCGGCCTCCAGTTCCGCCCGACCCGCCTCCAGCCGCGCCTGGGTCGCCGCGTGGGCCTGGCGCTCGGCGGCCAACGCCGTGTCGCCCGCCTCGATGGTTTGCCGCGCGGTGTCCAGCTGGGCGACCAGCGCCGCGGCGGCCTCGCGCGCGCGGTCTCGGCGTGCGCGGCATCGCGCTCGGCTTCGGCGGCGCTGGCGGCGGCGCGCGCCTCGGCGCGCAGCGTGGCCAGCTCGCCGGTGGCGGCCTCGTTGGCCGCGTGCCAGATGGTCTGCACCGCCCCGGCCGCAATGTCCTTCAAGGCCTGCGGCAGGTCCGGGTGGTCGATGGTGACGCGGGTGCGCGCGCGCAGTTCCTGCCAGAACGCCTGCAGCACCTCGGCGGGCGTGCCCATGCTGCCCTTGCCCACCAGCTGGTAGAGCTTGTTGGCGGTGGGCGTGATGCCGTAGCGGAAGAACAGCAGCCCGCAGACCTCGCGGTACATCGCGCGGGTCTCGGGGAAGCGGCTGCGCAGCTCGGCAATGTCGTCGGCCAAGGCGGCAGACCGCTCGAAGTCGGGCGCGGCGTCGGTCGGACGCTGTTGCAACCTTTTGGACTAGAATTCCCCCAAAATTATTCGAGATAGATCACTTTTGTGCTCGGCCACTACTCGCTGCTGGCGGAGGCGCTCTCGGTCAAGCTTTGTTAGAACTTCGCGCACGCGCGCAATAAAGGCTGTCTCTTGGTCTTTGTTTTGCCGACAGTACTGAGCGAGCGTTGCAACAGTTCCTCTTCGACTGTGCGTGACTAGCTGCAATTCGGAGATTGGCAAAAACACCGGTACAAAAACTGGCCTCAATGCGGAAACGAGCTCCAAAACTCCACAGGTGAAATCATCTCGATCATTTTCAAGCAATAGATACGTAATTTTCCGATCGCTTTGGTTATTAAATTGAACGCAATGTGCATGAAGATTCGCAAAAAAATCGTGGATAGTTTTCTTTGATGGAGAAATTTTTCGCGCGGCCAGAAAACCCAACTTCGAAGTTAATTGCTCAATCGCCGGAATTCTAAAGTATTCTTGAAATCTAAATTCATCTATTTTTGAGAGAAAAACGAGTTCTTGCGACCAGTTTATAAGTTTTTGTCCGCGAATTGACTCATATATCTTCCTGGTTACACGTTCGTCTACGTTGTGTTTTACAAAAAACGAGGCAAAAAATTCTTGAATGCTTTTGTGAATAAATGCTGTCTTTAGTCCGTCCCGCATCATTAGGCAGACCGCATCCGTGAGATCGTTTTTGAATCCTTCAGACACAAACTCCTTTTTGACGACTCGCGCCGCATTCTTGGCAACCTGCGCGAACTGCTCATCACTCAGAGATACCCCAACCTCCTTTGACAGAAAGCAAAATGCCTCAAATGCATCCTGCAGCTCTGTGTTAGTTAAGTTTGTTGCACGCTCCCGCTTAAATAGAGGCTTAAGGTCATCATGACGCCACGCCAGAACATTAAATAGTGAAATATAAAAATCGTGAAGATTGTTTGGTACCGCGGCAGACCGACCAAAAGTTTCGACAAGAAGTGTCAGCATTAATGGGGTCGTCAATACTCCCTTAACCTCAGCTCGACTCTTCTTAACAGAGTCCACCAATTTAGCACGCATAGCCTCATCGACACCGAGACGCTCCAGAAATGGAAGAAAATCTTCTTCCTGTAATGGCGACAGTCTAACCCGCGCCAGCTTGGGAAGCGTTTCGAGATGCCCGGCCAAACTCCCCGGCCGCGAAGAAATAATCCACTGCGTATATGGATACTTCGCCATTGCCGCCCCCAAATCCTGCTGGACACTGAGGGAGAATTCTCTTTTCAGTTCGTCAAAACCATCGGCAAATATGACTATTTTCCCAGTCGAACATAAAAAATCGAGCCCGCTTTCATCTAGGTCGACGAATCCAATCGATTGCAAGGCTTTAATCAAAAGTTGCGCCAAAGTACATTTGGAATCGATACCGCGGAGCTCAATAAATACCGGTATTCTTCTGCCCTTCCTTGCTTCCTTTACACAAAGATAGCGCATGAACATCGACTTGCCTTGGCCGACCGTTCCTAGAATCAGGAGATTCGATTTCTCAGAAAGATCGGCTAAGCTCTCGATATTCTGTAAATTTCTTTGACTATTTCCGATTTGAACTTTCGACGGATAGTAGAAAGAAGATAGTGGCACTGGCTCACCAGCGAAGATGGTCCGCACGCGCTCCAGATCCTCGATGCTCTGGCAAACGGAATCAGCTAAGCCAGCCACGTCCCATTTTTTAGATATCGATTTTATTCCGCTTCCTATGGCACTAAAAATATCCTCAACGGGTTTTTTTAATACAGCAGAAATCAATGTTGCGGTAGCTGGTTCCATTATTGTTTTGAATTCGATTTTTATTTAATAAGTTTTTGCTCAAAGACAAAGGTTGCTATATAAATCTCTGCGCCATATTGACCGTCCGCCGCAGACAGTCGGGCATGTCGCCCTCCGCCCCAACTCTGCCCCGCGGCGTTGCGGTAGCAGACCACCGGCGGTGGCGCGGGTGCGGGCGGCGGCGGTGAGAGGGGGCGGCGGATCGAAGCACCCCGCCGCTTCCAGCTCCTCCATGGTCCAACCCGTAGTCGGTCATCTCCGCCTGGATCCAGCGGATTGCCGCCGCCCGTTCAGTGTTTGCTGTCATTGCTGTCGTCACTTCTGTCGCTGCCGTCATCCCGGTTCAAGGCTGCGGCTGGATTCGTCTTGTCTGTTTTAGGGGACGCCCGGGATTCCCCAAAATCCGCCATATCCTCTGCAAATCTATGCTGAACAGAAGGATAAACGAAACCCCGTTGCTGCAAGCGACGAATCCATATCCGACCCGGTAAAACTCGGTGTCCCTTTGATTTTGGTGCAATTTACCGGGATAGCTGCCCCTAGAATTCATGCGGGTTTCCGGGCGATTTCCTAGAAATATCACAATAAATCAATAGGTTGCTGTCTGCTGTTGCTTGCTCTTTCTGGGTTAGTTAGACAGCACATCTGTGCCTGGGCATTGCGACCCCTTCTCATTGCCGCTACGCTCCGCAGTCCGTCTCACGCTTGGGAGAGCGCGATGGATCACTGGCGGTTGGCTTACCTCGGCATGCGGCAAATTCCACGCGAACTCAGCGAGTTCGAGCTTGCCACGTTCTTCACCTACTCCCCCAAGGAACGGGCGCTGATTGATGCTCGGCGCAGCCCCTGGTATCGCCTGGCCGTTGCCGTACACATCGGCTTTATCCGCATGACGGGACGCACGCTGGATGCCTGCAAGCAAGTGCCCAGATTTCTCTGGGCGCATGTCGGTGCGCAGGTCGGTGTGACACCGCCGGATATGGGCACGCTCAACGCCCTCTACGACGGGCGCACAGATACATTGGCACACCATCAAATGTTGGCCTATCAAGCCCTCGGCTTCAGTCCGATGGCTGAGCATCAGCGCCGCTATGTTACGCGCTGGCTCAAGGAACGTTTGACGGGTCAGCCTAGCCGCACCGAACTGTTTCATGAACTGAAGTGCTGGCTGTACGAACATCGAATCCTGATACCCCATGACCGGGCACTAAAAAGACTGATCAGCCAGGCCGTCGCGACGGCGGAAACGGCGCTTGCCGTCGCCTTGGTGCGCGCCTATGGGGCTGCCGCCCTGGACGTTTGGGGCACATCGCTGGCGCACCCGCATGGTGACCGCGCCAGTCTGCAACAATGGCTATGGACCGTCCCGTTGCGAACCTCGACCCATCAGATGGGGGAATTGTTCGACAAGGTCGAACTCCTTTACAAGATGGGCATCCATCGAAACTGGCCAGAGGCGTGCAATGAAGCGCTGGTACGCTACTACGCCAGGCGCTGTGCCAATCGTCCGGCATCAGTGAGCAAGCGAGTCGCGCAGCAACCCCGCCGCTTGGAAGCTGCTTGCTTTCTGCGCTACGCCTTATGCGCCGCCACGGACCAATTGGCGACCATGTTGCGACACTGGATTCAGAAATCCGTCAACGACGTTCGGCGCCTGATTGACGCTGGCCGACCAGACCCTGAGACCCAGATGCGAGAGTTCGCGACCGCGGTCAAAACGCTGGCCGCGGATGAGGTGCTAACCCGTGAAGCACTCTGCCAGCAGCTGTTGGCGTTGGCCGATGCAGCGCTCAATCGGCGTGCGCCCAGCCGTGCCAGCCTGATCCGCATGCAGCTCCTGTCACGAGGGCGCCAGGCCCGAGCCTTGCTCGGCAAGTTGGTTCTTCTGCCCTTCTCCGCCCATTCGGCACACCCGGTGATTGACGCGTTGACCGTGCTGCAGGAACTCTACGCGAGGAAGGCCGACTCTCTTCCCGACCACATCACGGTTTGACTAGGCCGTGCCTGGCAACCCGCTATGGAGGGACAGGACCGTCAGCGGGCGCTGGCCGCCTTCGAGTGGGGCACGTTATTCGCTCTACGGGTGGCACTGCGCAACGGCTCAGTTTTTCTTGCGCACAGCTTTGGCTTCCGAAGCCAAGCGGCGCTTTTGATCGGCGCCAGCGATTGGAAGGCCAAACGCAACCACTTCTATGGCCATCTCAAGTTGCCGCAGGATGCTCAGGCATTTCTGGCGCCAGTGATCGCGCATCTGGACGAAGGCCTCGTCAAGCTGAGGGACGCTGTTTTGTGTGGGAAGCTCAAAATTGACGATGCAATCCACATCGATCCCTTGGTGGCGAGCGCTACGCCCGCGTCGGTGGAGACATTGCGATGCGCACTGTTCGAACGGCACCCCGGCGGCCAACTTCCTGAGATCCTGCTCGAGATCGACAGCGCCACGCACTTCAGTTGGCTCTTGCTGGGAAGGGAGCCGCATTCCCGCAGCGAATTGCTATTGGTCTATGCAGCCATACTCGCGCATGGTACGTCGATGTCGGCTGCGGATCTGGCCCGAATGGTGCCGGAGCTGTCGCCGCCAGCGATACGGCAGATGATGCATCGTATCGCGGACGAACGAAAGCTGCGCCAAGCGGCAGAAGCCGTGCTGACCTTCATGCACCAGCACCCGATTGCCCAGCATTGGGGACGCTCCGATCTGGCGTCGTCGGACATGATGTCGTTGGAAACGACACGCTCTGTCTGGCAAGCGCGGGCCGACCCGCGTCGGCGGACGGCATCGATCGGGATGTACACTCACGTTCGCGATCGATGGGGCATTTTCTATGACCAGCCTATTCTGCTGAATGAGCGGCAAGCCGGTGCAGCAATCGAGGGCGTGATCCGACAAGGTAGCTCGGAAGACGTGGCGCAACTTGCAGTGGATACGCACGGCTTTACAGATTTCGCAATGAGCCTATCACGGCTGTTGGGCTTTGATCTCTGCCCGCGACTGGCCCACCTGCGCGACCGGCGCCTGCATGTCCCCAGGCACCACGATGTGCCGAGCCAATTGGTTGCCGTCACCGACGCCGATGTTCGACTGAGCCTCATTGAGCGCGCTTGGGATGAACTGGTACGGATTGCCGCCTCCGTGCAAAGTGGGCAATGCACTGCAGTCCAGGCACTCACTCGCTTTGGGGCGGCGGCGCGCGGGCAGATTGTCTATGAGGCCGGCGTGCATCTCGGGCGGCTGTTTCGTACGATCTTCCTGATCGACTATTTCACGAATACCGCATTTCGCCATGAGATGCAGCACGCCTTGAACCGCGGTGAAGCGGTGCACATTGTCCAGCGGGCGATCCATCACGGCAAGATACCGATCGAGTTGGCGAGGCATGACGCGTCGCTGGCGGCCGTGTCATCGGCATTGACCTTGCTATCCAATGCTGTAATGGCCTGGAATACGATGCACATGCAACGCAGTTGGGACATCCTTGAGCGAGTTGGGGCCGAGACAGTGCGCGCTGTGGACCTGCGGCATATCGGGCCCACCCATCTTGAGGGGATCAATCTGCGAGGGACTTTCGACTTTCCGATCGCGCGCTATGCGCATCGGCTCATGCCCACGGTGGCGCTCCAATCCGGCTCCCTTGCGCGGTGGCGTACGGCATAACCATCCCGCTTCGAAATGACGGTGCCCACAAATTCATACTCTGGGCTCGCAACATCCGCGGTGTACTCCTCCGGCCGGCAGGACTAAGGGCCGCATTCGGCTGTTCGGAAGGTCGCCGCCCTTCCCCGCCACCGCCGCCAGCGATCGTCAGGCGCCTAGGGCAGTCAGCAAGGGCTTGATTTCATTGGAATTTCTCATGTCCGCCTGCCGGAAACCCGCATAAATACTAGGGGCGGCTACCCCTGTAAATTGCAGCAAAAACAAAGGCATACGAGCAAGCGAAAGTTCTTGATTCTTATTGTCTTTATCTTCACGTAGCAGTCCCGTCTGAAAGATTCTCTGTGGCTAATTTACACTCAGGCAGCAGCTAGGCGTAATAGGGACTTGGAGGGGTGGACGTCCCCCCTGCCCTTGATGCGCTTCAAAATATCGCCGCGCGAAACATCCGTAGAGAATCAAAACCGACGGGTCACCTAGCGTGCAAATAGCGGGGGTCATCTTTGAAGTACGCGTGTTCGAGCCCCTGCGAGTCTTCGCGCGCATCCACTTCCTTGAAAAGGTAGTCGTTGTGTTGGCTCATCGCCTGAAAGTCTTCCTCATCAGCGCTTACAGAGACGACATCGCGTCCGGTTCCTTCGGCGCTCCTCATCATCCTCTTCGACCCCCGCTGTCTTCGATTTTTGAGCAAGTTCACCCTCTTCCTTACACCACCAGAAGTCCTGGTACAGGGAGAGACCTTTATCGAGCCGATCACCCGTCTGATCAGGTCGGAAGGTGGCGCAGCGCGCTGGCGCCTCGTACAGACAAGCGATCGATGCGCTGACTCTCCCTGAACGATGAGCGGCGCGTCTCCGGCCGCAAGTTCACGTTCCCGCTGGCTGCGGCCGGTGCCTGAGTCTGGCCGCCGCGGGTGCCGTTCGTCTAGGTGCCTTGGTCCGGAGCGATGGGCAGCGTTTGAGTCCACGAGCTGTGCGGAAAGAGTATCATTTTCCGTATTAACATTAAGGAAAAAGTATGGAAAGCGGGAAAGAGCAGCGTAGCCATATGGCCCCTGTCTATTGGTTCCACGGCGCAAGCCAGCGCTTCGACCACTGGGCCATCCAGCAGCGCGGCGGGGTAGTAGGCGCACCGTTGCTCTCGTTGCCCTTCATCGCGCTGACGAGGGACCACCAGCACGCCAGCTGCCATAAAGTGCGCGGGGGCGGACTTGCGCGGACGACGCTGGCTTCTGGCGTGCGTGTACTAAACCTTCGGGCGCGGACTGACCAGTCGAAGGGTGTCTGGATACAGGCGAGACGCACGGAGCTGGGACGGGACCACCAGCGTATCGACACGTTCGATGGTTGGCTTTCTGCCTGTATTGATGGGTCAGTCTGGCTAGGGCCGGGGCCAGATCAAGCGCGTGCGCCAACAACGGAGGTCCATCGCGGGAGGCGGTGGATCAGAACGGTGATGGAGATTGCTGCAGAGTACGATGTTGATGCGGTTATGTGTGGTGAAGAAACTCTGAACTACCGGTGGGCTGACTGCTTGTATGTTTTTCGTCCGGAAGTCCTTTCTGCGCCGGAGTGGATCAAGTAGCAAAAAAGCGGTTCAGATATCGCGTCAAGACTAAAGAAACTTTAGCACGCGCAATTTGCGCGCGAGGCCTCATAGTTCAGGTGGAGTTAGTCACCCTCTCGCGCAAGTTTGACTATTCGAAGTCATCATCGGAGGTTGCCAGCATGGTATTACGAACTTGCGCATCCACTTGAGAGACAAAGTTCGTGACTAGAATGTATAAGGCGGTAATGTCCGATTGATCGAGCACCAAGGACGCTCCCTTGGTGCTTCTTCCATTGCGATGAACAATGTCGTGTCGGCGGGTAACGGCGGCTGCCAAGGCGTCCAAGCTGCTTTGCGTTAGGTCGACCAAAAAGACGTCTGAGTAGACGGACTTAATATTTTCAAGATTGTGGAAGACCATACGATCTATGGCTTCTTCGGCCACTGACTCTATGGCATCTAGTCTTTGAAATAACTCATTAAGGCCGAATTTCCTGTCCCGTTGGAAGCTTTTGTCAGTTTCTACAAAGCGACGGAGTAAACATTTATTGGGCAAGATGTATCGTTTGGCAGTGTCAGAAAGATAGGTTTCAAGAGCTGTGATAAGGTTACTATAAATGAGCCGCATCAGAGTCTGGCTTGCAGGCGCTAGCTGAAGTATGTCCGCCGCCTCAGAAACTGAAATTGAAAAGGCATCGTAGAATCGCGTGTGTGTCTGGCCTAAGGAGGCGGTGAGTGCGAACGAGTCGATCCACCCGCCTTCTACAAGTGCGGTCGCGTCGATTGCACATTCTTCATCATCCTCTACAGCTTCAAGGATAATTCTCATTGCACAATTGAAGGTTTTGCATGGGACGCCGAGATCCAGCGCAAAGGCCTCGGACTCTGCTAGATAGTAGGGTTGCCTCAAAAGCAGTCCAACAATTTCTGGCTCATCAGAGAGGTCTTGGTTCTTATATCCCAACAGTCCGCGTGGATCCCTAATGATGTCGCCGATCGCGTCGATCCATTCGTTTATATTCTTGCGAAGAAAGATGTCTGTTGCCTCGTCAGGCGTGTAGTCGGTCCACTCATGAGCCATTGGAGCGAACATCGAGCAAACTTCCTCGAACTCCTTTCTACTCGCATCAAGGGTGAAACCCGCAACGTCTAGGCGCTTTTTCATGGTCTTGGCCGTTGCAACGTATTCGTATTGGTCCTCCAGCGAGGTGTCGTCCGGATCGACGCTCCATAGAAGGGAGTTTCGCTTGTTCGCTGGGATCTTGGTAATCCGCTGATCGGCCCTTCGGAACATCCATTTCTCCAAGTAATTCTTGGTGGAGTAGACCGGATACCCGGCCACCGTCAGATAGGCATAGCTTCCCATGTCTCTATTGGTTCAGGATGTTGAATCGTGTCATCGGCCTTGACCTTGCTATCCAGTTCAGTAATGACTTGTAATACTATGCACATGCGCATTGGCCGAGCTGGAGATCTTCGAGCAAGAGCAATGGGATAAGGACGAGCGCCGGGCCGTGGCGGCGGCGCTTAAGCCCGTGTACACGGCCGCCCCCAGCGCGGAGCCTGGATAAAGCCTTATGTGGTGACCGTACCTTTCGTGAACAAATGGCGGTGATCAATTGAAGAGCCGCCTGCAGCAAGGCTTTGCCGCTTTCCGCATTCGCTCGAGCAGCAATATTGCAACTCATTGATTTCGCAATGGATTTTTGGAGCAGCCCGCCAGATTTCACACGAAAGGTACGATGTCCCCGATTATGGCGACGTCGGGTGTTAGCAGTCGGTGAACCAGGCTATAGTTTCCATTTTGTGCTGAACCCTAGGAGTTTCAGCATTGCAAACGTATTGCAGCACTCGACACCGTTGTCTTTGCACACGTCGGGCACTTTGCGATTTGCCCTCTTTTTTCCGGGAGCAGAGGTTTCGATTGAGACCACCACGCGGTTCTTCGGGTCCGCCAGTGCATGAGCGATAAGGAACGGATCACGGCCAAGTTGCTCGATTTCCGCATCGTCCAGGTCAGGCGAGTAGCTTTCTACGACCTTACCAACTAATGGCAATTGCACTTCGTCCGGCAGCTCAAGCACCTTACGCACGTCGTCTGAATTCAGCCATTCGACAAGGTCATCTTTCTTGGCCTTACCACCACCGTCTCGAACCTCTTCATAGGTTTCAAGAGGCATCTTGATGACCCCGGCCTTCGCCATATGAAGCAGCCAATCCCAAAATTCTGGAACCATACCCATTGGGTAGTAATCCCGATTTGCTGTAATTAGAACGTTAGCATCCAATAAGTATAGCTTCTTTGCGGCCATATCATTGGGCCCCTACAAGGGCTTCTACGTTATTCGGACGAACTCCTAATACGCGACCGGCCTTTGTTGGGGTAACGAATCCCTCCGCCATGGCACGGCGAACGATTTCTACGAGCGCCGACCCGACCTTATGGCGGCGAACGACATAATAGTTTGGCCCGCCTTCTTCATTTTGACCGGCCTTTTTCTTTGCAGCCTTTTCCTGTTCCCACGCCTTCCTAAATTCTTCGACATACGCTCGCCAGATGTCGGCGGTGATACGGCCTGCTTTGAACAGCCGATAGGCGACCAATGGCCTGCTTATGCGGCGAGCACTAGCGAAGTCTGTGATAAGCCTTGCTCCTACGGAGATGTCCTGCCACGTGCCATTGAGCTCGCCCAGTTCGTCATTCGGCAACAGAATCTCGCTGGCGACATCATTGCAAAACTGTTCGATTCGCTTGCTGAAGTCCGAACCGCTTATCCCCGTTGTGCCAAGCAAAATATGCGTCAGCTCGTGTAACAGTGTGAACGACCAAGCTGACTTGGCGTCCTGATCGTTTATGACGATGAACGGCGCGATCTTGTCGGCAAGCGCGAACCCTCGAAACACATCGGTGCTGAACGCCGTATGGTGAGTTCCAAGGTTTCCAATAAGAAGCACAAAAACGCCGGTCTTTTCAGTACGTTCTCGCAAATATGCGAATGCATCCTCTACGGTCTTCCTGCGCCGAAACTCTCGAAGATCGAAACCTAGGGCATTGCAAATATCTTTTGCCACGGCTTGAACTTTACTGTCGAGCGTAACGCTTGCAACGAACGGGACCGGCATCGCTTCCTCAGCGTCCTCTAAGATCGACTTGACCAAGTGCTGGCGAACGTGAACATCCCGGACCAAGGCGTCGAGCCGCGGCGCACTTTCGTGTTCTCTATCTGCAGGAAGAGTTCGAAAATCCTCCCCGCGGTCCCCTCGACGTGGCGGCTGTGCCAAGTAGAAGGCCAGCAGGGGACGGCGATACTGCTTCGCCATCCTTGTTAAAAGGGGGCGACTTGGTGCCGTATCGCCTCTCTCGTAGGCGGCGAGGGCCTCATGACCCGGCTTCCGAACTCCCCCGAGCTGGAGAGCTTGTGCTGCTTCCTCCAAGCTCAGTCCGGCGGTTTCTCTGGCCCACGTGAGGACTCGAGGGTTAACTTGCGGCATCTTCCAAGTGGCGAGTGTTTAGCTCTATGAATCAGGTAGAAGTGTTCTACGCGTCAGCTGCGAGCGTATCATGGCTCGCACTTACGAGGTCCGGCAAGGTGTTTTCGCGCAAGCGCCCACTCAACCGGAGCCACTGACCAGGAACTGTATAAAAACACAGTATAGTCGGTGCTCGGTTGGGGCATACCAAGATACCGGGACTTCGCTATCACAAGGAGACCGCTGCTCGGTATTGACGGGGGCATACCGGCCGCTATCCGATCCGGTAAAACTTCTTACTCTGCCCCGCATTCACCGCCCGCCGGAGCCAGTCCGGCATCTCGCCGGTCCCGTCCCAGCTCTGGCCCGCGGCGTTGCGGTAGCAGACCATCGGCGGCGCTGGTGGGGGTGGCGGTGGGGGCGGCGGATCAAAGCACCCTGCCGCTGTCAGCTCCTCCATGGTCAGATCGTAGTCGGCCATCTGCTCCTGGATCCAGCGGATTGCCGTCGCCCGCTCAGTTTTCGTGGTCATCGTTGCTATCGCGACTGTTGCTACTATCGTTGCTGTCTTCCTGGTGGCCGCCGGGCAGCGCCGGTGCCTCCTCCCCGTCGTCCCGAGTCTTGTCCCGGTCTTTTCCCTGGCCATCCTGCGCCGTCGGCGCCGGCGCGCCGGGCTTGCGCCGACGCCCACCACCGGCACCCTCCCGCTCGCGCGGCAGGCGCAATTCTGCCAGCAGCTGACGCGCCAGCGCCGATTCGGCTTCGGCGCGCTCGGCCCGGCGCTGTGCCGCGGTGAGGTCCGCCTGCACCGTGGCCAGATCAATGGCCGCTTTCTGCTCGGCGGCGTCTGCGGCCGCGAGCCGCGTGGCGAGCTGCTCGGTGAGCGCCGCGGCCTGGGTCTCGAGCCGGGCCCGGGCTTCGGCCTGCGCCACCGCGGCGTCGCGGGCCTCGTGGCGCGCCGCCGCCAGTTCGGTGCGCAGGTCCTCGGCGGCGCGCTCGCTCTTCTGGCGCACGGTGCGCTCCGCATCCAGTTCGCGCAAGGCGCGACGCTCGCTGGCCTCGGCCCGCTCCTGGGCGATGACGACCTGTTCGCGGGCGCGTTCCAGCTCGGTCGAGAATTGGGTTCGCAGTTCCTCCAGCTGGTGCCGCCCTGCCTCCAACTCTGTTCGGCTGGCCTCGAGTCGCGCCTGGGTCGCGGCGTGGGCCTGGCGCTCGGCCGCCAGCGCTGCCTGATTCTCCCCGATGGTTTGGCGCGCGGCGTCCAGCTGCGCGACGAGCGCCGCGGCTGCCTCGCGCGCAAGCGCGGTCTCGGCGTGCGCCGCGTCGCGCTCGGCCTCGGCCGCGCTGGCGGCGGCGCGCGCCTCGGCGCGCAGCGTGGCCAGCTCGCCAGTGGCGGCCTCGTTGGCCGCCTGCCAGATGGTTTGCACCGCCCCGGCCGCAATCTCCTTCAACGCCTGCGGCAGGTCCGGATGGTCGATGGTGACGCGGGTGCGCCCGCGCAGCTCCTGCCAGAACCCCTGCAGCACCTCGGCAGGCGTGCCCATGCTGCCCTTGCGCACCAGCTGATAGAGCTTGTTGGCGGTGGGCGTGATGCCGTAGCGGAAGAACAGCAGCCCGCAGACCTCGCGGTACAGCGCACGGGTCTCGGGGAAGCGGCCGCGCAACGCGGCAATGTCGTCGGCCAAGGCGGCAGACCGCTCGAAGTCGGGCGCGGCGTCGGTCAACTCGGGGTCGGCGGTGGTCATTGGGTAAAAGTGTCTTTGGATTAATAAATATTACTACGTAATACGCTAACTATCAAACTTCCGGCGCAGAACTTTAGACATAAATACGCTTATGTCTAACTATCTGCTATCATGATGCCTCTAGCCTGGGCTTCGGCCGCCCCCTTCATGGAACTGCTCCCGCTCCAACCCTCGAACGGCCCGGCCGCCCCGCCCCCCCACCCCGCTGGAACGCCTGCACCTGCCGCCGGCGCTGTCCGGCGCGGCCGGCAGCAACCGCGCCCCGGACCGCGCCACCCGCATTGCCGCGGGCGACGATCTCGCCGCCGTCACCGCCTGGCTCGCGCGCTATGCCGACAGCGCGGCAACGCTGACCGCCTACCAGCGCGAGGTCGAGCGGTTGATCCTGTGGTCGGTGCTGCAACTGGGCAAGCCGCTGTGCTGGCCATCGCGCAGAGGAAGGACTGGCTGTCGGGCGAGCACTTCAGCGTCGACGGCACGCTGATTCAGGCGTGGGCCGGCCACAAGAGCTTTGTACGCAAGGATGGCGGCGATAAAGACGATAACGACGGCGCTGACTTCAAGGGTCGCAAGCGCAGCAACGAGACGCACGAGTCCAAGACCGATCCCGATGCCAAGCTGTACCGCAAGGGCAAGACCGCCAGCGAGCTGCGCTACATGGGCCACACTCTGAGCGACAACCGCCACGGCTTGGTGGTGAGCGCCATGGTGACCAATGCGGACGGACACGCCGAACGCGAGGCCGCGAAGGTCATGCTCAACGATGCCAGACAGGTAACTGAAGACCCGAATGTGGAAGTGACCGTCGGCGCGGACAAGGGCTACGACGCGCAGGAGTTCATCCAGGCCTGCCTGGAAATGAAGGTGACTCCCCACGTGGCACAGAACACCTCGGGGCGGCGCTCGGCCGTTCCTGACGCCATTGCTTGCAGCGCCGGTTATGCGGTCTCGAACAAAAGCGCAAGCTGATCGAACAAGGCTTTGGTTGGGTCAAGACCGTGGGGCGCATGCGTCATGTGATGGTGCGCGGACTGAAGAAGGTCGACCAGATATTTGTGCTAAGCATGGCCGCCTACAACCTCGTGCGCATGCGCTCGTTGGAACAAATCCGTCCGCAGTTGCAGTAATCGCGGTAATCAGGGCGGAAATGGGCGTCAAAAAGCGGAAAAAGTCGCTGCAATTATGCCGAGCTTCCGGATTGTGAAAAACCGCGAACCTACCAGCCCTATCGGGGGAAGCCGCGCCTCTTCCGTGGTGAGTACTTCAGCAGTCTGTTAGGAGGATACTTGTCATGTTCTACAAAATATTGTCCCGTGCCATTTGGCTAGTCGGTTGCCTATTGATGCTGTCCGCATGTGGCGCGGCTGAAGCCACTGAAGTGGCGCAGATAGGCCAGAACCAATCCCCGATCAGCCTTGCGCTGGAGCCCCGGTAGTAGAGACGTCTGAGCACCGCAGCCATCCAGTCGCAGCGCGCCTGCGCGTCAGTGGCGGGGGTGAAATCCAGGACCTGGGTGCCGTCGAGCACGGCGCGCACCTGTGCCAGGGTACGGATTCGGGATTCGTCCAAGTTAATGATCATCCACAGATGATCAACTATCTCCCATAGCCTGCCGCCCATCGGCAGTCAACTCAATCGGTCCTTGCCAGCTTCAGGCTCACCGTCCGTTGGAAACGTGCCGGAATTGTCCTGATTTAGCCGCCTTCAGGCTCACGTGCCGTTGGACAGCGCTCTCCTATTCAATTGGCAGATTAAATAAGAAATTTTGATAAAAATCAATAAAATCATTTCCAAATGCTATAACTTTAGGGGTCGCCTGGAGACGCCGCCGTATGCCGCCGTCGCATGGCCGAAGGCCATCAAGGAACCACACAGTGATCGAAACGTTCTATGAAGTCATGCGACGCCAGGGGATCTCGCGCCGCAGCTTCCTTAAATTCTGCTCGCTGACGGCGACATCGCTCGGCCTCGGGCCCGCGTTCATGCCGAAGATCGCCCACGCGATGGAGACCAAGCCGCGCACGCCGGTGCTCTGGCTGCACGGGCTCGAATGCACGTGTTGCTCGGAGTCGTTCATCCGCTCGGCGCACCCGCTGGCGAAAGACGTCGTGCTCTCAATGATCTCGCTCGACTACGACGACCTGTTGATGGCCTCCGCGGGGCACCAGGCCGAGGCGATCCTTGAAGAAGTGATGACGAAGTATCGCGGCAACTACATCCTCGCGGTCGAAGGCAATCCGCCGCTGAACCTGAATGGCATGAGCTGCATCATCGGCGGCAAGCCGTTCGTCGATCAGTTGCGCCGCGTGTCGAAGGACGCGAAGGCCGTGATCTCGTGGGGCTCGTGCGCGTCGTGGGGCTGCGTGCAGGCGGCGAAGCCCAACCCGACGCAGGCGGTGCCGATCCACAAGGTCATCACCGGCAAGCCGATCATCAAGGTGCCCGGCTGCCCGCCGATTGCCGAGGCGATGACGGGTGTGATTACCTACATGCTCACGTTCGACCGCATGCCGGCACTGGACCGCCAGGGCCGCCCGAAGATGTTCTACAGCCAGCGTATCCACGACAAGTGCTACCGCCGCCCGCATTTCGATGCGGGCCAGTTCGTCGAGTCGTGGGATGACGAAGCGGCACGGCGCGGGTACTGCCTCTACAAAGTCGGCTGCAAGGGCCCGACGACCTACAACGCCTGCTCGACCGTGCGCTGGAACGGCGGCACGAGCTTCCCCATTCAGGCGGGCCACGGCTGCATCGGCTGCGCAGAGGACGGCTTCTGGGACAAGGGCTCCTTCTACGACCGCCTCACCCAGATCAACCAGTTCGGCATCGAAGCGAACGCCGACAGGATCGGCGGCACCGCGGCCGTCGTGGTGGGCGCCGCCGCTGCGGCGCACGCGGCCGCTTCTGCGATCCAGCGCGTCAGATCGAACCACGATGCGAAGCAGGACCCCGACGGTCGATAGCCACATCCAGCGTCCCCCACGCTCCGCGCCGGGGCGCTACCGATAAGTACAGGAAGCAGTACAGGAAAAAACAAGCATGACAGCCATTTCCACCCAGGGGTTCCAGCTCGACAACAGCGGGCGGCGCATCGTCGTCGATCCGGTCACGCGCATCGAAGGCCACCTGCGCGTCGAGGTCAACGTCGATTCGAACAACGTGATCCGCAACGCCGTCTCCACCGGCACCATGTGGCGCGGACTCGAAGTCATTCTCAAGGGCCGCGATCCGCGCGACGCGTGGGCGTTCGTCGAGCGCATCTGCGGCGTGTGCACGGGATGTCACGCACTCGCCTCCGTGCGTGCCGTCGAGGACGCACTCGACATCCGCATTCCGCCGAACGCGCACCTGATCCGCGAGATCATGGCGAAGACCTTGCAGGTGCACGACCACGTGGTGCACTTCTACCATCTGCACGCCCTCGACTGGGTCGATGTGATCTCGGCGCTGAATGCCGACCCCAAGCTCACGTCCGAATTGCAGCAACGCGTCTCGCCTGCGCATCCGATGTCGTCGCCGGGCTATTTCCGCGACGTGCAGACGCGCCTGCGCAAGTTCGTCGAAAGCGGCCAGCTCGGTCCGTTCATGAACGGCTACTGGGGCAATCCCGCCTACGTACTGCCGCCGGATGCGAACCTGATGGCCGTGACGCACTACCTCGAAGCGCTCGACCTGCAAAAGGAGTGGGTGAAAATCCACGCGATCTTCGGCGGCAAGAATCCGCACCCGAACTACCTCGTGGGCGGCGTGCCCTGCGCCATCAACATCGACGGCGATCTGGCCGCCGGCGCTCCGATCAACATAGAGCGCCTGAACTTCGTCAAGTCGCTCATCGACGAAGCGATCACCTTCTGCCGCAACGTCTATGTGCCCGATCTGCTTGCGATCGGCACAATCTACAAGGCGCGCGGCTGGCTGCATGGCGGCGGCCTCGCCGCGACCAACGTGATGGACTACGGCGCGTATCCGCTCGTCAACTACAACCTGTCCACCAACCAGATTCCAGGCGGCGCGATCCTTAACGGCGACTGGAACACGATCCTGCCGGTCGATCCACGTGACCCCGAGCAGGTGCAGGAGTTCGTTGCGCACTCCTGGTATCAATACCCGGACAACGACCGCGGGCTGCATCCATGGGACGGCATCACCGAGGCGCATTACGAACTCGGGCCCAACACGAAGGGCACGCGCACCGCGATCGAGTCGATCGACGAGAGCGCGAAATACTCGTGGGTCAAGTCGCCGCGCTGGCGCGGGCACGCCATGGAAGTTGGACCGCTCGCGCGCTACATTCTCGGCTACGCGCATGCGCAGCAGGGCAATACGCATTGCGGGCGCATCAAGGAGCAGATCGACACCTCGCTCGTTGCCGTGAACCAGGACATGCCGAAGCTGCTCGGCTTGCCGGAAACCTCGCTCGGAGCGAAGCTGCTGCTACCGACCACCATCGGCCGCACGCTCGCACGCGCGCTCGAAGCGGAATATTGCGCCGAGATGATGGCGGACGACTGGCAAAGCCTCCTTAACAACATCCGCAACGGTGACACTTCGACCGCGAACGTCGATAAGTGGGACCCTTCGACGTGGCCCGCCGAAGCGAAGGGCGTGGGCGCGGTCGCCGCGCCGCGCGGCGCGCTCGGCCACTGGATCCGGATCAAGGACGGCCGCATCGAGAATTATCAGTGCGTCGTGCCGAGCACCTGGAACGGCGGACCGCGCGACGCGAAAGGGCAGATCGGCGCGTTCGAGGCGAGCCTCATGAACACGCCCATGGCGAACGCCGAGCAGCCTGTCGAGATCCTGCGCTCGCTGCATTCGTTCGATCCTTGCATGGCTTGCTCGACGCACGTGATGAGCGAGGACGGCGCCGAAATGACCGCCGTGACCGTGCGCTAACTCCACCAAGCCGGCACGGCGCCTGCGCTCCCGGGCGCCGTGGCGGCCAAGAATGGATGATGACGATGCAATCGTATTCCCGACGCGAAGAGGCGCGCGACACCGTTCCGCCCGCCGAAGCGATTTACGTGTACGAAGCGCCGGTGCGCATCTGGCACTGGATCAACGCGGCGTCGATCGTGGTGCTGGCGGTGACCGGCTACCTGATCGGCTCGCCGCTTCCCACGCAGCCCGGCGAGGCGAGCGCGCATTTTCTGATGGGCTATATACGCTTCGCGCATTTCACCGCGGCCTACCTGTTCACCATCGGACTCGCGGGCCGCGCGTATTGGGCCATTGTCGGCAATCACCACGCGCGCGAAATGTTCTGGGTGCCGATGTTCTCGCGCGAGTATTGGCTGGACATGTTCGCGATGCTGCGTTCCTACGCGTTTCTCGAGCCCACATCGCGCCAGTTCAGCGGCCACAATCCGTTGTCGCGATTCGCGATGTTCTTCTTGTTCCTGCTGGTCTCGCTTTTCATGATCGTGACCGGTTTCGCGCTGTACGGCGAAGGCGCGCAGGCGGGTTCGTGGCAGCAGATTGTGTTCGGCTGGGTGCGTCCGCTGCTCGGCCAGCAAGGCGTGTACACTTGGCATCACCTCGGCATGTTGGCGATCCTGATCTTCGTGATCCTGCATGTCTCTCAGGCGATCCGCGAGGACATCATGGGTCGCCAAAGCGTGGTCGGCTCGATGATCTCGGGCTACCGCACGTTCAAAAAGTGAGGCCGCGATGCTGACTTCCCCGCAAAGCGGCGCGCCCGCCATCGTCGTGCTCGGCATTGGCAACGTGCTATGGGCCGACGAGGGCTTTGGCGTGCGCTGCATCGAGGCGCTTCAACAGCGCTTCGAATTCGCCCCGCACGTGAGCCTCATGGACGGCGGCACGCAAGGGCTGTATCTGGTCCAGTACGTCCAGGCCGCCGACAGCCTGCTGATTTTCGACGCCGTCGATTACGGTCTCGCACCCGGCACGCTAAAGATCGTTGAGGATGAGGAAGTACCGGCCTTCCTCGGCGTGCGCAAGATGAGCCTGCACCAAACCGGCTTCCAGGAGGTGCTGATGCTCGCGCGCCTGACCGGCCGGTATCCGCGCCGCGTGCTGCTGTTCGGCTGCCAGCCTGACGAAGTGGACGATTACGGCGGCAGCCTTCGGCCCGCCGTGAAAGCGTCGCTGGAGCGCGCGCTCGAACTGGGCGTCGAGCGTCTCGCCGCATGGGGCGGCGAGCCCTCACCGCGCCGCACGCCGCTGCGCGCCTACGAGGCGGTCACGCTGCCGCATCTCGCGCTCTCGCGCTATGAAGGCGAGCGGCCCAGCGAGGCCGATGCGTGCCGCACGGGCGACGAGCGTGTGTTGCTGCGCTCGCGCCACGAGGAGCCGCCGTCGTGTGCATAGGCGTGCCGATGCGGGTGATCGAGGTGCGGGGTTTGCAGGCGTGGTGCGATGGGCGCGGCGAACGCCGTCGCATCGACACCTCGCTGGTTGGCCCATGCAGCGCCGATGAATGGCTGCTGGTCTTTCTCGATGCGGCGCGCGAGAAACTCGACGCGACGCTCGCGGCGGAAATCGACGCGACGCTCTCGCTCGTCGAACGGGCGCTGGCGAGCGACGCCGCCATGGCCCGCGCGAACGCGCATTTTGAATTGCCGTCCGCGCTCGGCGTGGACGACCTGATCCGGTTGACCGGCGGCGCGCAAGTGGCGCACGGCGGTCACCGGCCCTCCGAGGAATCGACATGACAAATACGAGTGGCGCCGCGCATGACGCGGCGCCCGTGGTGCAACGGCTGATCGACGACGGACACGCCGTGCTCGTGGACGAACGCACGCTCGACGAATGGCTTGCGGACAGCGGCGAATGTGTCGTGCTGCTCGCGGGCGATCCGGTGCGCTTTCCCGAATCGCTCGACGTGGCCGTGGTGCTGCCCGAACTCGCGCGCCTCGCGGCGGGCCGCTTTGGCCGCGCCTTGCGCGCAGCGGTGCCGACGCGCGAAAGCGAGGACGCGATTGCGCGCCGCTTCGGTTCGCAGCGCTGGCCCGCATTGCTGTGGCTGCGTGATGGCGGCTATGTCACGACGCTCGCGGGCATGATGGACTGGGACGATTACGTGGCCAACGTCGGCTACGCGCTCGCGCAGCCGATTACGCGGGCGCCTTCGGTTGGCATTCCCCTTAACGCAGCCGGCGCTTCGGCGGGCTGTCACTAATCGTCGATTGCACATCGATCAATCATCGGGATTGCCAACCATGTCCATGATTCCGTTTCCCGTTCCCGTCGTGCCGTTCGGCCCTGGCAGCCAGGACGAGGGCGATGCGGTGCTCGACTATCTGCCGATGCCGCAAGGCATGCGCACCTATGTAGCGCCGTCACTGCCTGAGCGCGCCGATGCGCGCTCGCTCGACGCCGCGCGCGGCGTGCTGCGTGAGGTATTGCGCGTGCTCGCGGCATACGAACCCGGCACGCCGCCCGAAGTGGTCGATCTGACGACCTGCGATGCGGCGGCGCTGCGCATTCTCAACGACGTGCTGGGCGAGGGCGAGGTCAGCGCGCGCATCGACGATGCGCAGCGGGGCAGCGTTCTGATCCAGGAGACCGTGTTTACCGGGCTGTGGTGCGTGGTCGAGCCCGACGGCGCGAGCGCGGCCGACCGCCTCGAAATCGGCGCGGCTCCGCCGCTTCTCGTGCGGCCCGCACAGGGCACGCAGCCGATGGCGCCCTTGCCGGAGTTGCTGCCGCTGGGCGTGATGAACGCGCCTTCGATCCTGAGCGAGGTGCGCGATCACGTCGCGCGCTGGCGTGCCGGCGATGCGCCCCACGTCGTCAACCTGACGCTCCTGCCGTTGTCGCCGGGCGACGAGCAACTGATCGACGCCGTGCTGGGCGAGGGCGCGGTGCAGGTGCTCTCGCGCGGCTATGGAAATTGCCGCGTGGGCAGTACGGCGATCGCGAACTGCTGGCGCGTGGCCTATTTCAACTCGCAAGACATGCTGATCCTGAACACGATCGAGATCACCGATCTGCCGGAGGTCGTGCGCGCCGCGCCGGAAGACCTCGCGGATTCGCGCGAGCGACTGGCCCAGTTGATCGAGTGGGTGGGCGAGGCGTGACCCCGGACGAGGGTACGAAGCAATTCGAGGGCAGCTATCTCGGCGACAGCAGCCGCATCGGGGCGCATACGCGCCTCGAATGCAAGATCTGCTGGTGGATCTACGATCCCGAACAAGGCGACCCGGTGTGGCAGATTCCGCCGCACGTGCCGTTCGCGGCGCTTCCCGCGCACTGGCGCTGCCCCGTTTGCGACGGCGCGGCGGACCAGTTCATGGTGCTGGGGGACGCGGCTTGACCGCGCGCGCCGTCGTGAAAAATGCAGTGCAAGGTGCAGCGCGCGGCGATCCACGGGGGGCGGCGCTGGTCGCGCACTTCGAGGCGGTCGCGAGCGGTGCGACGCGCGACATGCCGGTCGTGAATCGCGCGTTGCGCGTCGAAGCGATCGGCTTCGCGCCGATGGCGAGCGAAGCCGGGGCGCGAGGCGCATGGCCTGGCGCGCTGATCACGCCGTGGTCGATGAATCTCCTCTGGCTGCCCGGCGCGACTCAGGACTCGGCGCCATGTCCGCGCCCAGGCGGCAAAGCGTGCTTGCGCGTAGGCAACGTCGATTTCGATTGGATCGGCGCGCATGCGCAAGACGTGGGTGCGTACGCGTGCTGCTCGCTCTTCTCGCCGATGTTCGAATTCGCCGGGCAGGAGAGCGCCGCCGCGACCGCGCGGGCCGTGCTTGCGCAGTTGCGTTGTGCCGAAGGAGGCGGCCAGGGCGGTGGGAAGGCCGTCGCGCCGCGCGCGTCGCGCCGCGCGTTCCTGTTGCGGCCGGGCGCGTTCGGGAGCGCTGCATGAGCGCGGCGACGCAGCCCGCCTTGGCTGCGCTGGCCGGACAGGTCCGGGTGCGCCCCGGCCGGCAGGACAGCGTCGTGGGCGGCCGCCCGCCGCTCGCCGCCGCGCTGCTGCGCGGGCAACCGGCGGCCACTGCCGCGTCGCGGCTTTCGGCGCTGTTTGCGCTGTGCGGACTCGCGCACAGGCTCTGCGCGGAACTTGCGGTCGGCGCGGCGGGCGCTTCGGCGGCGCCCGAGCGGGAGGACGCCGCGAATGCGGCTCATGCCGCGATGCTCACGCGCGAGACGCTCGCCGTGCATCTGCGCTGCATCTGGACCGACTGGCCCATGCGGCTGGTCGCCGCCGCGCCGCATAGGCCGCCCGATGTCGAAGCGGCAGGCGCGCCCGGATGGGTGGAGCGGCATGTTCTCGGCATGCCTGCGCGCCAATGGCTCGCGCGCTGGACGGACGATCCGCGCGGTTGGCTGGGCGCCTGGAGCGCGAGGGCCGAGACGTTCCCGGCCCGGTTGCTGGCGGACTGCCGCGCCTACGCCGATACGACACGCGCCACGCCGCGGCCACTCGTGATCGACGAAACACGGTTGAGCGAACTGGCCACGGCGATTGCTGGGAGTCCGTCTTTCGGGCAAGCGCCCTTGCAGCACGGCCTGCCCGCGGAGACCGGCGTGTGGACGCGTAGCGACGATCCGCGCGCGCTGGACTACGATACGCCCTGGCTGCGGCTTGGCGCGCGCGTCGCGGACGTGGCCCGGCTGGCGGCGGGCGACGGCGGCGCAGGGGCGCTGCGCTTTGGCGCGCGGACCTGCGCGCCCGGCGCGGCGCTCGGCTGGTGCGAGATGGCGCGCGGCGTGCTGGTTCATTGGGTGCGGCTCGCGCCGGACGACGCCGTGTTCGACGGTATCCGCATCGAGGACTACCGCGTGGTCGCGCCGACCGAATGGAACTTCCACCGCCAGGGCACGCTCGCGCAAGCCTTGTCGCGGCTCGACCCCGCGCCGGATGATGGCGCGCTGGCCGCGCGCGCAGGCGTGTGGATGGGCGCGTTCGATCCGTGTATCGCCTATACGGTCGACACCGACGGTGCGTGAGTACAAAGCGATGAAACGAAGCATGGAATACCGCGCGGGATCCACGAAATGCATGAAGTAAGCCTGACCGGCGGCGTGCTGGCATCGGTCGAAGCGGCCGCCGAGCGCGAGCGCTTTGTCCGCGTGAAGGTGCTGAGGCTCGAAGTCGGGCGCCTCGCGGGCGTCGAGGTCGAGGCGCTGCGCTTCGCCCTCGAAGCGATCGCCCCCGGCACCTGCCTCGCCGGCGCGCGCGTCGAGATCGAGGAACCCACGGGCAGCGCGTGGTGCATGAACTGCAACGCGACCGTGCCGCTGGCCGCGCGGGGTGAGCCCTGCGCGCATTGCGGCGGCTACTGGCTCCAGCCGAACGGCGGCACGGAGCTGCGCATCGTCGACCTGATCGTCGACGATGCATGACAATCATCGGATTAGCGCAAGGAGAAGCAACATGTGCGTGGTATGCGGGTGCGGCAGCACCGGCGATCGGCAAAACGCCGCTCAGGGGCACGAGGGCGCGCAGGCGCACGGCCACTCCGGTTCTCATTCTCACGCCCACCCGGGGGCTTCGGGTGCTTCGGGCGAGGACCTGCACTACGGTCTCGGGCCCGCGGGCGTGACGGTGCCCGGCCTCGACCAGGGGCGCACCATCAAGCTGGAGCAGGACGTGCTGGACGAGAACAACCGCCATGCCGCCGCCAACCGGCAGCACTTCATGGCGCACGGCGTGCGTGCGCTCAATCTCGTGTCGAGCCCCGGCTCGGGGAAAACGACGCTGCTGTGCGCGTCGATCGCCGCGCTACGCGAGCGGATGCCGGGCCTGTCCGTCGGCGTGATCGAGGGCGACCAGCAGACGGCGAGCGACGCCGAGCGCATTCGCGCGTCCGGCGCGCCCGCGATCCAGGTGAACACGGGCAAGGGCTGCCATCTCGACGCGGCGATGGTGACAGCAGCCTTCGGGCGGCTGCCGCTGCACGAACATGAACACGCGCCCGTCGCGCCCAAAGCACCCAACGCCCCGCGCAGCGTGCTGTTCATCGAGAACGTCGGCAATCTCGTCTGCCCCGCGTTGTGGGACCTCGGCGAAGAGGCGAAGGTCGCGATCCTCTCGGTGACGGAGGGCGAGGACAAGCCGCTCAAGTATCCCGACATGTTCGCCGCCGCGCGCCTCATGATCGTCAACAAGATCGACCTGCTGCCTTATGTGCAGTTCGACGTCGAGCAGTGCATCGTGTATGCGCGCCGCGTGAATCCGTCGCTCGAGGTGATCCGGCTTTCGGCCACGACCGGCGAAGGCCTTGAAGCGTGGCTCGATTGGATCGCGCGTGCGCGCGACCCGATTGCCGAGCGCATCGGCGTGCTGGAGAGCGAGCTTGCGGCGCTGCGCGCGCAGCAGCGGCGCGCCGGAGGCACCGCATGACGGCGCGTGTGCAGCATCTGCCGCATGCCCTCGGCGATCAGACGGTGCTCGCCACCGGCGCGTGGCTGAGGAACGTCGCGTGCGTGTGCATCGGTGGCGAGGTGCACTGGTCGCCGCTGCACGGCGATCTCGACAACCCGGCGCATTGCGTGACGCTCGATGCGTCGGTGGCCGCGCTCGTCGAGACCGCCGCGCGCGCGGGGCGGCCCGTGCGCGCGATCGCGCACGATCTGCATCCCGACTTCTACAGCACGCGCGTCGCGCTCGAATGGGGCGAGCGGCTCGGCGTGCCGACCGTCGCCGTCCAGCATCATCACGCGCACATCGGCGCGGCGGCGGCCGAGCACGGGCTGAACGAGCCCGTCGTCGGCCTTGCGCTCGACGGCGTGGGCCTGGGCACGGACGGCGCCGCGTGGGGCGGCGAACTGCTGGAAGTGGCGCCCGCCGGCTGGCGGCGCCTCGGCAGTCTCGCGCCGCTCGCGCTGCCCGGCGGCGACGTCGCGGCGCGCGAACCCTGGCGCATGGCCGCCGCCGCCTTGCACGCGCTCGGGCGCAGCGACGAAATCGAGCCGCGCCTTGCGGCCGCCGTGGGCAATAGCGCGGCGCGCACGGTCGGCGTCATGCTCGCGCGCGGCCTCAATTGCCCGCCGAGCACCGGCGCTGGTCGCTGGTTCGACGCGGCGGCGGGACTGCTCGGCGTGTGCCTGCGCCAGCGCGCCGATGCCGAGGCGGCCATCGCGCTCGAAAGGCTCGCGAGCGGCTACCTCGTCGCGCACGAGGCCCCCGACGTGGCAGGCCTGTGGCAAGTCGCGGACAACGGCGAGCTCGACCTGCGCGCGCTCCTCGCCGAGTTGCTGACGCTCGCGGACGCGGGCGAAGCCGCGCGCGGCGCGGCCGTTTTTCATCTTGCGCTGGCCGAGGCGCTCGCCCACTGGGCCGCGCACGCCGCGCAGGGGCGCGTCGTGCTGTTCGGCGGCGGCTGCTTTGCGAACCCGCTGCTCACCGCGCACCTGCGCGAGTCGCTCGCGGCGCGCGGGGTGCACACCCTAATGCCCGAGACGGTGCCCTGCGGCGACGCGGGCCTTGCGCTCGGCCAGGCCTGGGTTGCCGCATACGATCCGCAGGTGCGCTCCCTGCCCATGACCGCACGAGGAGTCAGCGCATGTGCCTAGCCATTCCCGCACGGCTCATCGAATGGTCCGACACCGAAACCGGCGTCGTCGATCTCGGGGGTGTGCGCAAGTCGGCGTCGCTCGCGCTCGTGCCCGACGCGCGCCCAGGCGATTACGTGATCGTGCACGTCGGCTTCGCGCTGGGCGTGATCGACCCCGAAGAGGCCGAGCGCACGCTCGCGCTGTTCGGCGAGGTCGCCCAGTCGCTTGGCGAGGCGCACGACGCGTCCGTCGCGCAACCCGGAGCCGCGCAATGAAATATGTCGACGAATTCCGCGACGGCGAAATCGCCGCGCGCATTGCCGGGCGCATCGAGGCGGAGACGCAGACCGGGCGCCGCTACCACTTCATGGAGTTCTGCGGCGGTCATACGCACGCGATTTCCCGCTACGGCGTGGCCGATCTCCTGCCTGAAAACGTGCGGATGATCCACGGTCCCGGCTGCCCGGTTTGCGTGCTGCCGATCGGGCGCATCGATTTGGCGATTCGGCTCGCGCTCGAACACGGCGTGATCCTCTGCACCTATGGCGACACGATGCGCGTGCCCGCCTCGGACGGCCTGTCGCTCCAGCGGGCCAAGGCGCGCGGCGCGGACATCCGCATGGTGTATTCGCCGCGCGACGCGCTGCGCATCGCACGCGAGCATCCGGAGCGCGAGGTCGTCTTTTTCGCCATCGGCTTCGAGACCACCACGCCCCCCACGGCGCTCGTCGTGCGCGAGGCGGCGGCGAGCGGCGCGGAGAACTTCAGCGTGCTGTGCTGCCATGTGCTCACGCCCGCCGCGATCACGCATCTGCTCGCCGCGCCGTCCGTCGACGCGAACGCGGTGCCACTCGACGGCTACGTCGGCCCCGCGCACGTCAGCATCGTGATCGGCTCCGCGCCTTATGAGGCTTTCGCGCAAGGGTATCGCAAGCCCGTCGTGATCGCCGGCTTCGAGCCGCTCGACGTGATGCAGGCGATCCTCATGCTCGTGCGCCAGGTCAACGACGGGCGCGCCGAGGTGGAGAACGAATTCGCGCGCGCCGTCACGCGCACGGGCAATGCGGCCGCACAGGCGCTCATGCAGGACGTGTTCGAAACGCGCGGGTCGTTCGAGTGGCGTGGCCTCGGCAAGGTCCCCGCGAGCGCGCTGCGCATTCGCCCGAAGTACGCGCGATACGACGCGGAAAGCCGCTACGGACTCGCCTACCGGCCCGTTGCCGATCATCGCAAGTGCGAGTGCGGGGCGATCCTGCGCGGTCTCAAGCACCCGCGCGACTGCACGCTGTTCGGCACGGTCTGCACGCCCGAGAATCCCATGGGCTCGTGCATGGTGTCGAGCGAGGGCGCGTGCGCCGCGCATTACTCTTATGTTCGTTTCAAGGATATTCCGGTCGTCGCAGCATGAACCCAGCCCACCCATCTCCGGTCAAGCCCGCCTACCTGCGGCCCCTGAACTTTCGCGACGGCCGCATCGACATGGGCCACGGTGCGGGCGGCCGCGCGTCGGCGCAACTGATCCGCGAGCTGTTCGTCGCGGCCTTCGATAACGAATGGCTGCGCCAGGGCAACGACCAGGCCGCGTTCGCGCCGCTTGCGCCCGGCACCGGCGAGCGCATGGTAATGGCCACCGACGCGCACGTCGTCTCGCCGCTGTTTTTTCCGGGCGGCGACATCGGCAGCCTTTCCGTGCACGGCACCGTCAACGACGTCGCGATGGCGGGCGCGCGGCCTTCGTATCTCAGCGCGAGCTTCATCCTGGAAGAGGGCTTCCCGCTGGCGGACCTGCGCCGCATCGTCGAGTCCATGGCCGCGTCGTCGCGCGCGTGCGGCGTGCCGATCGTGACGGGCGACACCAAGGTCGTCGAGCGCGGCAAGGGCGACGGCGTGTTCATCACCACGACCGGCATCGGCGTCGTGCCCGCGGGCGTTCATATCGACGGCTCGCAGGCGCGCCCCGGCGATGTCGTGCTGCTCTCGGGCACGATCGGCGAACATGGCGTGGCGATCATGTCGCAACGCGAGGGCCTGGGCTTCGAAACGGAGATCCGCTCGGACAGCGCCGCGCTGCACACGCTCGTGGCGGACATGCTCGCCGTCGCGCCCGGCGTGCGCGTGCTGCGCGACCCCACGCGCGGCGGGCTTGCCACGACCCTCAACGAGATCGCCGGCCAGTCGGGCGTCGGCATGCGCATTCAGGAGCGCGCGATTCCCGTGCTGCCGCAAGTCGATGCGGCGTGTGAGCTGCTGGGCCTCGATCCGCTTTATGTCGTCAACGAAGGCAAGCTGGTCGCGATCTGCGCAAGCGACGAAGCGCTGCCACTGCTCGAAGCCATGCGCGCGCATCCGTTGGGCGCGGCGGCGGCGCGCATCGGCGAAGTGGTCGAGGACGCGCACGGCTTCGTGCAGATCGAGACGAAATTCGGCGGCCGGCGCATTGCCGACTGGCTCTCGGGCGAACAACTGCCGCGGATCTGCTGATCCCGTCTGCTCCGTTAGCTTCGATGGTGGCGATGGTGCCGGTGGTGACAGTAGGTATCGGGAGACTCAAGGTATGATTGCGGATCGCCAGCCCTCCAGTCGCGTTGCGCTCACGGGGAGCCCTGAAAGACCGGTTCCCCACGGCTTCGATCAAGCAATGAGTTCGCCCGTCCCTGCCAATCCCGCCCCGCTCCCGCTGCGCCAGCCCGCCACCGTGCTCGTCGTCGACGACGAGCCGCGCTTGCAGGAAACGACCCGGCGCGTGCTGGACGACGAGTTCGAGGTGTTGACGGCGGGCTCCGCCGACGAGGCACGCGCGATCCTCCAGGAGCGCGCCGTCTCCGTGATCCTGTGCGACCAGCGCATGCCGGGGCAGACCGGCGTCGAATTCCTGTGCGAGGTGCGCGAGACCTGGCCCGACGTCGTGCGCATCATCGTCTCGGGCTACATCGATTCGGAAGACATCGTCGCGGGCATCAACCGGGCGGGCATCCACCAGTTCATCCTCAAGCCCTGGTTGCCCGATCACCTGATCGAAACCGTGCGCCAAGCCGCCGAGGCCCAGTCGCTCCAGCACGACATGCGCCGCCTCGATCTCGAACTGCGCGGCAGCGTTCCGCTGTTGCGGCGGCGCAGCCATGAAAAGCTCGCGCGCGTGCAAAGCGAGTTCGGCTTCGATTCGATCGTGCGCTCGCCGGGCAGCCCGCTCGACCCGGTCTGCGTGCTCGCCGCGAAGCTTGCGCGCTACGACCTGTCGCTGGTCATTCTCGGCGAATCGGGCACGGGCAAGGAACTGCTCGCGCGCGCGATCCATTACGCGAGTCCGCGCGCGGCGGGGCCCTTCGTGGTCGAGAACTGCGCGGCCGTGGCGGACACGCTGCTCGAATCGGAACTGTTCGGCCACAAGCGCGGCGCGTTCACGAGCGCGTTCCAGGATCACACGGGCCTGTTCCAGCAGGCCAACGGCGGCACGATTTTTCTCGACGAGATCGGCGACATGTCACCCTCGTTCCAGGTCAAGCTGCTGCGCGTGCTCCAGGAAGGCGAGGTGCGTCCCGTCGGCTCCACGCGTGCCGTGCCCGTGGACGTGCGCGTGATCGCCGCGACGCTCTCGATGCCCCCGCTGCGCGAGCGCAGCGGCGACCTGGTGCCGATCGCGCAGAAGCTGCTTCAGGACATTGCCGGCCAGGTCCCGCAGCGCGGTGGACTAGCGTTCGCGGGCAACGCGTTGACCGTGCTGCTCAGCTATCCGTGGCCGGGCAGCTGCGCAACAAAATCTACCGGGCGGTGGCACTGAGCGACGACGACCTGATCCGCGCGAACGCGTTTTCGCCGAAGGTGCTGCGCGGGCAGCCCGCCACGCCGGGCGCCTCCGGCATGGTCATGCAATGGCGAATGATGTGTGGAGATATTCGTCGCCGTGCAAGTTCCGGAAACTGTCGTGATGCCCCCTGGACCGCGAGCTTCAGCCGTTCGGTAAGGCCGATGCGTGTGAGCGGAGCACCGGATCGGCCAGGAAACAACGGTTCCTCAGGCGCCCTTGGATATTCCCGGAGCCGAGCGCGCGCTGAGGGCTCTCCAAGCGCCATCACATAAGCCGCTTCGATATCGACCCAAGGATGATCTTCTTCGCTTCCTGCAGGCGCTATAGTTATGGGCAGTCCATAGCTGGCGCGCTGCGGGACATGCATCCGTATCGATGCCGTAGCCCAGCAAACTCAGGGCCCCCGCGGCATCGATCGACGCGTGTTCATTCATACAGTTCCAGCGAACCTCCCATAATTGCGAACTTACGATAGTTGCGTCCTAATGCCCACGGACGAATCAAGTTCTCTAGACTGTTGTTATCGACGCTCACCTCCCCATCGAAGAGATGGTGCGTCAGGGCCGGCCAGTTCTTGAGGCTGTAGTCGATTGCCTTGGCTGTGATGCCGCCATCGGGCACACGTGAGCGCTCCAGTTGCAGCCAGGCATGCAGTTGCTCCCACAGGGGCTTGGCCTCGCTGTGCCTTCTGGCCAGACGTTGCTCACTGCTCAGGGTGCCAAGCTCGCGCTCAAGACGGTAGATCTGCGCAATGCGACGCAGCGCCTCTGGCGCCGATCGTGCTGTTACCCTGGTTCCGTAGCAGTTCGTCGTACCGACGCCGGGCATGGGCAAGACATCCCGCGGCTATGCGACCGGGGTGCGCTTGCAACAAGCTGTCATAGGCAGCGTATTCGTCGCGAACCAGGGTACCTTGCCAACATCGCTCGTTGCCGTCTTCGCTGGTACCTCCCAGGAAGGCAATCGGGTACTGCGCGCCTCGACCAATACAGAAGTCGTAGATCACGCCCCGTTGTGGGTCGAACGTGCCACGCGAATAGGCCCAGACGTAGGCACGCTTGGTCTTGCCGGCTCCGGGGTCGAGCATTGCCACCGGCGTCTCGTCGGCATGCAGCACCCTTGCTGACAAGTACGAAGCGCTTGTGCGCTTCATAGAGCGGTTCCAACGCCGCACCAGCACGCCCGGCCCAGGCAGCCAGCGTGGGGCGCGGTGTGTGTACGCCCGAGCGGGCGTTGATCGTCTCCTGCCGATAGTACGGCAGGTGATCCACGAAGCGGCTGATCAGCGTGTGCGCGACCAAGCCGGCTGCCGGTAGGCCGCCGTCGATGACTTGCGGTTCAACAGGCTCTTGTACCAGGCGTTGGCAGCATCGGCAGGCCCACTTGCCATAGATGTGGCGGTGCACGAAGAACTCCGCCGGCACGATATCCAACTTCTCGCTGACGTCCTCACCCACGCGTACCATGGTCCGTCCACAGCCCGGTGTTGGGCAGTGAGTATCCTCGGGTTCGTGGTGATGCTCGACTCGGCGCAGGTGGGCTGGCAGTGGCTGGCGACGGGGCTTGCGCTTGGACTTGGTGTTGTCTTCAACAGAGGGCTCGCCCTTGGCCTGCTGCAACTGCGCTTGCAGACTGGCCTCGTCTTCGGCCAAGGGTCTCCTCAAACAGGCGGCGCTGCTCGGCGCTCATCTCCTCGGTCTTGGCTCCGAACTTCCATGCCTTGAGTCGCGCCAGTTCGAAGGTGATCTTCTCGATCTTGACGTCCTTGAGCTTGATCTCGCGTTCCTGCTGCTGGATGTGTGCGAGCCGCTGCTAGTGGGTGAGCGCATGCTGCTTCGGTTCACTGCCCGCATGCGGCCAGACGAACTGCCCTGGTTCAGCCGCCGTGTTGACAGCCAGCTGCTGATTCCGGTCGTGTACCTTTAGGCGGTTAGCACGGTTGCTGGTAACGAGCATAGCGCGGTGCGGATCTACGCATGAGCCAAGGATCCGTCTGCATTCGGATTAAATAAGCTTCCTCTCAGCTAACGCTATAACGTGACAACGCCGACATATTTCGTCGGGAGTTGAACAAACAGGTCATTGCTATGCAGAGAATTATCGTGCTTTGTCGGCTATTCTTATAATTTGCGCCGGAGAAAAAGATGGCACATAGATTGCTGTGAGCCTGGTGCCTCCAGTTCGTTGGCTTTCGATAAATGGCCATCACGGGGCTTATCAAGTTAGTGCTTCATCATAGACTTTCAAGGAGCCTATTATGTTGGGAATTATGAAAACGTTGTTGGGCGGGCTAGTTGTAATCACTTTGACAGGCGCTACCGGCCCTGCAATAGCTCTGGAGCCGGATTCGTGGGCTTGTCGTTATCTCGACATCCATATTGGCAAGTGGTGGATTTGCAAATAGACATTGGCCTGCGCCAGTGTAACGAAGACGCTATTGACAGTAGACCGTGATAGTACATCTTCTAAAATTTCACAGGTGGTGTTGTCAGGTTGGAGTTCATGGCTCGAAGCGGGCTTGAACCTTTCGTCGTACCTTAGCCATGAAAAACATCCCAAGGTTGGGTCCACTTTTGGGGTGCAGTTCACAACGGGCTAAGGGTGTGTCGGTTGGGCTAGGCGCCGCTCTCGCTCACCATCTCCGTCGAGCCGCAATCAGCCGGCGTACTCATCCCCAACATGTTCGAGGCTTAGATTAGGCCAGCTCCTCCGACTTTTACCGACAGCCCACACTCACGGATCTACGCCGTCCGCCTGTACAGGAGACGAAATGACGCACGCTCCCATTAGGGTCTGTTTACATTTGCTGAAATGTGTTTACATCCTGTCTTTTGCGCAAGCGAGGGCTACCCGCGCGAAAGCTGTCATCCCACCTCGATCGAATCGCAGAACCAAGCATCGCTACAGCCGGGATCTTTACCGGACGCGCAATTTGGTCGAGCGAATCTTCAACTTTCGCCGCGTCTCCACTCGATATGACAAGCTCGCTGACAGCTATCTCGTCTTTGCTTCACTTGCCTGTGCGTTTGGGCCGGTTGTAAATGTGAACAGACCCTAGTGTTGTGTCCCAGAGCTGTCAAACGACCCGCGGTGGATTCCCTGCTGCGTGATCAGCCCGAACCAGCGCTCGAGTTGATTGAGCAGCTCGAGTGCGTCGGCGTGAAGTGCATGTGATAGCGCGGGCGTTTGGCCAGCCATGCCTTTGACCTTGGGATGCTTGTGAGTAGCCTAGCTGTCCACGATCATGTGGACATCCAGTTCTGCTGGAACGGCCTTGTTAATGTGGCGCGAGGCGCAAATTGCCAAGCCTGCGCGACGTTGCTCAAAATACTATTCTCCGGGGAAAAAAAAAGACATCCACCAAGTGCTGGGCGGATTGTCCAGCACTTGGTGGCTATTTTTAAAAAATAGGCTCTGCAAATATTAATATCGCGTCAATTATCATCAATTACAAATAAATACTCCATTTTCCTCATCCCCAAATGCAGATAGGCGCAGGAGGAGGAGGATGTGAACCGCTCGTTGACTGGGCCGATGCCGGCACAGCAGCTCCAAGCAAGGCGGCAACTACTAGCGCGCCAAATACCGTATTCTAGATGTTAAGCATTATATGATCCTTAAAAATTTGAAAGTCAAATATCGGACAGAAATTCAAATATTTGCAAAGTACCGCCGAGGCAACTCTTTAAGGCAGGCAGCCATTCCAAAAAAAACGTCAGATCGGCCCTCATAAGCGCCGAAATCGCTAGAGACGACATTCCTGCCGACCTAATTGAAGAATGGTGATATAAATCTATTGCGCCGTCGATTTTTAGGCAATGTAGACGGAATTTCACTGCTTTTTTTCTGTTGATCAGGATCAAATGAATCCAGATTTTTTAAAAATAAACCTTGCGGCCGCCGATGTGTCTGCTAGCGTTGTGTCCCAAGAAACTCCATTAATGATTGCGAGGTCTGAAAGTCACTGTCTTTGGGATGGAGCGACCATGAGACGACCAGGAATCAAGGTGGGAGTGTCAGCCGGTGAACGAGAGCAAACCGCCTCAATGAGTCGGTCGCGTTCGCTGCCTCACTCGCTGGTGCGACGAGCGAAAATCGTATTGATGGCACTGTGCAGTAATTTCTGAATTGAGGTGCCGTCAGCGGTATCGTTCTGGAAGAAACGATTCGTGGCACATCGACTGGCTGGACTGGGCTATTTGCTCGCGGTACATATAACGCCGGCCAACGATTAAGAACGGGCCCAAGTCGAGGAACTGGCGCAACCAGTACAACGTGCAAGTGGTCAAACTGTGAAGGTGGCCTTTGTAGACCAAGGATATATACAAGTGAGGAGCCGAAAGAAGCGGCGCGCACCGAAGGCATAGAACTGCAGGTGATTCGACCGCCGGAAGCTAAGAAAGGATTCGTCCTGCTGCCAAGAAGACGCCCGCTTGTTCATACACCATCGTCTCGAAGATCAGTGGCGGGCCGTCGGCCCACTGGTGATCGAGGCCGAGAAACACGGTCGAGATGTAGAACTCGCCCACGGTGGTTTCGGCCAGAAGCGAAGGCGACCACATGCAAAAAAATGCCCGCACCGGCGAGTCGGTGCGGGTGAAGTTTCCATTCTGGAAACGAGTTGACAAGTCATGAAGAACGCCCCCGCATCTCCATGACTTGATAAACCTTACCAAGTAAGCCACCGTTGCGGCTTGACCTATATCAAGTCAAGTTACTGGCAATCCCATCAGCCACCCGGTATGCCGGCTCCACAGAAGGCCATCTCCTCAGCGTCCTTGCTTCTCTTCAACGGCCGGAAAACCGGCGCGAAGTCGTGCCGCGCTCACGCGAAACAAAACGATCGCACGTAGTCGTTCTTCTACCAGACGCATTGCCGTGGGCATTGTTGGAGCAAAGGGGTGCACTTTGGTGTGTTTTCTTCATCGCTGAGCGCAGAGCGCGCCAAGATTGCCAGCCGTTAGGGATTCCCCTCAGCAGAGCCCCATTTCCGCCAAGGGTGGTCGCGCAGAGCCAGTGCCAGGCGCTCGAGCGCACACAGCCCGTTACCCAAGGGCTTGGGCTACGTAGAGGGCGTCACGCATGATTACATTCGTCATGGCACTACTACGCTGTTCGCTGCTCTCGACGCCGCGACGGCCGAGATCATTGCGCAATGCAAGCCCTGGCATCGGCACCAAGAGTTCATCTCGTTTCTGTACCACATTGACAAGGCCGTTCCAGCAGAACTGGACGTCCACATGATCGCGGACAACTACGCCACTCACAAGCATCCCAAGGTCAAGGCATGGCTGGCCAAACGCCCGCGCTGTCACATGCACTTCACGCCGACGTACCCGAGCTGGCTCAATCAACTCGAGCGCTGGTTCGGGCTGATCACGCAGCAGGCGATCCGCCGCGGGTCGTTTGACAGCGTGCGCCAACTGGTCCTGCAAATCCAACGCTACGTCGAGCACTACAACATTCACAAACGCCCCTTCGTCTGGACCGCTACTGCAGATTCGATACTCGCCAGAGTCGAACGTTTATGTAAAGTTATCTCTGGGACACAACACTAGTAACGTTTGGTGTAGAATTCGACACCTTGATTGATGGCGCAGGTGAACTCAGAATTCCCCGCCAGCCGACTATAGTGAGGGATAGAAAATATCTCAGTCGCGACGGAGACAGTCTGATTAGGCTTCAAATTATAGCGAACAGATAGCCAGGTGGGGTTCCAGAAATTCGATGGGAAGCGCGGGTCACCAAAGGTGCTGACCGTCGCGCGCTCGTCGGCAAAGTATAACGTCCCGTCTGCCAAGATCTGATAGGTATTGATCTTCAGCCCACCGCGCGTGCTGCCTTGCATGGTTGTATCACCGGCAGTTGCGCACTTTGTCAGGTCGACTATCACCGAGACGGTCGCGCCGCGGTTAATTGCGCTTATCACATCGGTGAAGCTTGGGAGTTGCTCTGTGGGTTCTGCGTGCCCTGATATTGCCGGCATGGCAATTGAAAGCGCAATAAGCAGTTTCTGCATGGAATACCTCATTTACGTTCGCGGGACAGCCGGGCCATTCTGGCTCGATGAGACTGCACCGGCCTTGATCTGTGTCAACGCAAATCGAATGTTATATGGGGGACGAATATTGCGCGCTTCTGATTATTGCTGGATGACCCTGGCGCGATGAGGTGACATCCTCCATGGGCGATCACCCTTCTCACGTTTGTGCGTATCCCGGCGAGCAAGGGCGACTAGCTCCGCGTAACTTGGATTTTGACCTTGCCCCTGTTCGACGAATCCCTTAGCCGAGGGAATCATGCAGCCCGCTGCTGCTGGGCTGCGAACCAGTTCTTCTCGAATTTCATCGGGCTGACATAGCCCAGTGTCGAATGCAGCCGCCTGGCATTGTAAAAGCTCAGCCAGTCTATCACCTCTTCCATGGCTGCTCGACGGGTAGCGAACTGCTTCCCATGCAGGCGCGCGACCTTCAGTGAGCCCCACAAGCTCTCCGTCGGCGCATTGTCCCAGCAATTGCCCCTCCGGCTCATGGACGAGCGCATACCATAGGCCTTCAGGGCGTCCTGGAACAGGCGACCGCAGTACTGGGGTGCCCCGGTCGCTGTGCATGATCAGGCCAGGATCAGGGCGCCGGCGGAACCAGGCCATACGCAGCGCATCGGTTACCAGATCGGCCTTCATATGCGGGCGCATCGACCAGCCAAGTACTTGCCGGCTGAACAGGTCGATGATGACCGCCAAGTACAGCCAGCCCTCGGCCGTGGCCACGCAGGTGATGTCGCTGGTCCAGACCTGGTTGGGCGTCGTCGGACTGAAGTTGCGCTCCAGCAGGTTGGCCGCTACCGGCAAATCATGATTGGAGTCGGTCGTCGCAATGTACTTACGCTTGTGGCGGGCGCGAATGCCATGCTGCGCCATTAGCTTGCGCACACGCTCCTTGCCCACCTGCACGCCGCGTGCCACGAGTTCCTTCCACATGCGTGGCCAGCCATATTTCCTTTTGACCTCGGCATGAATCGCCTTGAAATGTGCCAGCAGCTGTCATCGCTCACACCGCCCCTGCGCGGCTTCTCGGTGCTGGCCTGGCGCTGCTTATGCTGGTGATAACCGCTGGGGCTGACTCCCAGCAACTCGCACAGGACCGAAGCCGGCCAGTGACGTCGGTTTCGCTCGATAAACGCATACTTCACACCGACTCCTTCGCAAAGTACGCTGCGGCTTTTTTTAAAATGTCGCGTTCCATCTTCAGGCGCGCCACCTCCGCACGAAGCCTTGCAAGCTCCATCTGCTCCGGGCTGACCGGCTTGGGCCCGGCGCCTGCCAGCTTGCCTTCGCGGTCTGCCTTGACCCAGTTGTGCAGCGTCTGATCTGCTATGCCCAGCCTTGCACTCACCGCCGCTATGCTCTGCCCGGTCTGAACCAGTCTGACCGCTTTCAGCTTGAACTCGACCTGCGGTCAGCAGGTCGTCGGTATCCCCATCGTAGGTTTTGACTCGAACAGCGCCTGAAACAAAGGACAGCCTGATGTTCGGTGACGCCGCTCCGCCATCGCCGTCGCTAGAAGCTGAGTCATCGCTGCCTCCGCACGCGAAAATCAGGAAGGCTGGCGGCAGGAATGGCTGCGCCGCGCCATATGCGATGGCGGCGAAGCATGGAAGAATCGAAAGCACGGCTCTGCATGGGAATGTCTCCTCATTGTTATTGATTAATACAAGGCCGCCTCAAGGCTGAGGCGAACCGGCTTGCAACTATCCGGCTCTGATGCGCTGAAGATGATGCGGAGGCCTGCGGGACAGAAGGGCTTTGACCGCTGTAGGTGTCCAGTCTTGAGACAGGCCAGCCGCGAACTGGACCCGCTTTGGCCCCGATCGAGCCCTCGAAACTCACTCCCGCAAGCGCGCGAAGCGTTCCTCTAGCTCGCCCATGACGCCACGGCGGAACGTCAACACACAGATAACGAAAATCGCGCCGATAACCATCGCGACCGACTCGCCCAAGGTATTGAACCAGTCCACGCCCGTGATTGAAGCAAGGAAGGCACCGATATCGCCCAGTTTGTTCTCCAATGCCACGACAACAAACGCGCCGACAATCGGCCCCGACAAGGTGCCCAGGCCGCCGACCAGCGTCATCAGGATCACCGAGCCCGACATCGACCAGTGCACATCGGTCAGGGTTTCGAAGCCCAGCACCAGCGCCTTGATCGAGCCGGCCAGCCCCGCCAGCGCCGCCGACAGCACGAAGGCGGTCAGCTTAAAGCGGTCGACGTCATAGCCCAGCGAGATCGCGCGCGGCTCGTTCTCCTTGATCGCCTTCAGGATCTGGCCGAATGGCGAGTGCACCGTGCGTACGATCAGCGCGAAGGCCGCGACGATGATCACCAGCGCCACGTAGTACAGCGTCAGGTCATCCGACAGCGGCAGCACGCCGAACAGCTTGCCGCGCGGGATGCCCTGCAGCCCGTCCTCGCCGCCGGTGAACGGCGCCTGCAGGCAGATAAAGAACAGCATCTGCGCCAGCGCCAGCGTGATCATCGAGAAGTAGATGCCCTGGCGGCGAATCGCGAGCGAGCCGACCACGTAGCCGATCAGCGCGCCGGTGGCCGTGCCCAGGATCAGCCCGATCTCGGGCGTCACGCCCCAGACCTTCATGGCATGGCCGGCCACGTAGCCGGCACCGCCGAAGAAGGCCGCATGGCCGAACGACAGCAGCCCGGTATAGCCGATCAGCAGGTTGAACGCGCAGGCAAACAGCGCGAAGCACAGCACCTTGAGCACGAATACCGGATAGGCACCCGCCAGCGGCGCAGCGATCAGCGCTAGCAGCAGCAATCCGTACAACAGTTTTTTCTGCACGTCTTGCGCGTTTCCCGCACGCCCCGCTTTGCTTGCAAGATTTGCTTGCGTCGACGGCGTCGACGATATGGATGCGGTCATCACTTCTCCTTTCCGAACAGCCCAGCCGGGCGCAGCAGCAACACGATCACCATGATGAAGAACACAACCGTTGACGACGCTTCAGGGTAGACCACCTTGGTCAGACCTTCGACTACGCCCAGCCCCAGGCCGGTCAGGATCGACCCCATGATCGAGCCCATGCCGCCGATCACCACCACCGCGAACACGATGATGATCAGGTTCTGGCCCATCAGGGGCGAAATCTGGATCACCGGCGCGGCCAGCACCCCGGCAAACGCGGCCAGCGCCACGCCGAAGCCGTAGGTCAGCGTCACCATCAGCGGCACGTTGACGCCAAAGGCTTCGACCATCTTGGGGTTCTCGGTGCCGGCGCGCAGGTAGGCGCCCAGCTTGGTCTTCTCGATCACGTACCAGGTGGCAAAGCACACCACCAGCGACGCCACCACGACCCAGGCGCGATAGTTCGGCAGGATCATGAAGCCCAAGTCGGTCGCGCCCTGCAGCGCGTCCGGCGTCGAGTACGGCAGCCCCGACACGCCGTAGATCGAGCGGAAGATGCCCTCGATCACCAGCGTGATGCCCAGCGTCAGCAGCAGGCCGTAGATGTGGTCGAGCTTGTAGATCCAGCGCAGCATGGTCTTCTCGATCACCACACCGATGGCGGCAACGACCAGCGGCGACAGCAGCAGCATGATCCAGTAGTTGAGCCCGGCGTACTCCATGCCCATCCAGGCCAGCACCGCGCCCAGCATGAAGAGCGCGCCGTGCGCGAAATTGATGACGTTGAGCAGGCCGAAGATGACCGCAAGGCCCAAGCTCAGCATCGCGTAAAAGGCCCCGTTGACCAGGCCCAGCAGGAACTGGGACAGCATGGCGGGTAAAGGGATTCCAAGTATGTCCATGTGGATTGCCGTTTCTGTTAATCGTGGTTGCAGCCCCAATGAGAATTCCAGCGCGTCGGCAGCCCTTCCGGAAGGAGCAATGAAACGCAGGCTCCTTGCGCCGCCGCGGAGTACGAGCGTGGACACGGCGCAGCGCGGCGACGTGCTCACACGCGGGGATATGTTTGCGTTCCCCCCGATGTAGGAGAGGGGACCCGCCCGCCGGCGCATCCGTGAACCGGCTATCCATGCTCTGTACTTAACGCCTCAACAGCGGGCACTTCGACTCCGCCACTGTGCCGAAAGCCTGCTCGCCTGGAATGGTCGCCACCACCTTCAGGTAATCCCACGGTTTCTTCGACTCGGTCGGCGCCTTCACCTGCAGCAGATACATATCGTGAATGGCCCTGCCGTCAGCACGGACATAGGCCTTGGCGTAGAAATCGTTGATCTTCATCTTCTTCAGCTCTGCCATGACCTTGTCCGGATCGTCAGTCTTGGCCGCTTCGACCGCCTTCAGGTAGGTGCTGACCGCCGAGTAGTCCGCCGCCTGCAGACTGCTCGGCATCTTCTTGTTCCGGATGAAGTATCGGCTGGCGAACTGTCGAGTCTCGTCGTTCATGTCCCAGTACCAGCTGTCGGTCATCAGCAGGCCTTCTGTGTTCTTCAGACCCAGGCTGTGGATGTCATTGATAAACATCAGGAGGCCGGCGATCTTCATCGACCTGTTGATGCCAAACTCCTTGGCCGCCTTGATCGAATTGATGGTGTCGCCGCCGGCGTTGGCCAGGCCCAGGATCTGCGCCTTGGACGATTGCGCCTGCAGCAGGAACGACGAGAAGTCAGATGCCGACAGCGGATGGCGCACCTGCCCGGCTACGGTGCCACCACTGGCCTTCACCACCGCGGCGGTGTCGCCCTCCAGCGAGTGTCCGAAGGCATAATCGGCGGTCAGGAAGAACCAAGACTTTCCGCCCTGCTTGACCACCGCGCTGCCAGTGCCCTTGGCCAGCGCAACCGTGTCATAGGCGTAGTGCACCGTGTAAGGCGAACATTCTTCGTTGGTCAGCCGCGAGCTAGCAGCGCCGACTTCCATGAAGACCCGCTTCTTCTCCTGCGCCACCTTGTTCATGGCCAGAGCCGCACCTGAGTTGGTGCCACCCAACAGCATGTCGAGCCCCTGCTGGTCCATCCACTCCCGCGCTTTCGAGGCAGCGATGTCAGCCTTGTTTTGATGGTCAGCCGAAATCAGCTCAATTGGCTTGCCAAGAACCTTGCCGCCATGGTCTTCAATCGCCATCTTGACCGCATCGAGACCGCCTTTCCCGTCGATATCGGCATACAAGCTCGACATGTCGGTGATAAAGCCGACCTTGATCTTGTCGTTCGATACTTGCGCCATGGCGGAGGTAGCCGCCATGGCGGTTATCAGTGCCGACATCGCGGCTGCAAACGTGGTGGTTTTCATAGACTTGCCTCCTGAAGTTGTTGCGGCGGCGTTTCGTGCCACCGTTTTGATGCCGGTTTGCGCTACCGTTGTGATTCAGACCCCGAGCAATTCATGCAGCACCGGCATCTTTGCCTGCAGATCGCCGGCATCGAAGCGTTCGACGATGCTGCCGTGCTCCATCACGTAGAAGCGGTCGGCCAGCGGCGCGGCGAAGCGGAAGTTCTGCTCCACCATCACCACCGTGTACCCCTTCTGCTTGAGCATCCGGATCATGCGCGCCAGCGCCTGCACAATCACCGGCGCCAGCCCTTCCGAGATCTCGTCGAGCAGCAGCAGGTTCGCGCCGGTGCGCAGGATGCGCGCCACCGCCAGCATCTGCTGCTCGCCGCCCGACAGGCGCGTGCCCTGGCTCTGGCGGCGCTCCTTCAGGTTGGGGAACATGTCGTAGAGTTCGACCTCGCTCATGCCCGCGCTTTCACCTGCATTGCCCTTGAGCTGCGGGGGCAGCAGCAGGTTCTCCTCGCATGACAGGCTGGAGAAGATCGCGCGCTCTTCGGGGCAGTAGCCGATGCCGTAGTGCGCGATCTTGTGCGTCGGCAGGCCGATGGTCTCGTTGCCGTTGACCTTGATCGAACCCTTGCGCGCGCCGGTCAGGCCCATGATCGCGCGCAGCGTGGTGGTTCGGCCGGCGCCGTTGCGGCCCAGCAGCGTCACCACTTCGCCGCGGTTCACCGTGAGGTCGACGCCGTGCAGGATGTGCGATTCGCCGTACCAGGCCTGCAGGCCATTGATTTCGAGTGCGGGTGCGTTATTCGTGCTCATCGTGTCGTCCCCCGCTTCAGGGCGCGCCCTGCAGCTCGGCATCGGCCGTGCCCATGTAGGCCTCCATCACGCGCGGGTCCTTCGACACCTCGGCGTAAGGCCCCTCGGCCAGGATCGCGCCGCGCTGCAGCACGGTGATCTTGTCGGCGATCGACGAGACCACGCTCATGTTGTGCTCCACCATCAAGATGGTGCGGCCGGCGGAGACCTTCTTGATCAGCTGCGTGACGCGGTCCACATCCTCGTGGCCCATGCCCTGGGTGGGCTCGTCGAGCAGCATCAGCTCGGGCTCCATCGCCAGCGTGGTGGCGATCTCCAGCGCGCGCTTGCGCCCGTACGGCAGGTTCACCGTGAGCGTGTGCGCGAACTCGGTCAGGCCGACCTGCTCGAGCAGCTCCATGGCGCGCTCGTTGAGCACATCGAGCGAGCGCTCGCTGCGCCAGAACTGGTACGCGGTGCCGAGTTGCCGCTGCAGCCCGATGCGCACGTTCTCCATCACCGTCAGGTGCGGGAACACCGCCGAGATCTGGAACGAGCGGATCACGCCGCGCCGCGCTATCTGCGCCGGCTTTTCCCGCGTGATGTCGATGCCGTTGAAAAGGATGGTGCCGGTGGTCGGCTCCAGGAACTTGGTGAGCAGGTTGAAGCAAGTGGTCTTGCCCGCGCCGTTGGGGCCGATCAACGCATGGATCGAGCCGCGGCGCACCCGCAGGTTGACGTCGCTCACCGCCGTGAACCCCTTGAACTCCTTGGTGAGGTTCCGCGTTTCCAGGATGGTTTCGTTTTGAATCATGTCTCCTGCCTGCGTTGTTTTGTTTTTGCCGGCTTATGTCTGGCACCACCGGCAAGCAATTCGATCCTGCCTTTTACTGCTTCATTTTTTGGCGGCGGATCCGGTGACATCGTCGTTGGTGGGGCGCGCCTGCTGCTGATTCTCGGATCAGCGCAATTCGACTGGCTGTTCGTTGTCTGCGAGTGCACCACAGACATGGCGGATGTGCCGCCCTAGACCTCAGACGATCCGGGCGTCACCATTCTCCTGGTGCCGGTACGGCACACGGCCCTTCCACGCCCACGCTGGTAAACGTGGCAGGCCCGACGACTTCCAGGTATTCCATATCCTGCGAGTAGTCGAAGAGAAAATGGCGGATACCAGGTCGCTGATGCACGCAGTCCCCTGCCTCGACCAACGTTTCCTTATCCTCGTACATGAACTTTGCCCAGCCCTTCAGCATGTAGACGATATGGAAATCGGCACCATGGACATGTCAGCCAGTGCCGGCTTCAGGGGCGCTATTGGCGCGTACCAGATGGGCAATGACTTTGCCGCCGGTATACCAAGGTCGCGATAGACGAAGAAGTCACGCAGGCCATCGCTGGTGAAGGCGGTGTCGGTTGGCTTGACGTGAGAGAACTTGTTTTGCTGATCCATGATGTTCTGCCGTACTCCAAAATGCTGTGATTTGAAAAATTGCGCCACGCATCGCGCAATGGACCCCGCAATTGGAGGACCCATATGCTTGCGCCATAGGCTAGTCGCGGCGTCGGTAGAGAGACATGGCGCTACTGGGCAGTCCAGCCGCCGTCGGCCACCCACGTGGCGCCGCGCACTTCGGCCGCCAGCGGGGAGCACAGCATCAGCGCAAGGTTCCCGAGTTCCTCAGGCGTGACGAACCGGCCGGATGGCTGCTTTTCACCGAGCAGGCGCGCCCGGGCATCGTCTGGAAACAGACCTTCCCTTGCGGCCAAGTCGTCGATTTGCTTTTGCACCAGCGGGGTCAGCACGAAGCCCGGGCAAATGGCGTTGCAGGTCACACCGGTTTTCGCGGTTTCCAACGCGGTAACCTTGGTCAACCCCACCAGTCCGTGCTTGGCCGCCACGTACGCTGACTTGCCCGCCGATCCCACCAAGCCATGCACCGATGCAATATTGATGATCCGGCCCCAGTTGCGCGCGCGCATGCCAGGCAGCGCATACTTGGTCGTATGAAAGCCCGAAGTGAGGTTGATGGCGATAATGTCATCCCACTTTTTGGCGTCAAAGCTTTCGATGGGCGATACGTACTGGATGCCAGCATTGTTCACCAGGACATCCACGGCGCCGAAGGAATCGCGAGCCATGGCAAACATGGCTTCGATCTCTTGAGGTTGACGCATATCGGCCGGGTGATGGATAACCTGAGCGCCAGTTGCCTGGATGGCGGCCATGGCGGCATTCGTATCGCCAAAGCCATTGAGGACGATATTGGCGCCAGCCTGGGCCAGCACCTGTGCGATGCCGAGACCGATGCCGCTAGTAGAACCGGTCACAAGCGCGGTTTTTCCGTTCAGGGTTGTCATAGGAATCTGCTGTAAAAAAAATCGGCACTGCTCGCGCGAAGCCCTTCGCGCATGCTCCATGAGTTGACGCTCAGATTAGCCCGGTCAGATAGAACACCAGGATGACAAAGAAGACGGCCAAGGTCTTGATCAGGGTGACGGCAAAGATGTCACGATACGACTCGCGGTGCGTCAGACCGGTCACAGCCAGCAGCGTGATCACAGCGCCGTTATGCGGCAGCGTGTCCATGCCGCCGCTGGCCATCGACACGACGCGATGCAGTACGTCCAACGGAATACTGGCCGCCTGTGCGCCTTGGATGAAGGTGTCGCCCATTGCCGCCAGCGCAATGCTCATGCCCCCCGAGGCTGAGCCTGTGATCCCCGCCAACGCGCTCACCGAAACGGCGGCATTGACCAGTGGATTTGGAATGCTCTTGAGCGTGTCACCGACAACCAGGAAACCCGGCAGCGCAGCAATCACGCCGCCAAAGCCGTATTCCGAAGCCGTATTCATCGCCGCCAGCAGCGCGCCACCGACGGCAGTCTTGGTACCCTCAGCGAAGCGCTCGCGCACTGCGGCGAAAGCTGTCAGCAGAACGAGGCCAATGCCCAGCAGTAGGGCCCCTTCCACGGCCCAGATGGCGGTCACGGATGCGGTCGGAATGGTGACCGGCTTGGCCAGCCCCGGCAATGCCAAGCTGCTTTGCGTGCCATACCAAAGGGGGATCATCCGGGTTAGCGCAAAGTTGGACACACCGACCAGTACAAGCGGCGCAATTGCCAGCAGAGGATTTGGCAGGTGTGCCGTATACACTGGTTCCGGTTCGTTCAGGAGCGAGGTGCCATAGCCTTCGCCGCGCTTTAGTGCATCACGCCGCCTCCATTCAAGGTAACCCAGGCCAACGATAAGGATGAACAGCGAGCCGACCACTCCAAGTACTGGGGCGGCCCATGCAGTGGTCTTGAAGAACGTGGTAGGTATGATGTTTTGGATCTGCGGCGTCCCAGGCAGCGAATCCATGGTGAATGAGAAGGCGCCAAGCGCGATGGCACCGGGCATCAGGCGTTTAGGGATGTTGCTCTGACGGTAAAGCTCTGCCGCGAAAGGATAGACGGCAAACACCACCACGAAGAGCGAGACTCCGCCATAGGTCAGCAAGGCACATACCGCCACGATCACGGCGTTGGCGCGCGAGCTACCGATATACCGGATCGCGGCGGCGACGATGGAGCGCGAGTAGCCGGACAGCTCGATCACCTTGCCAAACACCGCGCCAAGCAGGAAAACCGGGAAATACAGCTTCACGAAGCCGACCATCTTCTCCATGAAGATGCCCGTAAACGCAGGGGCGACAGCAGAGGGATCCGTAAAGGCCACGGCGCCGAGTGCGGCCATGGGAGCAAACAAGATCACGCTGTAGCCGCGATAGGCGGCTAGCATCAGGAACGCAAGGGCTGCAACGACAACAACAAATGACATGAAGTCTCCGCAAGTATTTTTTTGAGCTTCACGTGTGGCGGGCAGGGTCGGCTGATCGCGCAAAACACGTACCCTCTTTGCGGCAGGGCCGCACTGCGAGGGCCCAGGATCATTGCACCGATCGTGCCAAGCATTTGTGTGATTTATGATGCTCAAATTGTCGCGAATCTTTCCTAAAATTCTCGAACTGTGGAAAATTCGCCGAAAACTGGTCCACTATGAGAGAATCCGTCTCCATACGGAGACATCGAAATGAGCACTCTGCGCGAAGCCAACGACAGCAGCATGCTTGGCAATTTCGATTCCGTCGCCCGGCGCGCGATGGAATCATTGTTCCGAACCTTCGAGAACTTTAGCGAGGGGACGATCGTGGTCGATGCGCACGCCCGCGTGGTATGGATCAATAAGCGGTATGCAGCTCGATTCGGCTTCGAGGATCCGCGGGAGGCTATCGGTCTCGAGTGTGAGCGAGTTATCCCCAACAGCCTGATGCGTCAAGTGGTCGAGACTGGCAAGCCAATCCTGCTCGATATCCTAGAGACCCGGGACGAACCGATGATCGTGATGCGCCTGCCAATCAAGGACAACGATGGCAACACCGTTGGCGCGGTAGGCTTTGCGCTCTTCGACGAACTCAAGTCACTCACCCCGCTGTTCACGCATTACACCCGAGTCAGGGAGGAACTGGTAGCTACGCGCCGTACGTTGGAACAGACGCGGCGGGCCAAGTACACCTTTACCAGCTTCGTCGGCAACTGCCCCGCCACGCTGGAAATAAAACGCCTGGCGCGCCGTGCCGCACAGGCCGATGCTCCGGTACTGCTCCTGGGCGAGACCGGCACCGGCAAGGAACTGCTGGCGCATGCCATCCACGCATCATCGGCGCGCGCGGGGCGGTCGTTGGTCACTCTCAATATGGCGGCCATTCCCGAGACATTGCTGGAAGTCGAATTCTTCGGGGCTGCGCCTGGCGCGTACACTGGCGCTGAGCGCAAGGGACGTGTGGGCAAGTTCGAACTCGCCGACGGGGGCACACTGTTCCTGGACGAGATCGGCGATATGCCGCTGATGCTGCAAGGTAAGCTATTGCGGGTTCTTCAGGAGAAGGAGTTCGAGCCCATCGGCTCGAACCGGATCATCCGCGCCAATGTGCGCATCATCGCCGCCACCTCGGCCGACCTGCCGGCGTTGATAGAAGCGGGCAAGTTCCGTGCGGACCTATACTACCGACTCAATGTCCTGCCGATATGTCTGACGCCACTGCGCCAGCGCCAAGCCGACCTATTGCCGCTCACCTATGCCATTCTGGAAGAAATCTGCACCCGGGCCGAGCGGGACGCTCCTGTCCTAACTCAAGCCGCGCTGAAACTTCTTACCGAATACGCTTGGCCCGGCAACGTGCGCCAGTTGCGCAACGTCCTTGAGCGGCTAGTGATGATGCATGATACAGGCGAGGTAGATGACAGCATGCTGGCATCTCTGCTCGGTGTGCGAAGCGTCCCTGGACCGGCGTCAATGCCGGCCCAAGCCACGCTTCCCGCGGTACCCACGCAGCCACTATCGCAGCTTGGCTACGCCGATGCCACAGCGCAGTTCGAAGCCGCCTACCTACTCCAAGCGCTGGCGGCCAGTTCGGGTCATGTGGGCCGGGCCGCCGCGAACATCGGCATTAGCCGCGCCGCCTTTTACAAAAAGCTGGTCGAACACAGGAACGCAAGCCGCTTGCCAACGCCACCCCAATCGGATCTATGGAGTTCGAATGGTTGAGCCAGCTTGAATTAGCGGCTAAGCAGGCGCCAATACATCTCACGACAATTTTCGTTGGTCTTTACCAGTTGCTGGATCTTCGAGACCTCCTCGAGAATGAACGCGCCAAGGATTTCGGGAGTGCTCTTTTTCAGGCTGAAGCCTTTGTCCGATAAACGGGCGAGAGCGCGGAATCGGCGAGCACCGCTGCCACCTCCGCATTCACCCAGTCGAGGTTGGACGACGTAGTGCTCGCCGACGCGAGCAGGGCAAATCCACCAATAGCAACTGAAAATTCTGCAGCCCCGACTTGGCCAAGGTTGGTAGTTGAGTCTTGAGTCTGGATTTGCACCCCGGACACGGTCACACCCGTAGGTTGATAAGGCCATCGCACGCCTGAACTCGCGCGGGGGAGCGGTAATTCAGGGCGCTATGGGGGTACTGCTCGTTGTAGTGCTCAAAGGCGATGACCCGATTGCGAATTCGCAGTCTCGGCATCAGGCTTGGACATGAAGATGAAATAGTCGCGATTCTTCATGGTCTTCACAAAGCTCTCGGCCATCCCGTTGCTCTGTGTGCTGCAAACAGGTGTGGTCAGTGGTTTCAGGCCAATTTCCGACGCAAACGCCTTGGTCTTGTCCGCCGTGTAGCCCGACCCATTATCGGTCAGCCATTCAATGTCCGTCGGCGTCTTCAGCGCGTTTCCAAAGCGATTCTCGACGGCGGCCAACATCAAGTCGCGGAACGCGTCGCCACTATGCCCTCCAATGGTCGCCGCCCAAGTCATCGCCTCGCGGTCGCAGCAGTCCATGGCGAACGTCGCGCGCAGCGACTCGCCATTGTCGCAGCGGAACTCAAAGCCGTCAGAGCGTCACCGCTGGTTCGTCCTTTGCTACCGCGACTTTACCCTCATGCCTGCCTGGTTGCGTGGCGGTTGCAGCAGGCGGCCATGCACTCGCATGACCCGATAGACCCGCTTCGCGTTTTCGGGAGGCGCGCTACGATGCTCTCTGTCCAACAGGCGCTGTAGTAGTTCACGGACTTGCTTGAGCGCGTCGCTCAGCTCCGATGCCGGCACGACTTCTTCACCGACGCTGACCTCCGATAGGCTGCCGTCCTGGTCCCCTTGCGCCTATGAAAGAACTGATTCGGGAAAGAGCTGATTCGGATTGACACCATGCTCGCGCGCCACCATCGACACGGTCCCACCCGCCTCGCAGCTCTCGCACACCATCACGAGCTTCTCGTCCGGCGACCACCACCGCCGGCGGCGCTCTGACCCCGTCAACAGGCATCCGGCACGCTCGCCGCCGCAACGCCGCACACCACCAGTAGCGGGGACAGGCAGAGCCCCATTTTTCCTGTCGGCGACATCTGCTTGGCCGTCACGGCAAATCGGATGTTTCTCCGGAGCAGCCCGGAGGCTGGTTGACATGAAGGCTAAGAATCGTGCGATCACGTACTGCTCGCTCAAGAAGAGCGAGTTGGAGCTGCGCCCGAGTTCCAGATGAACAGTATGGAAAAGAGATAATACATGCAAAACCACAACAGGAACGCGTTGAGCGTCGACGCGATCGGCAGCCCGCCAACAGGAACACCGCCGGCGGCGTGATGAAGAAGACAAGCTTTTGCCAGCCATCGAAGAAGAACAGCGTCGATGCCAGATAGTTCAAGCGCGGGTAGCCAAGCTTGTGCATACGGATTGCGGTGTGGACTTCCTCGGTCGGGTTTCCGTGGCAAAAGCTTTCGATCGGCGCGACTGCCGAGCAGCGTATCACTGCGCAATTGCCGTAGAAAATGCGGCGTTCAGCGCGTCCTTGCCGCGCTGGATTATCTTGAAGAACTCTCGCACCGGCATCTTTCCCAAACGATGATTGAATGAATCGATGTTGAAAAAACTCGTGAGGCGTTTGCATGAACGCGACACGCTCGTTTTGAAAATAGCCGATCGCTTTTAATCAGGAAATCCTTGCGCGAAGCGTGGTCGGCGTCAAACATAGCAATGAGTTCGCCGGTGCTGTGTTGCAGCGCGCCATTTGAGATTGCCGGACCACAGATCCGAAATACGTCGCGCAACGTTCTTGCTCGTGCGGAAACTGGCGTCGAATTCGGGCCGCACAGCCTGCTGCGAACACAACTGACATACTCACCCGGTCAGTTGGACATTGCTGACGGTGTTTTGAACACCATCCCTGGCCGGGTATAAGAAAATCCTTATGCGAAATTCGGAAAAATCCGATAACATTTTCCGCGGGGTGGGATTAGTATCCCTATTGGGATTAGTCAGGCCCCCGTGAGTTGATGTATGTCTCCCCCAACAATGCGTCCTTTATAGCGCCCGACTTCCCCGTCGGGCGTTTTTTTAACGTCTGTGTGCGAGTGTATGACGCCGCATTAGATGGCATCACGGACACGCTAGTGCCAACTCCGCTAATGGAGAATCAGACACGAAACCGTTAAACAGTCGCATGTCCGCGTCAGCGAACTCACACGAGATCAGCCCATCTTCCCAAAACTCGAACGCCTTACGGATTCCAAATTTTTTCACCGACAGGAATTAAGAAGATATGCCAAAATTTCTGACCATATTGGGACGCCTTACCTCCCTGATGCTGATGCTCGGATCCACCGTCGCGCAGGCTGCAACATGGTCTGCAGGTTCGCCTTCAACTTCATCCTGCTATGAGCCTACTCTTTTCGCGCGTTGGAACTACGAGGGGTATACTTTAAACAATGACGTATGGGGGCCTTGCAGCGTTCCTCCAGTCGCAGTTGGTCCGCAGTCCATCTGGGCTAATTCAAATTCCGACTGGGGTGTCACATCAGACCAGCCGAACACGAACGGCATAAAGTCCTATCCGCACGTCGAATACTTTGTCAACAAGCCTGTCAGCTCGCTGAGGAAGCTTACTGCCACTATCTCAGCTACCACGCCTGTTGTTGGTGCATGGGAATCCACGTTGGATATCTGGGCCGACGCAAAACAGCACGAGATCATGGTCTGGCTGAACTACACGGGCACCTCAAATGGATGCGGTAATGTGAAGCCGATCTCATATAACTGGACTTCTGAAGGTTGCGCGATTCCACTCTACAGCAACGTTCCGCTGTCCGGTAGCACCTGGAATGTCTATGTTGGTAGCAACGGCAAGAACCACGTCTATTCTTTCTTACGCACAGCGAAGACCAACCACACTACGATCGACGTGCTGGAGATCATGAATTACTTAAAGTCGCTGAACTATTTTCATGACGTGGTTGTCGGCGAGATCCAGTACGGTTTTGAGATTACATCATCGGTCGGTGGGCTGAGCTTCGTGTCTAAGGACTTCGCCGTCACCGCTGAGTAATTCTGGGGCCGCCTCAAATCTGAAGTGTAACACCTTGCCATTTGGTAAGGTGTTGTGAATGCCGAAGAAGAAGTACCGGCAACTGCGGTCCGCCCATGTTCATCCCAGCACGCCGGCACAAACATTTTGTGTCGAACGCAAAACATCACCAATTAATGATTGGTGTTCACGCCGAGCTTGTGCATGGCAGAGATTTTTGCGCGCTGATGGTTTTGATACAACGTTTCAGCGCCTCAGCCGTGTCAATATTGATTCGCGGCCGGGCGGCCGCCGGTGCACGCACAATGCAGACAGCATTCGTCCATGTCGGCCCGTGACACAACTTGGCACCACGCAGTTGTTCGACAACCTATGCTACGGCGAAGCCGTCGTCATAGTCCCTCACCCCACACTCTGGGTAGCACCGTGGTGATCCCAGCGCATGGCTGGATTATTCCGTAGGATAGTTACTAGAGTTCCGCAACGAAACTGGTGACGTAAAATACTCGTATTTACCCGTCAAAATACTCTGTGTGAATTGGAGCCCGTGTTTCCCAAAAATCCACTCTTCAACCACATAGTTACCCGTCATTTCCGTAGGAGACATCATGTTCCACCCTGGCATTTCAATCCGATTGACGTGTCTCGGACGAACACCCATCGACTTGACTGTGGTAGCGTCGGTTCCAAGAGGTATACTGTCGAACAAAATTAATGGAAGACTGTCGTTGTTCGAAAGATCGACCTTCCTCAATCCGAGCCGCTCGACCGAGTTTGTTTTTCTTGAGAGAAACTTCTCAACGGCATGCACATGCGTCGGAATACCCGGATGGGAATCCCACTTCGCGTAGAAGTCGGAACGAAGAATCTGCCAGTCCGAATATTGCGAGTCGAGATCGCCTCGGTCAAACGAATTGGCATGTCGACACTCGTGCGGAACTGGATAGCGAGGAATTCCAATAAACGATGTGAGGTTGTGAAATCCGCCCGGCTTAGTCCGTTGCTTCATTTCCCGGAGCAAGGGAATCCACACGTCTTTCGTCACGAAATGTAGCGATGAGTGCGCCAAAGCTAGGTCATAATCTTCATCCGGTACGAAATCCTCGATTCGTCCCTCGATCACATCGATGTTCAACGAATAACGGTCAGCAATAGAACGAAGTTTCTTGACGGCGCTCGAGGAAAGTTCCAAGGCAGTCACCTTGTGTCCCCTGAGCGCAAGAAAGAGCGCATTTCTGCCTTCACCACATCCCACGTCTAAAACAGTCGAGTTTCGTGGTAGAAACTCTTCAATTTCAAATACCTCAACGCTCGGCCCGCCCATCGTCCACACTTTCGCGTCCGAATAACCTTTTTCCCAAAATCGCTCACTGTTCGTCATCGTGGGACATACCTTTCTTCCAAGGTCTTCACATGGTTCGAGAAAAGATGGTGCGCGACCAAATTACTGTATTTGTATCCTTTCTTGGTCAATCGAATCCTTTCATTGGACGGTGGCTCGATACACCCCTCCGCCTCGAGTGCATCAATCACTTCCGGAAAATCAGAATACAGATTCCGGCCGAACTGTAATGAATAGTATGCCTTCGAGAGTTGGTTCAACGTAAGGTTGAGGATGAAATATCTCAAGCGCTCTTCGTAAGCATCAAGAACAATCCCGTATCTCACCATGCTATGTTCGGTGATTTCTAGGTTCAAATAATCTTCAATGGCCTTGCTGACCTCCTTGAGGTCGACTGCGTAGTCGAAGCTGTAGTGGCATTTTCCGTTGTAGCTTCTTGCGCCTGCTCCGATTCCGATTAGCGGAACGCCGAGAAAGTCGGAAGTCTCTTGGGCATACGCGCTAGTATTCTCTGGCAGATGGGTAAACCTAGTGAAGGACTCTTGTCGGTACCCATTAATTTGCATAAACTCCACATTACTATCGTAAATTGCATATTTGTCTTGGTCGTCGATGTATCGCTCTGGCTTCAATCGCTGTTGCTTATAAATGGCTGTGAGAGGTCGGCTAACTGCGGAATAAAGTGAGATAGTCGGTGGCCCTAATGAAACGATGTGGCGAAGGGAATTTGCCCAGCTTTCGTAGGTCTGACCTGAAAGGCCGTAGATGAGATCCAGATTGAAATTTTCGAAAAACTTTTGGATATTTTCTATCGCAGAGATTGCTCTGGAAACCGGGTATGGACGACCACTGGCCTTCAGTTCAGCGGAATCCATGGTTTGGATGCCCATACTGATTCGGTTCACGCCTTGGCTTTTCAAGAAACCGAGAAGTTCCTCGGATATCGAGTCGGGCGAACCTTCGACACATAGCTCAGCGGAGGACGAAATATTTTTGAATCCATGTTGAATTGATGAAAAAATCTGCTCGAATTGTTTTTTCTTTAGAATAGTCGGTGTTCCGCCACCAAAATACACGGAAACAACAGTCTTCCTTCCGGCGTACGTCGCATAAAATTCGATTTGATCACATATCTTATCAACATAATTTTGTATTACGCGCTCTGTATGTTGGGTCGTTAAAAATAACGCACAATAGGTACACCGATATCTGCAAAATGGTATATGGATATATATTGAAACTGGGCCGCGCTCACCGGAGCGCCATATTTCCGCAATGCCGATATTATGTAGATCTTTATATGATCTTTTTGATGGGTAACTATATACATACGACTTTAAGTGATTGTTGCTTATAGAATGTCGAATTAAATTCGCGAGTTGCCGCATGCTTTTCTCCAAGTAGAACTGCTGGACGGGAGAGAGTGCCCTACCGCCGTCGTCCATCTGCTGCGAATCATATGCATGGTTTCAACTCTAGGGTTCATGCCACGATAAAGCCAATCCGGCACCCTAAGGTAGTTATATAGAAATAGACAAACCACCTCCCTTTGATATAAGAAAGAACTCGCTGGCGCTCACATTGGCCACACCCCAAGTAGTTGGGGGAAGGAAAACGCCCCGCGGGACGAAGCGTCGGCCAACGCCGGCACGCCACCTGCCAGATTAGCGGCCCAGCCACTTGCGAGCCGCCGGTGCTGTATCGCCATGGCTAGCGGCTGCTTCGAGCACACTCAGGCCATGTTCGGTGATCTCTTGGACCATCTCGAATCGACTGGCAAAGGTGAGTCGGAATTCTTATGGGTGTTCATCCCGCTGAGCTCTTGGAAGTCTGGGTGTTTGGCGACTTCCCGTTTTTTAGACTCAGTTCGGATGAACCAGGGATACAACATATTGAAGCTTCACAGCTAGCCGACCAAACTAGTAGACTTGGTAAAATTCCACGGTCTGCCCCGCATTGACCGCCCGCTGCAGCCCGTCGGGCACCTCGCCGGTCCCGTCCCAGCGCTGTCCCGCGGCGTTGCGGTAACAGACCTCAGGCGCCGCCGCCGGTGGGGGCGATGGCGGCGCGGGCGGCGGATCGAAGCACCCCGTCGCTGTCAGCTCCTCCATGGTCAGCCCGTAGTCGGCCATCTCGGCCTGGATCCAGCGGATTGCCGCCGCCCCGGACCCGGAGTGCTTCGCGCGCCAGAAGAGCAAGCGTGCCACCGAGAAACTGCGCACAGAGCTGGCGGCGGCTACCCATGAGGCGCGCGACGTAGCTGTGGCGCGGGCCTAGGTCAGCGCCCGGCTCGAGGCCCAGGTCGCTCGCACAAGGCGCGGCGCTCGCTGGCCTCGGTCCGGTCCTGGGCAATGGCGACCTGCTCCCGAGCGCGCTCCAGCTCCGTCGAGAATTGGTTTCGCAGTTCCTCTAGCTGCCGGGACGCGCCCTCCAGTTCCGCGCAGCCCGCCTCCAGCCGCGCCTGGGTCGCGGCGGGGGCCTGCCGCTCCGTAGCCAGCGCCGTCAGAGTTTCCTCGATGGTTTGACGCGCGGCCGCTGCGGCTTCCTCACACGCGAGTGCGGTCTCGGCGTGGAAGACGCGCTCGGCCTCGGCGCGCAGCGTGCTAGATAGCGTCAAGCAGGACGGCCGGTCCAGCGACAATCATTTTGGCCGGTTGGCCGGGATGATTGTCGGTGAGTGTTAGGTCATGGTTGTCGCTCCGTTATCGATGTCGCGGTGATTGTCGTTGTCGCTGGATGATTGTCGGCGGCGAGCAGACTGCTTGTCGCTTGCGGTGCGCCGGCGGTAGCTTTCGACGTTCATTTCAAAGATCGTCGAATGGTGGACGAGTCGGTCAATCGCGGCGATGGTCATGCCGGGGTCAGGGAACACGTTGTCCCAGCCTGAGAACGGCTGGTTGGCCGTGATCAGCAGACTGCGCCGCTCATAGCGCTCGGCGATCAGCTCGAATAGGACACTGGTTTCGGCCTGGTCCTTGCGGGCGTACGACAGGTCGTCCAGGATGATCAGGTCAAAGCGGTCGAGCTTGGCCAGGGCGGCAGGCAACTGCAGGCTCTGCCTGGCTGCCTGCAGCTTCTGGACGATCTCGCTGGTACGCGTGAACAGTACCCGGTACCCAGCGTCGATCAGGGCATGCCCGATGGCCGATCCGAGGTGGCTCTTCCCACCGCCCGGCGGGCCGAAGATCAACACATTGGCACCTTTCTCCAGCCAGGAATCACCGCTCGCCAGCGCCATCACGTGCGCCTTGGAGACCATGGGCACTGCACTGAAGTCGAAGGCAGCCAGCGTCTTGGTTGGATCCAGGCGGGATTCGGTTCGGTGTCGTTCGATACGCCGCTTGGCCCGTTCGGCCAGTTCGTGTTCGAGCAAGGCGCCAAGCAGCCGGGTTGCCTGCCAGCTTTCCTTGTCGGCGCGCTGCGCGAACTCTGGCCAGAGCCGGCCAATGGTGGGCAGGCGCAGTTCGTTGAGCATCAACGTCAGGCGGGCGGCATCAATTGGGAGCGGCGCGTTCATGCTGCGCCCCCCTGGCCCAGCAGGGCGTCGTAGCAACTGGTCGCCGGCATCTGGACATGGATGACGGGGTGATCGGCTTGCCGCGGCGAGAACTCCTCGCGCAGCGCTTCCAGATCCGGCAGATCACCATCGCCCAACATGGCTTCCAGGCGCACGGCCAGCACGGCTTCGATACCGTCCATGGCCGCCAGCTCAAGCAGGCCAACCATCGTCTTGCACGCGTCGCGTTGCGACAGCCGGGCATCAAGCCGCTCCCAGGTTCGCCGATAGGCCTCCCGAGGGAACAGATCGTCCCGGAACGCCAGGCCCTTGAAGGCCTGCGGCTTACGTTTGAGCCCCTCAATGAAGTGCCGATAGTCGATAGCGCGGCGGGTGCTGTGCGCGGCGTGGGAGCCCCGAGGAGTGCTGAACACCATGGCTCCGGACAGGTAGCAGTCCAGTCGGTCGCCGTACACACGCACCTTCAGACGGTGACCAATCAGACGGGACGGCGCGCTGTAGAGGATGCCGCGCACGGTGAATGTGCTGCAACGGGTGACACGCGCTTCCTCTTCGGCAAAGTCCGTCGTGCGCCGGGGTGGCAGGTCCGTCAACTGCTCGCGCTCGAGACGGAACGCCGCTGCATGACGCCGGTTACGACGCATCACGACCTCGCGCAGGAGCGCCTCATAGGCGGCTCGATCCTCGAAGTCCCGGTGGCCGCGCAGCATCAGTGCCTGGTCGACAGCCTCCTTCAGATAGCGGTGGGATGACTCCACACTGCCGTTCTCGTGGCCCAGGCCGCGGTTGTTACGGGTGCCGGTCATCCCATAGTGGTCCAGCAGGGCTTCGTAGCGCGTTGTGAAGTCCTCCTGCTCCTTCAGGTTCTTGAACGCCGCCGAGAGGCTGTCGGTGCGATGTTCTCGCGGGCAGCCGCCGGCCTGCCAGAGCGCGTTCTGCAAGCCCGAGGACAGCGCCTCGAAGCTCTCTCCGCCTTCAACCACTTGGGCGTACTCCCAGCGAGAGAACGCGAACACGAAGTGATACAGGCGGTGAGGGAATGGAACGCCGGAGATGGTGATGCCCAGCGCCTGCATATCGGTGAAGTCCGACAGTGCCCGGATCCCCGGCGCGTGTTCCTGTGGGAAGAAGACTTCTTTGGCCGGCCCAGACACAGCCCGCCACTTGCTGATGCGCCGTTCGAGCGTGCGGCGCATGCTGTCATGGGTATTGGTCGGGATGGTCGTCCTGGAGCTTGCGCAGAATGGTGATGGCTTGCAGGCGCGGCTCGCTAGCAAGCATCGGCACGACCTTGGTGTCCCAGACCTCGACGAATGGATCGGGCCGCGAGCGCCAGTAACGGCGGGGCTTCTGCGAAGGCAGTTGGCTATCACGGTCGATACGCCGGGCACTGCGCACACTGATGCCGGCCTTGGCAGCGGCAATCTCCTGGGTATGCTGTTTGCGTTTGGACATGTAGAGGCTAACCTGTTGGTCGGTAATACGGGTTCCAGACATGGACTGACCGCTTATTGATGCGATCAGCCATCGTAGAACCCGGCCAACTCGGCGCCGCCGGTGGCGGAAACTTTCCGGCGGCTACGCCGCCTCCGAGTTCCCGCCACCGGCCAAGATGTTTGTCGCTACGCCGGACAAAATGATTGTCGCCGCCCAGCGTGCCCAGCTCGCAGGCGGCGGCCCTCATTGGCCGCCTTCCAGCTGGTCTGCACCACCCCGGCCGCGATGTCCTTCAACGCCTGTGGCAGGTCGGGATGTTCGATGGTGACGCGGGTTTGCCCGAGCAGTTCCTGCCAGACCCCACTGCAGCACCTCGGCGGGTATTCCCATGCTGCACACCAGCTGATAGAGCTTGTTGGCGGTGGGCGTGATGCCGTAGCGAAAGAACAGCGGGCCGCAGACTCGCGGTACAGCGCGCGAGTTTCGGGGAAGCAGCGTGGACCCGGACGCGGAATTGGGGGTCATCAACGTGATCATCCGGCCTACCGTGCTGGAGCGTTTTCGCAAGGATCCTGAGCGCGTCGTTGGTCGGCGTCCATGGGCAGTGGCAGTGCGAGCGCGAGGTACGCCAGCTGATTGCCCAGCGCGTGGTGGACTTGTCGTGGATGCCGGGCCAACTCGACACGCGGAGCCGGAACTTTTGCCCACGGCTCCGTGCAAACGAACCGCAGCCCCCCTCTTGGGACGGCATTCACCTCGCCTTGTTCAAGTGAGCCGATCCGCTCGTCTGGAAGCCTGAAATTCCTCAACGTATCGGATCGCCTGCTCGCATTGTTCGAGAGACAGTGCATGAATGCTTGGCGTCGCGACCTCCAGACCAAGCGATGCAATGAGCCATTTCATGGCTTTTCCGCGGGCCTTGAAGGCATTGACACCGTCGCGGCGCATCTTTGCCGCGACCAACGGTTCGAGCGCATCGTAGAGTTGGCTCTTGCGCTCGCGCAACGCCGCGTTGGCCAGCCGACCCAGCGGCGTGTTGTGCTTGCTGCGGGCCCATACGCCAATCCACGCCTGGCACAAAACGCAAATCCAGACCGGGCCATGGTCTTCGAGGTAGGGGTAGGTGCCCTCACCCGCCCGGGCAAGCGTCGCCTTGGCGCCGCAGTTGTCGCAGACAGGCTGGGGAAGCGCAGGAATCGGGCGGCCAACGCGCATTGCCGGGACCTTCGCAGTACAAGTTGAGGAAAAAGGGATTCTACGGGATGGGGCGCCGCTATGCGGCCAGACGGTGCTAGTAGTACGGTTACCTGCCGTCATCGAGGATGGCATCGACAGCGGCCAGATTCTTGGCGTCGGGATGCAGCAGGGCTGCCACGTGCTCAGGCTTGGTTGGGACGGGTCATGGCCTTCAGCAGACACTTCTTCAGACGGCTCGTCGGTAATGGCGGCGAACGAGTAAAGATCGGCCTCATCCTCTTCCCCTTTGCTGACCGACCACAGGCACGCCTGCGGTTGCGGTCTTAGGCACCAAAGCGCGCTGCTTCTAGCTAGGGTACAGATTGCGGATCGGCGGTGGATATTCGAACGCCAAGACGGCTTGCAGAGTTCCGCGGGAATTGATGATGAACACTTCAATCAGCACACGACGTCCCTCTCTATCCACGCCACTGACATGGTAGTAAGACCGACCCTTCCACTCCACTAAGCCAACCTCGAGCGGCAATTCGATCCCTAACCGATGCGCATACCCAGTTAACCGAGGATCGAATGCAAGGTCATCCATATAGCTCATGCCGGTCATTCTGTGATTAGTGACCAGGCTATTTTTCCACATATATATGTCGGCTCGCATTTCATAAGTGGTCTCCGCAGCGTGGATTCACTTTAGGGAAGAATCCTTCAGCCCTGACTCTGGACGCCCAACGCGAACCGTTTGGCGGGCTCGGCAGCCCGAGCCATGAAATGCAATCTGTACTGGTCGCGGCGAATCGAGGACAGCACAGCGGGCGAAGTTCGGCCAGCGATGGCGTCATGCTTCCGTATGGCCGCCCCTGTTCTTTTCCCGAACTAGAGTTGGTCCAAATTGCCCGATTCGCTCCAACAGGCATGCGCTGACAAAAGCGGTCCGATGAGCGCGCCGAAGGGGTGCTTCTTGTCGACTGGAGAATCATGGCCCAATGCTCCTGTGGGGACCTGGCCGGGAGTGCGGGCGACCGTGGCCGGGCATGGGCGATCCCCGCGTGCTCTACGAGTTTGCCCTCCTATATAGCCTTACTGTGCGACTTCATAGCACTGACATGAGCAGATAGTCGGTGGCTTGTCATCACAGATTTCGATACACTGCGGTTTAGTAACAAAAAGCGTGCCAGCACCGAGGCGGTCAAATAAGCAATCGTGACGTCGGAAATTCGACAAAGCAAACGAATTATGTTGGCGTTCTTCCAGCATTCCTAACAACATCGTTTCGAATGACTGTGCCGATTCTTGCCGCAGATGTGAGAATAAGGTACCGTGGCCGCCCAGTCCATAGTCTCAGCCGCACTATTTCCGTTTCCCTCATTCTCAATCCTCTCTGCGCCTAGATCGGCACCTGCTTGGTTGAGACGTCTGTGGGCGAGTCAAATCCAAGCTGAACCGTTGCTATCTTCGGGGATGGGCCCCTTATCGTGGGTCCGCGTAGGAGCGTCTTTCAGAGCGCTGCGCCAGTTTGGCATAAAGTTTGCGGTTAGCGGACTGAGGCAAAGCAGATGAGGTATTCCGACCCTTTCGTTAGAGGGTTGGTGGTCACGATTTTAGCAAGAGGATCATCAACCTCAATCCTTGCTTTATTAGTCACTGGACATTGCCCAAGGCGCTCTATAGAAATGAGGCATACAAATATGTGGACACATGATAAAAATTTCAATGATACTGATAAGTTGATCGACTCAATGGCGGAAACGATGAAGGCGTTTTCGCAGATATTCGCAACTTTCTGCCAGCCAATTTTACCGGGCTGGTTCGCAACCAATAGCACTACCAACAATTCAATCACTATCAACAAGGAGAATAGCTCGGATCCGGATATGGAGCGTGAAATCACGCGTGATCACAGCTATGGAAGCCAAATAGGCAGAGTAATTGATGCACTCGCCGTTCTCGTCGAACAACAGCCAAAGGACGTAAAGGAATCCCCGAAATTGCAAGGCCTAATGGACCTCAAGAATAGCATTAATAAAATCAAAGGTAGGACTTTGCGTGCAAGGCTAGGCAAAGCTGGAATGAGCCCTGACACTTATGCGAATTTAATAACTAAGATTTACAGTTCGAAGTCATAATGGGAGTGGCGCCGCGCCGCTTCAATTGCGTCGGAGAAAATCGCAGTTCGCGCGCGATTACCGCCCTGCATGCATATTGTCACCCCGTACCCCGACGTAACGTGCGCCAACGCACATTGCGGGTGCTTGCCTGTCGACACATATCGGCTGTTCGTGCTGCTGCCGGTCCGCTACTACAGCTTGCGCCGGCGTCGACCGAAGCCGACGTCGAAGCGCGCGGTCTTCCTGTTATGATAGGGCTTCCTCATAGCCAGCCAGTTCGAACGGTCCCAGACTAGGGACATATCCAGGTGACGCGGACAGAGACCGTCCGAGTTACTGGCGAGCGCGCCGAAGCCGGGATGCCTGGAGTCGGGCGAAGCTTGACAGCACAGCAATGGCCGCCCCGAGCGGCGAGCATACCGGGCCCAACCGAACAGATCGCGGCAGACTAGGCAGCAAGCGCCATCTCATCGTAGATCGGCGAGGCGTTCCTCGGGCACTAACTGTAATCGGTTGCAATCGGCACGACTCGGTTGTCCTCGAAGACTTGGTCGATGCAATACCCGCAGCATGCCGTGGCATCGCGAAGAACGACCGCCTCGGCAAACATCGCTGGCTTGTTGGTCGCATGCACGCCTGGGGCATGCCGGGCTCGGCAAGCTGCGTGCTCGCTTCGAACGCCGCCTCGACATCCATGTCCCTCACCTTACGCTAGTGTGCGCTATCGTCTGCTCGCGATTCGTCGAGAAGTTTTGTTAGCCGCTCTTAGCCACGCGATCACAAATCGGCGATTTGGCCCCTCTGCTGCTGCGCAGGATGGCGATCGCTTGCCTCCTGCGAACAAAGCGGTTACTGTGGACGACCGGTGTGCTCCCACAGCGCCTGTTGCACCGATACATCCCTAGCGGTTCGCGTTCTCGCTTTCCTCCGTGGTGCAGGCCACGGATCAGCAGTCGCATTTCCCTTTTCGCTCTCAAAGGAGGACGACATGCTAAGTCCGCACGAAATCGCAGCTCTGCTGCTGCTCGGTGATGCTCCGGACATTCACGATCTCGACCCCGAGCAACTGGATGCCTTGTTGCAACGCAAGCTCGTAACCATGGGAGGGTAGGAGCAGGCCATTGCTGGCCCACTCCCCCCTAAGAACCGTACGTGCGGGTTTCCCCGCATACGGCTCAAGCCTTCACAAAAATACCATCAAATTGATGGCACCGGCTTTACAACAGAAAGCCCGTGGTTATGCACTTGGACGTGACAGTTCGGATGCAGCAGCACGCGGTTCCTCAGACCATCGGAGCCACCGCGTACGCGGTACTCGATGTGGTGGTCATGCCACCCAGTGTCCTTGGTCATCTTGCACTGACACAGAGCACACAAGCCCCGCTGGGACATGTACAGCTTGATCCACTGCTTTCGGTGCGCCATGCTGTCAAGCAGCCGCTCCTGTCGCAATGTTTCACCATACACCTCCTGCGCCGGATCAAAGGGGTTGTAATCCCCTCTGACCTTCTGGTGCCTTTTGATGGGCGTGCTCGCGAGCGAGTACAACTCAACCCATACCTCACTATCGACATCTTTCACTACTGTGGTGCCAAACACCCAGCTGCGCTGACCGACTGAGCCGAAGTACTTCTTCCGCACCCAATCCGCCTTCTTGCCTGGATGTCGCCGCTTGGCCCACCGCCATAGGGCACGAAATATGTCGTGCCCCAAACGGTTGAAAGCCGCCTTCGCCACTACGGCGCGGTGGTACTGCGCCCAACCTCGTAGCATCGGGTTCAGCAGTCGAATCAGCTCTGACTGCTTCACCGTCTTGTTGGCACTGATGACATCCTTCACCTTGCGGTAGAACGTCTGCACGTTCTTCCTGCTCGGCTTGATGAGCAGCGTTCCGGAGTACTTCCGGAAGTTCCACCCTAGAAAGTCAAAGCCGTCGGCTATGTTGACGATCCGCGTTTTCTCCGTTGATAGCGTCAGCCCTCGTACCGCTAGGAACTGCTCCACCCACGGCTTCACCTCGTTTTGTAGGATCTCAGGCGTAGTGCCCGTGATCACGAAGTCGTCCGCATAGCGCACAACATTCACCTTCAGCTTCCGAGTTTTGGCGACCCCCAGTTTCTTCTCGAAGGAAGCAACCAGTTGCCGTTCCAACCCGTTCAGCGCCACGTTTGCCAGAGTCGGGGAGATGATTCCTCCCTGCGGTGTTCCGGCATCGGTCGCCTGAAACTGGCCCTGAAATATCACGCCAGCCTTCAGCCACTTGCGGAGGATGGCTCGGTCCATCGGGACGTTGCGCTCCAGCCAGTCGTGACTGATATGGTCAAAGCAACCTTTGATATCCGCCTCCAGTATCCATTGGGCTGAGTGCCCTCTGGACAGGTTGACGAACAGCTGTGACATGGCATCCGCCGTGGAACGATTGATTCGGAACCCATAAGAATTCGGATCGCTCGTCCCTTCGGACACCGGCTCCAGCGCCAGCAGGTGCAAGGCCTGCATGGCTCGATCCAACATGGTCGGAATGCCTAGTGGGCGCTCCTTCCCGTTGGCCTTAGGAATAAAGACCCGCCGCAATGGCAATGGCCTGTACCCCCGGCGCTTCAACCGTCCGATGGCTTCCCACCGGACTTCAGGCGAGTCCCACAGTTCGCGATCGACGCCTGCCGTTCGCTTACCTTGGTTCTCCGTCACTCGCTTTACCGCCGATGCCTTGGCGGAAAACGAGCGGGTCAGGGACCGTTGCAAGGCTTTCACCCTGCGCCAGTTCCCTTCCTGTGTTGCCTTCGCAATTCGAATCTGCATTGCCCGGACGTTCCGTTCCACTTGGCGCCAATTGATGGCATCCCAGCGTTGCGGTGCGCCGGAGAGCGCAGATTCATCCTCACGGATAAATACTTCCATGCTGCTCTCCTATCTTGAGGTCTTCCCCCAAAACGCAGAGACAACATGCCCCCTGAGGGGCATATTGCCCCTCAGGGGAAGAGATTTCGGTTTCAAGCGGGTTAGCCAGTCGTCCTGCGACGAAAGACCAGTTGGAAGTCTGCCCGCTTTCGCGTGAGGTGATGTTTCAACCCCTATCCGAATCATTACAATCCGGCGTTCGCTTTCTCCAACCTCCCATACCCGCACAGCCAACAGCGTTCCTTACGGTCCGCCTGCCTGAGCCGCACTGCGCCCGGGCAGCCATACGGGCTTACCACGTTCCCTGCACGCTACAAGACCGGGTTAGGGTCTGCCTCTTCGCCGATGGTCTAGTGACGACGTGCTCCGAATGTCCAGCGGAGCAACCGACCAAATACCGTTTTGGTTAGTGCCTGTCAGCAGCTTTGGCACCGCAATACTCACGACGTTTATCAGCAGTTCACTTCCGTTACCCATACCAGTCAGCCTAGCTCCTCGACCCCATGGCTGCTTGGAGTCTCTACCAAAAGACCTCACGGTCCTCGGGCACCCTTACGGGGGCTACATTGTCAGGAGAGCTTCATACCCCACCGTTACCAGTGACGCGTCTCCCTAGGCTACTGCTAGTCGCATAGCAGGTTCTCTATCAAAGCGCCCTCGCGGACGTGTTTGACCGAACCATAGCGTGCAGAGCTTTCGCTCCGCCTGAACCCTACCTGCCGGTCCCACTGGACCGGACATGCAAATGCTCCGCCTTGTGGGCAGAAGACATTCGCCCACTTGGCGTTTGGTGGCCAACGTGGCCACGTTCAAACTTGATGCCTGACTTCGGCATGTAAAGCCATTGCCCCCTCTTTGGGAGTGGACAAAGCCACGCCCGAGGGCGTGGTTCGCGCCTTTGGGCGGGCACTGGCTGGTAAGCCAGTACTGCAAGCAACGCTTCTCAGATGACTCTGAAAAGTGAGCAGGCGCTAGCGGCGTAAGCTATGGTGGGCTTCGTTTCACTAGCATGTGGGAGTACTCTCCCAGGGTCGATGCGTCTAACGTGACGCGGACGGACACGAGTGTGCGTGTCGCACGAACATGGGCATAGTAGCGGCCTCCATCCGCGACTGAGCAGCCACGGGCATTCCATACTCGACGCGGTGCGCCGCATTCGGTGAGATCTCGAGCCGAGAGTAATCCGTGGGGCTGGGCCACAACGGCAGCTAGCGGCGACTGATTGCTTGGTCGGAGTCGCCATGCTCTATCAGAATTACGAGTATCAGCGGGCAATGACGCTGGCGTGGGCTGATCAATCTGCCCAAGCCTTTGCCAATCCGTTCAGTCGCTTTGCCTACATTCCAGGTGCGAAGCAATTTGCTGCGGGCTGGGATAGACCTCACTGCCTCAGCACCGCTCGCGACGATCCTTCGTTTGGCATCGCGGACATTGTTCGTGACGGACGTGTCGTTCCCGTGGTCGAGCAAATCGCCTCGGAGAGGCCGTTTTGTCGCTTATGGCATTTTGAAGCCCCTGCCCCGGGCCACGTGCAGCAAGCGGTTCGCGCAGTACTTGTCCGTGCTCCCCTTGCCGGCCATCATGCCGTCATGCTGCGTGAGGTGGTGCTATCGCTGTTGCACGAGCACATTGTCCATGTCACGGACTGGAGCAATGCGCGCCACATACCGGTGGCCGACGGATCATTTCATCTGGACGACTATATCACTCACGTTCAGGATTTTATCCGAGAGATCGACGTGGCGCCGTTGCATGTGCTCGCTATTTGCCAGGCCACCGTACCCGCCTTGGGAGCCATCGCGCTGTTGGCAAGCAGGGATGAGAGACACCAAGCAGCCTGACGCTCATCGGCGGCCCGATCGATGCACGTCGCAATCCTTTGGCAATTGGACGCCTTGCCTCGAACCCATCCAGTGGTTCCGACGTAATCTGGTTTACGCCGTGCCGCAGCCGTATGCAAACGCCGGCCGTCAGGTCTGTCCGAGTTTCGTGCAGCTTTCCGGACTCGCCGCTACGCAGTCAGCCCTGCTTTGGGATCTCGATATGTGGACTACTGCTCGATATGGCCGCCGACTTCTATCTCGACACTGTTCGGACCGTGTTTCAGGAGTTTCATATTTCCTTCGGCACCTGACACGTGCGGGGTCAGGCCGTGCGTCCCCAGGACATCCGTTCTACCGCGTTGTTGACCATCGAAGGCGAGCTTGACGACATATCGGGCCGCGGACAGACTCACGCCGCGCATGACCAGTGCCGAGGCCTGTCCTCGCGCGACAAGCGATTCGTCAATATCCCCGGGTGCCGTCTCCGTGAACCCGGTTCCTTTTATCTCCCTGTGATGTGCGAACAAGTCTTTGCAGCCATCATGGGCGCGATGAACCCATAGGTCCAAGCCTTCCCGACGGACCCAATTCGACCCATTCGCGATTACAATTTTGCATTGCAGCATGACGGGGGTAATGCGTAGTGTGTAAATCGTCACCCTTTGCGTTGGAGGTGAAATGGGAATAGCTCGAGCGTGCACCAAAGAGCAGGCGCTGAAGCTACTGGACACGGTGGGGATAACCGTCGTCGATTTGGATTACGAGACCGGTTGGCAAGACGCGGTTGAACTTGGCCGTCTGGGAGGCAAGCGTGGTGTCCGCGTGCAGTATCGCAGCCATGAGAACATCGCGGTAAACTCGCCTGCCGCGCTGGCTGCTGGACTGAGTCGGCTGAAGCGGACGTTCCGGCAGCGCAATCTCTACTGCCAATTTGCACTGGGCGATCTACCCGCCACTGAGCTGGAGCATCTGGAGGCAATAGCGGCGCGACTCGGGGACTACATCCTCGCAGGACATCTTGCGAGCGACGTCGAGGCGGAATGGAGCGATTAGCGCCTTGCCAGCCAGCCTGGTCACAGGAAGTCGAAAGGTATTGCGCGGACTGCATCCGGTCCTCTTCGATGCCTACATTCGGACGCGATAACGGCATCAACGCTTCTGTGTCGAAGGCCATTTCTTCGGCGCGTCTGGCATCTCCTTTGTCCCCACGGGGGATGATTTGCACGCAGTTCGAGCGCGTGTGTCGGTGGCGGACGTAAATTGCACGGTAGGGTCGACATTCGATCGGCGTTGACACCCGTGGCGTCCGACTGCCTCAAGGCGCAAAGGTTTGGGCCGCACCGGACTTTTTATGCCTGTGAAATGGCTCATGACTCAAGAAGACCGTCTAGGATTCTCGGCATCCCAGCAACCCGATGATCCGCAAGTCCGATGCACACCACTATTGCGGCCTAATTTATTGCACCATCAGTGGCCGTCGTGCGCCTTTATAGTTTCGAGAACGTGAAGCTACGGATTGGTTGGATATCGCCGTTCCTGGTGAAGAGTCGAAGAGCTATGAAACATATCACGCTTGGTGGGCCGGGTGGGATTCGAACCCACGGTGGGATGTCTCCGGCGGATTATGAGTCCGCTGCCTGCAACCAACACGGCGTCCGGCCCTGTAGCGACGCGCGAGATTCTACCCTGCCCTGAAGTTCGCAGAATTTGCCACGACCGCATCTCGCGACGGGTTGATTGAGGCCGGGACTGAATTGCTGAAGACAAGAGGCTCGCCCCACCGGTTACGCTGAGCATTCGGCAGGGCGCCAAGCTGTGCGCCTGAGAGGCTGTCCGGAGAGTGCGTTGCGTTGGTGCTTTCGGCTTCGCTGGCAAAGGTGCCTGCGGGGCGAATCTTCCGTCTCAAGGCAGTTCGTGGTCGCGCGCGTCGATTTCAAGCGGTGCATCAAAATAGCCAAAGGTCGCGATTTCGGCTAGGTATGCAAGGAGAAATTTCTCCAGTGAACCAGCCTTTTCATACTGACGAACATGCCGAAACTCATGTGTGAGCAAGCGCCGTGTAGCATGACCTTCCGCAATCAATATGGCGTATCCCAGCGTCAATCCAACCGTATCTGGACCGAACAATCCTGTTGAACAAACTACGTTTCGCAGTGTTTCATCTTCGGGCATCGGGAAACTATCGACCATTGCGATATGGATGCGTTCCGGCATAGCAACACCAACGGAACTAGCGACCGATAGACCTTGTTCGGTTAGAGCGCCCCCGTTCCGAATTACAGGCTCGGCCATGCTCTGGGCCCATGCTATTGCCGCGGGCAACAGGGATGGCAGTATAGCTAACATGTTGTATGTCATGTTCCACCTTCTCTCGATTGTGGGGAATTTCTGTATCTTGTGTGGGCGTAAGCCGCCTTTTCGATACTTGCAGGGAATTCTCAAATGAGAGAAAAGCCTAACCTGCGTTGCCCCCTCCGTTCCTATCTGTTGAATTTGACTCCGATTGGAATTGGGTCTCACGCTATACAGCGAAAATCATAAACCCATTTTTAGATGCGTAAAGCCTCTCAATGGCCGTTCTAGTTGGATGTTGAGCGCAGAACTCAAACCCTGGCCCACCTAGTACAACAAATATACTGGCATTGACAGCAGCGGCATAGTTTGACACACGTCAATGCGCGCTTTTTTTATCGAGTCTCATGGTGCGAAACTGGGCCCAAATCGATGCCAGTGAGACCCCTCGCAATTGCGCGTCACGAAATGAACAAAACAATGGCGCAATTGTCGGCTTGAAGTCCAGTTTCACCGCATTGCGAAAAATATCATACACCAATTGCAGAGTGGTAATCACAATTTACCCATCTACCGTAAGTGGCATAGATCTCGCTATATGCGCAGCTACATGATTAATTCATGACGTGTCTCACCAGGGACGGATGACATCTCAATACCAAATTTAGAGAGATATAGAATGACAGTCGGCGTCATTGCGTTAGGAAATACCTGGCAAATGCTAAAAAAAAAGGTATCGCGAAAGGAGCGAAGATATATGAAGTACAAGCAGCGCGCATTGCTTTTCTTTTGGAGCGTGGCTCAGGCAGCGCTGATATCTATTGTGCTGGCCTCTTGCGGTGGTGACGGGGACGATCCCCTGGCCTCGCCAGACCCGCAGACGATGGCCACCACCACCGCCTCGGTTCCCGTCAAGAAGAGCTGCTCGAACTGCGGGGCGCTGGACGCACACACCTATGCTGGTAGCGGCATAGGTGTTTGGGAAAGCGTTAATAGTACATCCTCGGCTGTGGAGGCTCCCATCAGCATCTCAGGGCTGAACGGGCAGGATGTAACGCTCGTTTTCACTAATCAAACCGGAACTCCACAAGTTATGCCGACAATTGCAGTGGCAGCGCGGAACCATTCCTTCGTGGCCGAGCAACTACGATTGGATGATGGCACGGAAGCGCTTAAGCGCCGAATATCGAGTTTTAATCGAGATGGATGGAGAGTGCACGCCAAAGAGCAAAGTTATGCTTCACTCTATTCTTTGTCGCCTAGTAGACTGGATAACGGTAGTGTGAGAATCTGGTATTTAGCGGACGATACGACTCGCTCCACAACCTTGGTTCGTAAACTCATGACAGCTGACGGCACCATTGTCAATTTCTGGGTAGAGACAACTGAACTCGATCCAACAAAGGTGAGTCAAGCGGTTCTCGACACGCTAGCAGGCGATTTCGTCTCGCCTGGCAAGATCTACGATATACTGAAATCAATTGGGGGACCCCTCTGGGGGCCCCACAGCTATAACGATCTGATTAGCGGCCATGACGATCCAATTGACATCGTAATCGCCAAGTTCACTAGGGGTTCCGAGATGGCCGGATACTTCTACGCGCGCAACGCAATCAAGCGTGAGAGCGAGCCATACTCAAATGAATCGGTGTCGCTTTACCTGAACTCTGAGGAAATGTACCAAAATGGGACCTACGGCTTGAATTACATGCGGTCCGCAATGGCGCATGAAGCCATGCACATGCAGAACTTCTACCGCCGAGGCATTTCCAAGGGCCCGGACTATCAGTTCGAAATATGGCTGGAAGAAGCCACAGCTATGATGTTTGAGGACTTTGTGAGCCAGGCCATCGAGAAGAATTTCAGTACGATTAGGGACGTCCGGTTCACCAGCTACGTAAGATTTGGCGACCGAATTCACAATTGCAGTCTGTTTGATTGGGACAAAGCCAGTACATGCAACGGATATTCAATCTGGGGATCGCTCGGTGGATTTCTCAACCGTCAGCTCGGACTGAGCTTTTACAAGCATCTTCTTACCAACGTTAGCAGCACTGATTCGATGGCGGTTCTCGAATCTTCAGTTCGGGGCACGGCAGCAACCTCCAGCTTCCAACAGGAATTGCGCCACTTCGCCGCGACATCGGGTGCACTGATGAAGGAACCCGCCCCAGACGGCTTTGGCTTCCCTTTGCGAGAGGAAGGTGCATTCGTGTTGCCCGAAATTAACGCGGGCGCCTTTCTAAATGATCGTGGTCAGTTATCAATGGTGCCCGCGGAGCTCCACCCCTATGCCAACGTGCCAGTAGTACGGGAGCATGTGAAAGGAATGTATAGCGAAACGGTCAAGATTCCGCCCCACTCCTCACTGTCCGTCGTGATTCAATGATGCGAACGAGAGTGCCTCAATGAACACATCTCCTGTGGACCTGTGACTCACATGATTGCTTTGCTAATTGCCCTTAGCGTTGCTGCATGCGCTGTGGGACCAACGGAAGGACAGCATCTGACGCTGGTCGGTAAGATCCACATCAAGGGCAATGAGCCCTTCCCAACGGTCATACTTGAGACAGCGACCCATGAAAGCTGGGAACTGGAAGGTGTGCCACTGACTGAGGCGCGATTGGTAAGCCGTCGCCACGTAACGGTACGTGGCATCGTAATAAGATCGCCGTCCCGGGGTGTGTGGTTACCTTCGTTACGAGTAGAGAGCCCTCCACAAGTGGCTGGGCCATAATGATCTTTATCCCCCTTTTGCTTTAGTGTATCCCTTCAGTGATCTGTCACGGTAAGCAACAAAGACATTCGATGCCGGTTAGTAGGGCGTGGCAACCGTTCCATTGTCAAACTACAGCCCATTGGCCCCATTACTTGATCCCGCTCTACTTGTTTGATGATGTTTATTACTGATTCAATATAATAAAATATTGCATCTTTCATTATCAGCACTATTGTAATGACTTCGCGATCTTAAACCTATCTTTGGAGTATGTTTATCTTGATCCCAATTACCACCTCCTCGAATTTCGATCTCCCCGATGACATCGCGAAGCTTTTGGTTGATCCAAAGACTTATTCAAACCGTGAGCTATTGCACTCTGTCTATACGTGGGCGCGTGCCAACAATCCGTTCGGTCGTGCTGTTATTGAGGGCTTCGATCCTTTCTGGGTTGCAACGAAGTATGCCGATGTCAGCGCAATTTCACGTGACAGTAGCCTATTTCGCAACGGTGACTATTCTGTTGTTTGCCGATCAAAGGCCGCAATCGACTATATAATTTCGGTCACTGGGTCTCCGCATATTGTCAAGGCGCTAGTTCAGTTCGACGGTGATGAGCACAAGAAAATGCGCGCGCTGGCGCAATCATGGTTCATGCCTGACAGCCTGCTCAACCTGGATGATCGTATCCGACGACTGGCCCGTCGCTGCGTTGACAAACTTGCGCAGTACGAAGGAGAGGTCATAGATTTTTCTAGAAATATTGCACTATATTATCCTTTGCATGTAATAATGGATATTCTAGGAATTCCCTCTGAAGATGAGGCCAAAATGTTGGTCCTGACGCAAGAGTTGTTTGGTGGGGAAGATCCAGAACTCAATCGAGGGAAGGCGGAGGTCGCTTCCGGTAACGATGTTTTGGCAAAGAATCTACTAGCAGTAGTAGAAGACTTTCGGCATTATTTCAATAAGCTGACATCGGACAAAAGGACGAATCCACGTAACGATATCGCAACATTGCTTTCCAACGCGGTCGTAAATGGCGAACCGATTAGCGATGCCAACCGCTTGGGCTACTACATTATTATTGCCACGGCGGGACACGATACCACATCATCGTCCTCCGCGATCGCAATGTGGGCACTTAGCCAGTTCCCTGATCTGCTGCATCAACTTCAAGCCGATGCGGCGCTGATTCCGCAATTTGTCGACGAGGCGGTGCGCTTTGCGTCACCGGTGAGTCACTTCATGCGTACCGCGGCGGCGGATACGGAGATCCGAGGACGCACTGTTCGCAAAGGCGATTGGATAATGCTGTGCTACGGCTCGGCGAATCGAGATGAAGATGTCTTTGATAAACCATTCGAATTCAGCATTGATCGAAAGGAAGTCCACCATCTGGCATTTGGAACAGGGCCTCATATTTGTCTGGGCCAGCACTTGGCCAAGATGGAAATGCGCATCCTGTTTGAGGAAATGATACCGCGCCTTGAACGCGTGGAGTCAGCAGGGGAGCTCGAAATGGTCGCATCCAGCTTCGTCGGTGGGCCTAAGCATCTTCCTTTGCGCTGTTTCATGCGATAGAGTGATTTTTTCTTAGTACATAACTAAGATTGGTCACAGACAGCGTGAGAGGGGACTTATTGGGGGACTTTTATGTTTAGGACATAACTTGTCACCAAGGAGCATGTATGCCATGCAAAACCGAGACGAGCTGCGGCGCCGGTTCCCCATCCTTCAGGAAGGTCGCTTCACCTGCCTCCGTCGTTGAACTATGCTTTGGTGAGCGTTCCAAAAAAACTGAAGGGCCCTCAGAGACCGACGGATAGCCGCAAGACCCCGCACAATAAGCGTAACGAGTCCCACAATTCAATCGGGTCGCCGCACTCTCACACCATAATGTTGTTGCGTATCCGTGGCCTGACGCCACTGTGTTCATCCCGAGATCGTTCAACGACTCAGGTCGTCACTTTATTTATGGGGACGTAGATAGCATAGCCCTACGAGGGAGTCGCAAGCACGAGCGGTCGATCTTACGGGTAAGGCTGCGCGTAACAAAGAGCTCGACGTCTTCAAGCAAAGAAGGGAAATAGCCTAATAGAACGAGCTGGGGGCAGCAGTCTCCATTGGAGGAGGCCACGCCCCAAAAGCCCACCGTATCCTACCACAGTGAGTGTATGCTACGTTTGGGAGTTGCCATCGATTTCACCGGCAGTCAAGGCCGAGCAGACGGAGCTCTCACAGCTGTGCGCCGAGAACAAGCGCCTGCAGATGGCGATCGAAATCGCAAAAAATGGCGGCGGCGTACTTCGCGAAGGACCTCCTGCGAAGGACGCCTGGATTGACGGGCAGTGCCGGCGCTATCCACTGTCGGCGCTGTGCGAGATCCTTTCGGTGAGGGTGAACGGCTGGCACTGCCGAGCGGCAGCGGCTGACCGACACGCAGTTGCTCACATTGATCCGGTCGATTCCTGCCGAGTTCGAGGGTGCCTACGGCTCGCCGCGCATGACGGAGGAGAATGGCGCACGAGGGTTCCCGACTAGAGAGGCACGCGTTGAGCGGCTGATGAGCAAGGACGGCATCCGAGCCCGCCACAAGCGTCGTTACCGCGTCACGACAGATTCCAAGCACAAACTGCCCGTTGCGCCGAACCTGCTGAACCGCGAGTTCACACCGGCGCGCCGAATAAGGTGTTCTACTCGGACATCACGTACATCTGGACCGACGAGGGATGGCTGTATCTGGCGGTCGTGCTGGATCTGTTCAATCGGGAAGTCGTGGACTGGTCCATCAAGCCGTGCATGACGGCGGACCTTGTGACGGATGCGTTGAGGTTGGCGTGGTTCCGCCGCAGGCCTGCACCCCGGTAGGAGGAAATTGTTGGGACAACGCGCTGACGAAGAGGTTCTTCAACAGTTTGGAGGACGAACGAGTTCATTCCACGTGGTATCGGACGCAACGTGAGGCCGCTGTGGACCTGTTCGAATATATCGAAGTGTTTTATAACTGTAGTGGTCGTCATTCGTCGCTCGGCTTCGTAATCGCCGACCCAGTTCCTGCAGGACTGGCTCACTGTTCAGCACGCGAAAGATAGGGCTGCATAACCCGGGACCTATGGAAGCCGAAAACAGAGGAAACCTCAATTATTGGTGATATCGAAATATTGGCGAGGAATTATATGTTATTTCATATAGCATTCAAGCGAGCAACTCTGGCGCTGGGATCGGCTGCCTTCCTGTTAAATTTATCCGGATCGTGCGCAACGGAATTTGATTTTAGTCGGCCGAAAGGGTTCGGCGCAGCAACGATCGGCGGGATGGGTGGGGAAGTAGTGAATATCACAGATCCAATTGATGGCCGGAAGCAACTGAAGAATGCCCTGTGCAATTCATTTAATGCTGAAGGAGTATGCTCGGATGCAACTCCACGCATTATAAGAATCGCAACAACGATTGATTATACAGGGACAGAAAAAACCTCCTCGGAACGTGGCTGTTATCCCGGCAAAACAAAAGGCGAATGTCCAACGCCGTACGAGCCGGAAGCATTGATCCTTGTCGATGCGAACGATAGGCATTGCAGTGGGAAAGAAGTCACAGGAATTAATTACGACGTGGCCGGGAAAAATCCACTATCGGTCGGTTCAAATAAGACCTTAATTGGCGCCAGTTCGTCCGCAGCGCTAAAGGGAAAGGGGCTTCGTCTAGTGAACTCCCGCAACGTCGAAATAAGAAATCTTACGATAAGTGATATTAATAACGGCATCGTTTTTGGTGGCGATGCAATATCGCTGGAAGGGGTGGACCGAGTTTGGATAGATCATAATACTTTCCACAATATTGGCCGACAAATGATTGTCGGTCACTTCAGACCTGCAATCAACGTCACTATTTCTTGGAATAATTTCGACGGCACAAGCGCTTACTCACCTGAGTGCAACGGGAAACATTACTGGAATATTTTGCTAATTGCAAAAAAGCAAACCATTACTTTATCAAATAATTGGTTCCATGATTTTTCCGGCCGGGCGCCGAAGGTCTCTGGCGATGAAGCCATCGTGCATGTGGTTAATAATTATTTCCAGAATGGTTCTTGGCATGCGCTCGACTCGAGTGAGAATGCACATCTTTTTGTCGAGGCGAACTACTTTGATAATGTGATCTTGCCAATTTTGCCTGACGATGGCTATGTCTTCGGAGCACTCGGTAGCCTTAGCGCTGTAGCCCAGCGGGAGTGTAAAGAGAAAGTTGGTCGCCCTTGCCTCGGCAATTTAGCTATACCTGAGCCTTCGATCAATGGTTTTACGCAATACTCTGCCGTAATGGAAGCATTCGGAGCGCTGGGAAAAAATATAAGTCACTCATCAAAGTCCGAGGTCTCGTCCTGCATGATAACGCCTTATGCAGCAAGTAAAGTGCCCGCTATAGTCAAAGCATATACCGGCACCGGGCATCTCTGATACATGGAGGGCACGTCAAGTGGATGTGACGTGCCCTACTTATTCTCTATTGGAGCCAGGAAGGTTCTTCACATACCGTCATGAGCGAAATTCATAACGATTTGAATACAGTTCATTTTACGTACGGAGGTACGCCTTCTACAATCCCGACTTCCCGGAGGCGGCGGATGGTTCTTTGTTCAAGTGACTTACAAACTCGGCTTCCACCAACATTGGTGCGAAGCGGGCCCGAAAAATTGCTGAGGCGCGTTATTGCAAGGTAGAGATGCCGGGCGACGATTTGAAGCGGGTGGGCGGCGCAATTCCGTCGCGGGATTTTCAGCGGCCATGTTGCTTCGCGACACACGATGTTCGTTAATCTCATCGTTAGCTCGTCAGCTTTATCCGGCCGGAGGCTGAAGACTCCATGGCGGCGCCATAGATGGTACTTTCATATGTTACTAACACCAACTCAATAGAGAATGCCATAGCTTTCCTTGATGGCACTTCTTCGAAGTCATGGACTCCAGGCTGCGTCAGGTTTTTGCAAGCCATAAGACGCCTCATACTAGTGACCTGTCATGTATCGGACGCCGCTGAAGCATGCGAAAGCAGACCAAAAACGTGCGGTATTTCTTGTTGTAGTTTCTTGGATCATGTAACGCAGGAGTTTTAATATTTCGTTTTTTCATGCTTTACACAATTAGCTTAAAACTAAAGAGTCCACGGTAGTGCTGCCTGATGAGTTAATGGAACGGTGAGCTAGCTAATGTTAGCCTGTTTCACTACAACATTCCTCCCTCGCATGAGGCCTAGGGACTTTTTTTGAATTAGAGGAGATCTTTTGTGACCAGTTTGAAGTTCAATCTTTCTGAAGGAGGAAACGAAGCCTTGAGCGAGCCAGAACGGCGGCGGCGGCGGTCCGTGCATGAAAAGCTTGCTATTGTGCAGGAAACCCTGGAGCCAGGTGTAACCGTCTTGGAGGTGGCCAAACGCCATGAAGTCAATCCCAATCAAGTGTCCGCATGGCGGAAGCAGTACCAAGATGGTACTCTGGCACCTCTCAATACCGGCGAGGCTCTGGTTCCCGCATCTCAATTAGCCGCCGCGATGAACGAGATTCGAGAGTTGCAAAGGCTCTTGGGCAAAAAAACACAGGAAGCAGAGATATTGAAGGAAGCGGCTGAGCACACCCCGTCTCCAAGTAGTGATTGCGCACTTCACCATTCCGCGCTGGGACGACTTTGAATAGCGTCTGCATAATCGCTCCTGAAGACTGAATAACCTTACGCCGAGGCATTGGGTGGCTCAGCCCCATTTTTTAATCGAAAGCCCAGCCCTGCACGAGTTGTTGTATGGTGGCGAACATTTTCTTTGGCGTAGTTTATGAGACTGGGCTGCTTTCGAATCGCAACTGCGGGCAGCCGAATAAACCTTCCACATTGCCGCTTTTGGCTGATTTTGCAGCGAGCGAAGCGCCCTCCCCTGGGCGCAGAGCGGTTAATTTTTGGTTCATCGAGGAATACGGGGGAAGACGGCGCGGATTTTTGACGAAGAAGAGATTTTGAGGCACAAGTATTCCTCGTCGCGATAGCCGTAGGCCCGGCGCTTGCTGACTTTTATGGTGTTGTTGATGCCCTCGACGACGCTAGTGTTCTGTAGATGGCGGCACCGGACCACGATCCCATGCCAGTATCCGCTCAGGCGTTGGGTGAACCGCTGTAACGGGCCGATACCCCTTTGCCGCACTTGTGTTCTAACCAGTCGCTCCAGCCGGCTGCGCCGTCCAGGCCGATGGTAGCATTTACTGAAGCGGGTTCCGGGGTAACGCGACCACGGACCTTGCGCTGAACCACATCAGAACCATGGTGAACAGCAAACAGACAGGCGGCCCGGCGCCACCCTCCTGCAGAGGACCGCAGCAGATACAGATAATTCGCTCGTTGCGCGCCGTAGGGCAGGATACCGTTACCGCGATGCGGCTGTTGCGCGACCAGTCACGTCAATGACGCCGGCTGCTTACCGCTTACACGCCATGAACAATCTCAACTCGCTCAACCCCACAGGCTTGTGCTCAACGCCGCGCTGGGCTGAGAAGGAATACTGGCCACCATCCGATTCATGTGCCCAACCATGTGAAGCACCGTCGTGCGCTCGCGGCCGTTGACGGAGCAACCCCTCGACGGTATCTTGGATCACTCTTGTCCCTGTGTGGGGCAGGCCACCAACAATCTTCCTCAGATTTAACCGCGATAGTTCAGCAGATTCCCTAGATGCAGACTACCCACCAGCGATTTGCGATCGCGTTCGTGCAGATTTGTACGAGACCCGACACCAGAAGGCTGAACTGGTCGTGCGTATGGGCGACCCAAGTCACTCCTGGATACTTTGCGCAGATGGTCTCCTGAAGGTAAGTGCCGTCGATGCCGCCGGCAGGATGCTCATGTACACGGTTGTTCCACAGAAGGATGGATTGGTGAGGGTGCAGTCACCAAGCGAGAGCCGCGACGCTACGAATTCATCACGTTGCGTGAGAGCCTCCTCGTTCATGTGACGAATTCGACATTTCGATCTCTTATGGACACCTCTCGAATTCAATCACTTCATCGTGGCGCAACTCAGCGAGCGACGTCCCAATCCATTTCTATGGTTGACATCGATCGCTTCCAGGATCCTGTTTCCCGTGTTGCAAAGTCCCTCGCCATTCTGTTCAATCAGTCCTCTACCCGAACATGAGCGCTGCAGTTCCGCTCTCACAGCAGGAACTGGGCGAACTTGCCGGGCTAGCGCGCCAGAGCATTCGCACTGCGCTGAAGACGCTACAGGCACAAGGACACAAAACAACCGAGTGCGGGATTGTGATCGTCAAGAACCTGAGCGCGCTCAGAGACTTCCGTTAATCTGACGCGCCGCGGCGCTGAGTAGCGTCTCCGTATCGCGGCGATCCGAGTCGCGCGCTCCAGTTGTCGCCCTCGGGATGTTTTCCGAGGACGACCTTGGCAACGGGCACCTTTGCGATTCTTATCGGCATGCCATTTGTCTGCGGCGAGTCGAGACACGGCGCCCATGGGCACGCGGAATCTATAGTTTGACGCCGGTTCGCTCCATATCCCGTTTCATGCAGATCGCTCCTACAAAATGACCCCACCTACCTCCCGGGCGCTTGTCTGACTAGTACATGAGCGTTTCCCAACGCGTGACCGCGGTCGAACGCATGCCGACCAGCGCCGAACGCTAATGTCGTCGGCAATTCGCGTTCAAAAATTGCGACTGCCGAACTTTATAGCGTTATCGATTCGCCGGCTATTCATTGCGATGCCATTGAGGGCAATAGAACCTTCTATAACTTCTCCCTGCGAGCCACAAACGGGCCTGCGCCAGGGAACCCAATTCCAAATCACTGCGGCTGCGGTCCAGTGCTACTGGAAGTGCAAACCGCCAATACGGCACGGTGTCAAAACGACAACGCATTTCAATTACTCTATTTCCTTGACAACCGCTTTTTAGTGACTTGGGCAGGTCGGCAAACTGTACGCCGAGACCGAGTATCGGGAACTTTCTATCTTTATTTACCTCTCCGGAGAGAGAGTATTCTAGCTCCTCCCTCCACTATCCATGGGGCAAAATTCTTCTGATTCTCCAAGCTTCGAAGTCGAAATTGTCCCGCCCGATGTTCATTTCGTAGTCCTGCACGGCCATCGGCGGATCGAAGCCTTCCGGTGTCGAGTCCATCCCCCTCGGGGAAGCAGTGCCCCCTAGTAAATCTGGTGCACCGGTAGCTAGGCTCGCCCTCGAAGATGTGCTGGCAGTGGTCGGAGCAGAAATGATACTTGTTGCCGAAGTAGCTGCTCTTGAGGTAATAGATCTTCGTGGCATAACCGGGCTCGGTGAAGAACATCAGGACCTGGAAGTGGTGCCCAGCATCGGCAGCGTCTTGTTGTAAAAGCGGCAGCCGTCCTCCGGACGCTCGCGCTAAGCGTGGCCGATACAGTTGTCGAAGCTCTCGGGATACTTCTGCGAAAGCCACTATTGCATCTCGCCGTCCGGCGGCAGGCACGTATGAGAAGGCGCCGCGGCCCGTAGTTTTGAAGGTGGCCCAACCTGGTGGCTGATATGGTCCTTGCCCTCGCGGGCGCCCTTCCAGCCGCACGGCTCGCGAATGACGTAGCAGACGAGGTCATTGAACAGCGCACCGTCGCGCCCTCGGAGTACCTTTCCCATGCCTCCTTCTAACTCGTCACGCGCTTGGGCAGCATGTAGTCCTGCATCATCGCCACGATGGTCAGCAGGCGTTAGCCGCGCCAGAACCACTTGTCGTTCCAGCGCTGCACGCACGCCCGTTGCAGGAATTCTGCTCTAGCATGAACTCGACGCACTTGGTATTTCCAGTAGGCGTCCATGGTTGGGCGGAAGGGGTCTTTCCACTTGTCCCAGTCGTGGATTTTGATGCCTTCGTAGGTGTCGTAGGGAAATCCACAAGGAGCTGGTACCTTTTTGCGACGCACAGGTCCGGGCCTCGAAACTCAATGGAGTACCCGCCATCCCTTACGCTCCCACGGCTTTGCAGTGCAGCATGACTGCACCGCCATGCCCGCTGGCATTGCATTTGCACAAGGGAATGCGCTCCGGATCTGCGGCCTTTCGCAACCGGGACTGCAAAGCAAGAAGGACATGACATCCACCAAGGAGAATATCTCATGGCGCTTTTGGAACGCGCAGCGTGGTACGACATTGCCCGCACGACGAACTGGACGCCGACGTACGTCGCCGAGTCCGACCTTTTCCCGGAGGTCATGGCAGGGGCACAGGGCGTGCCTATGGAAGTCTGGGAAACCTATGACGAGCCCTACAAGACGTCGTATCCAGAATACGTGCGCATTCAGCGCGACAAGGACGCTGGCGCCTACTCCGTGAAGGCCGCGCTGGAGCGCAGCCGCATGTTCGAGGACGCCGATCCCGGCTGGCTGTCGATCCTGAAGGCGCATTACGGCGCCATCGCGCTCGGCGAATACGCGGCGATGAGCGCCGAGGCACGCATGGCCCGCTTCGGCCGCGCGCCAGGCATGCGCAACATGGCGACGTTTGGCATGCTTGACGAGAACCGTCACGGGCAATTGCAACTCTACTTTCCGCACGACTACTGCCCAAAGGATCGGCAGTTTGACTGGGCGCACAAGGCCTATCACACCAACCAATGGGGCGCGATCGCCGCCCGCAGTACCTTCGACGACATGTTCATGTCGCGCAGCGCGATCGAGATCGCCGTGATGCTTACGTTTGCCTTCGAAACGGGTTTCACCAACATGCAGTTCCTCGGGCTGGCGGCCGATGCGGCGGAAGCCGGCGACTTTACGTTCGCCAGCCTCATTTCAAGCATCCAGACGGACGAGTCACGGCACGCGCAGATCGGCGGCCCGGCACTGCAGATCCTGATCGCCAACGGGCGCAAGGAGCAGGCGCAGCAGCTCGTGGACGTGGCCATTGCACGCGCATGGCGCCTGTTCTCCCTGCTGACCGGTACGTCGATGGACTACGCTACGCCGCTGCAGCATCGCAAGGAGTCATTCAAGGCGTTCGTGACGGAATGGATCGTCGGCCAGTTCGAGCGCACCCTGATAGACCTCGGTCTCGACCTGCCCTGGTACTGGGACCAGATGATCAATGAGTTCGACTACCAGCACCATGCTTACCAGCTGAGCATCTGGTTCTGGAGGCCGACCATCTGGTGGAACCCGGCCGCCGGCATGACGCCGGACTGCCGTGACTGGCTCGAGGAAAAGTATTCCGGCTGGAATGACACGTTCGGCAAGGCCTGGGACGTCATTATCGACAACCTGCTCGCGGGCAGGAAGGAGCTCACCGTCCCCGAGACGCTGCCCATTGTGTGCAACATGAGCCAGTTGCCAATCTGCGCGGTGCCGGGCAACGGCTGGAACGTCAGGGATTATCCGCTCGAGTACAACGGCCGCACGTACCACTTCAATTCCGAGATCGACCGTTGGGTCTTCCAGCAGGACCCCGTGCGTTACCGCGACCACCTGACCCTGGTCGACCGTTTCCTCGCCGGGTACATCCAGCCGCCCGATCTGGGGGGTGCACTCCTGTACATGAACCTCGCCCCCGGCGAGATTGGCGACGACGCACACCAGTACGCGTGGGTGGCGGCATACCGCCGTCAGCGCGAACAGAACAAGACCGCCTGATGCAGCCATCAGATGGATAATGACATGGCACTGTTCCCAGTGATTTCGAATTTTCAATACGACTTCGTGCTGCAGCTCGTCGCCGTCGATACGGAGAACTCGATGGACGAGGTAGCGGCGGCCGCCGCGCACCATTCAGTCGGCCGTCGCGTAGCGCCCCAGCCCGGCAAGGTCGTGCGGGTGCGGCGCCAGGGGAGCGACCATTTCTATCCCCGCGACGCCCGGCTCGGCGACACCGATATCAAGCCGATGGAGTCACTCGAATTTATTTTTTGCGATGCATAAGGACACCAAAAATTTTCAGAAAGTCTCCACACTCGACGAGCTGTGGGAAGGCGACATGGCCGAGGTCGAGGTGGACGGCCACGTCATCGTACTTGTCCGCCCACGAAGCGGCACGCCACGCGCGTTCCAAGGCATTTGCCCGCACCAGGACATTCCGCTCGCAGAGGGAAATTTCGACGGGCGCGTACTGATGTGCCGGGCCCACCAGTGGACATTCGACGCCAACACAGGCAAGGGCATCAACCCCGGTGGATCCCGTCTCGCAGAGTATGCCATCAGGGTAGATGGGGACGACATACTTATCGCTATCGAAGGCGTCGAACCACTGTTCGCCAATTGCTGATATTGCAAAGGAATCGATCATGAGCAGGGACCACAACACCGCCGAGGCGTACCGGAACAACCGCGTCGGCCCCGTGCTGCGCGCCAGCAGCATCACGTCCAGCGTCATCGAGGCCGCGCGGGAAGACAACCCGGGTAAGGACATCCGCGTCGACGACAAGCTCGCGTACGTGCGCATCGACACCGACGGCGAACTGATCCTGCGCCGGGCTACGCTGGAAGATACGCTGGGCCGCCCGTTCAAGATGTCCGAGTTGGAGGTCAACCTCAGCTCGTTCGCGGGTCGCATCGAGACCACGGACGACTACGTCCTCTTCTATTACAAAAAGACACTGTAACCGGAGACGAGCATGACTACGCAACCGGACGTCCTCAAGCCGCTAAAGACCTGGAGCCACCTGGCCGCGCGCCGGCGCAAACCAAGCGAGTACGAGATCGTCTCGACGAATCTGCACTACACGACCGACAACCCCCAAGCGCCGTTCGAACTCGATCCGAATTTCGAGATGGCGCAGTGGTTCAAGCGTCACCGCAACGCCTCGCCGCTGAAACACGCCGACTGGAACGCCTTTCGCGACCCCGACGAGCTCGTCTACCGCACCTACAATCTGCTGCAGGATGGCCAGGAAACCTATGTGTCCGGTCTGCTGGACCAGTTTTCCGAGCGCGGCCACGACTCCATGCTGGAGCACTCCTGGGCCTGCACGCTGGCGCGACTGTACACCCCGGCACGCTATCTGTTCCACACACTGCAAATGGGATCGGCCTACGTGACGCAGATGGCCCCCGCCTCCACGATCTCGAACTGCGCCGCCTACCAGACCGCCGACTCGCTGCGTTGGCTCACCCACACCGCGTATCGAACGCGAGAGCTGTCTCAGATCTTCGGCGACGTGGGCTTTGGCACCGACGAGCGCAGATGCTGGGAGCAAGACCCGGCCTGGCAGGGCTGGCGCAAGCTGGTCGAACACGCGCTCGTTGCATGGGACTGGGCAGAGTCCTTCGTCGCCTTCAGCCTAGTATTGAGGCCGGCGATGGAGGAAGCGGTCCTGCGCGGGCTTGGCGAGGCGGCGCGGCACAACGGCGACACCCTGCTCGGCTTGCTGACTGACGCGCAGCTTGCCGACGCCCAGCGGCACCGGCGCTGGGCCGGCGCGCTCGTCCGCATGGCCCTGGAAACTCCAGGTAATCGTGACGTGCTGGCCGGCTCGATTGCCCGGTGGGCGGCGCTCGCGGACGATGCGATCGCGGCCTACTGCGCGGCGTTGCCCGACGCGCCGAACACGAAGGCACGTGCCTCCGCGGCCGTGCGCGACTTCCGGGACAACATCGGCCTGGCGGGCCTGTAACGCAAGAAGTGTCGGCAGATGCGGCTCAACAACCAGCATTGGAACCCTATGAAATGCCAGATATCGATCCGAAGGCGGCGCGGCGTTCACCGTCGCCGCGGAGGAAGACACACTGCTGCGCGGCGCCCTGCCCGGCGCCATGGCCTGCCAGCGGCAGTTCGAGGCGCGTCCACTTCTTCTATGGCGCCCGGGGCTTCCTTCCACCCCCTGGAGAAATTCGCCGAAGACGAGCGCCTTGCGCTGTCGGTGGTACTGTCCGTACCGCAGAGCGCCTGGAAGGGTCCAACGGGGTGCGTGCACGAGAAGTCTGGCGTAAGCTGACAGCTCCGCTCGGCGGTTACGACTTCTATTTTTGCCGGCCTCCTTTATCGAAACCGTGCAGGCGCTCCCGATGCCCAATCACCAGGTGCCGTTCGGGAAGGTCCGGTTCGACCGCTTTGTAGTAGATTCTATGCAGCAGGGGATCGACGAACTGATACTTAAAATCAAGCCAGTGGAGGGTTGCTCAAAGGAGAATATTATGCACACGATCAGGCACATAGATCAAACCCAGAGGAAGTTGTGAATGGCGGTGTCACTTGGAACTGACAACCGCGAAGCGGAACTGGCACTCCAGGATGGGCTGCGCAATAGTGCGGCGGTCCACACGATCGCGCAATCCGTCCGTATCGTCTGAGTTTAGAATCCCGAGGAACTCTGTTTTCAAACTCAATTTATGCGATAACGTCTCGCAAAATCCGCGGCATTTGTCACCTCGGATACTTGAAACATACCCTCAAATGCCAGCAATCAAACATTTCTTAACATTAACCACTAAGATCGAAGCCGCCCATAAAAATCTCCGGCTAGTTCTTGCTAGGAGCACACTGGAGGCTGTCCTTCTGGTTGACAGCACCAACCGTGCCACCCATTTGGCTCACAACCAGCTTCACTTGCCGAGATAGGCTGAGCAAAACCAACCAGAATCACGAATACCCCCACCAACATCGAACGAATAATTTTATGCATTAAACCACCCCGAAAAAATCAATATATGCCCTATATTGACTCACCATTCAAACACCGTGAGATAGACAAGGCAGAGCCAAATTCCTGCTCTTGAGCTGTTCACCCAGCGCCTGAAGGCCTACTGGCATGGCATCGCTGCCCGCTGCCGACACCCGTTGAATACGAGCGTGGTCGAGGGAATCAATAACACCATCAACGTCATTAAGCGCCGTGCCTACGGCTACCGCGACGACGAGTACTTCTTCCTCAAAATCCGGTCGGCCTTCCACGGAATTCCTCGTTGAACCTTAAATTTGGTTTGCGATACTCATTGCGTGTCTGGCATCCTCTATTACAACAAGTAGAATTTCCAAATTCTTCAACAATTCAAAATCACCAATTTTTCATTCTCACTGGCATAACTGGATGGGAGTGCGTTGCAATTCTTGCGCCGACGCCGGTACAGCGGCGCCAAGCAAAGCAGATAATACTAGCATGCCAAACACTGAATTCTTAATGTTACCCATGAATACATCCTTAAAAATTGAAGGTAGAAGTATCGCACCACAATCATAATGTTTGTTGGATGTCGCTGAGACAAACCTTAAGACAGACTGCCATTCCCTATTGTTCTTCCCGATGCCAATGAGTATCTAAATCGTTGGATCCGACATTCTCACCTACGCTAAGAAGAATGGCGAAGTAAGTCTAGGCGGCGTGATGGTCAAGAAGCAAGGTAGATAGAGTGACCCACTGGCCCGCCGTTTGATTAGGATCGAAATCTGACGCTAAGCAGTCGATTGAAGAAGTCTCTTGTGACCATCTACGGAGCTGGAACGAGCCCTTAAAGCCCTGATAGGCTGCTGAATGGTTCGCTGGACCGTTGCCTGGGCGCGGGCGAGGAGAGCTATGCTCCATCAGTCTACAAGCATGCTGACGCCGTAGTTGGCTGCGAATCAGCCTTTGACGCCCAAGCAGAATTTCCGTCGCACGTACATGATTTCACGGCGTCGGTGCTGCAGCCTTCATTAGGTCAGTGGAGCTTCCAAGGGGAAGTGTCCAGTTCAAAACATGAGTCAAAAATAGAACAATCGTAACCGTCCGACAGTCAGCGTTCTTGACAAGGAGGTGACTTTCAGGCTGCGTTCGAGCGGATCTATGGCTCCGATCACGCGTGGTTCGAGGACCGGGCGCCGGCGTGCTGCTGGTCTATGTCGATGACGCCACGGGCCAGCTGATGCAGCTGCTGTTCGTGCCGAGCGAATCGACGGCGGCGTACTTCACCGCCACGCGCGCCTATGTCGACCGCCACGGCAAGCCACTCGCGGTCTATTCGGACAAGGCCGCCATCTTCCGCGTGAACGCCAAGGACAGCGCCGAGGGCCGCGGCTACACCCAGTTCGGGCGCGCGCTGTTCGAGTTCAATATCGACATCCTGTGCGCCAATTCGAGCCCGCCAGGGGCCGGGTCGAGCGGATAAACGGCACGCTGCAGGGCCGCCTGGCAAGGAGTTGCGCCTGCGCGGGATCAGCGCCATAGAGCGGCCAACGCCTTCCTTCCGCATTTCATCGCCGACTTCAACGCGCGCTTTGCCAAGGTGCCGCGCCGTGACTTCGATGCACACCGGCCCCTGCGCGGCGACGAGAATCTGGAACGGATCTTCAGCTGGCGCGAGTGGCGCAAGGTGTCGGCCAGCCTCACGCTGGAATACGACAAGGGTGATTATCTGCTCGAGGTCCGTCCCGATCACCGGCCCCTGATCCACCGCTACCTCGAGGTCGCCGAGTACCCGGACGGGAGGATCGCGTTGTGGGGCGACAGCGCGTCCCTGCCCTACGCCACCTATGACCGGCTTGGCGAGATCGACCAGGGCGAGATCGTCGACAACAAGCGGCTGGGGCATGTGCTGGCGATCACGGCGCAAGTGCAGGCGCAGCGCGACAGTCGCCAGCAGGCGGGCCCGTCGCGCACGCTGCAAGGCGAACCGGCCCGGCTCCGTCGCGCGCCGCTGAACGTCAAGCGTCAGCGGCTAATCAACCGGCTCGATCGAGATGCGATAGCGCCAACCCCAATCCCACAGATGGCGGACATTTTAACTTTGCCCACCGCCAATCAGCCGCCCTACTCTAGGCCAGACGGCCGTGACTTCGCCGCGTCGATCAGAGTGTGCCTAGCCAGGACAGTACTGGCGGCTACTCGGTTCTCCTGAGCGACCACGCTTGAGTGGCATGGCAGACGCCAGTTTACGCGCCCACTAAAAGTTGTGTTGCGATCCCAGACATGGTCGAACGCCAATCGCGCCTGCATGCATGCAGGCATCTACTGTAAAGGGTGGGTGGAGGCACTCCCGGAAGATGGAAGCACCAACCCCGCGCGCCTCTTGGCTTACACACAGGCACATTAGGCGATCTCGATCGGTCCGGACCAACCAAGGTGACGACAAGAACAATCACTACCACCCCGACCAATACGTGCTCCATGATGTCGCCATCGATGACCATTCTGACTAACGCATTCAATTTTTTCACAAACATCTCGAGCATCGAAATTTTTTGATCGGAGTATGCAAAGTACATGCCACGCCCCCAAGAGTCGTTTAAAAGAAGCTTATTGATAGACATCAAAACACAGTGGGGGGAGGCCACCTGTACACAGTCCGCTACGCCCATCCTCGGACAACATGGCACCAGCCACAGGCCGATCGCACTGAATAGCGCAAGACGTTGGTGACCTCGCTCCATTTACATTCCTGCAGCGTCCTCACAGGACCGGTTTAGCAGCAGGAGACTTCAGCTTCCGATAAAAATTCCCGTGTACTGCTGACTCTCGGGCTATAGGCAAACAATAGAATTGTCTATTTTTAGATGCGGAACATTAGTCCGCCCTGCGAGGTGGACAATGTTCAGTAGGTGACAAATTGCAGCAATTTCAACAGCACGTTGCACCGCCCAGAACGACAGCAAGGGCGTACATACCAGCGTGAAGCCCTAGTTTTGCCCTAAACCGCTCCCGGGCACAGCCCTTGCACTAATACTGTTGACTCGGCCCCTCAGGGAATGCAATAGGTCCCAGTGCTCAGTGTTTTGACAAATGAGCGCCAACGTTAACTGTTGGGCCGCCACATTCTTTCTTGCCCTCCAGGCCCATGTTCAACTCCTCACCAGACCACACTTTAGTCCCTCTTCGTTCTGACCCTGTCCTGTTGGGCGGCGAAGACCGCTCCGGTACAACCTTGCTTAGCATTTTGCTCGACTCGCATCCGGATTTGGTCGTAGGTCCGGAGATCGATTTCACGGAGCCAATCAACCTTGGCTCACATATCCTTGAAGTATGCGCCTTGATGGCGTGTCGGGATCCACGGGTCATCGGTACGACGAAGGAAGCCATCGACCCTGAATGGTTCGACGGCGTGCACTTCGTCTGGCAGTGTGAACGTTCGGGCCTGGACCGAGACGACGTAAAGACCTTGGTGACCCGTGTGATTGCGGAGCGTGGAACCAACCTGGCTACACTAGAGGATCGCTGCTTGCTTATCGACTCTATCGGCGAGTTCCGGCGACAACAGACCGGGGCGAAGCGATGGGGTCTAAAGCTTCAGCGACGGATCCAGAACATCTGCAAATATGCGACCATTTGGCCGCAAGCACATTTTGTCCACATCATTCGCGATGGCCGCGACGTGGCAGCATCCCATGATAAGGTTCCCGGGTGGGACCATCGGACTATCGCCGAGGCGGCGCAAGGCTGGCTAGATGTCGTCACCAAGGCACACTTGGGGGCGCCCAGTGGTCGCTATCTCGAAGTGCGATATGAGGATCTGGTCACCGCCCCGCGTGAGACAGCGACACGGATGCTGGAGTATCTGGGCTTGGGATGGAGTGAGAGGGTTCTGCATCACGCAGAGCACAAGCACGCACTGTTCGACAAACCGTGGGGCCATCCCTCAGCTGACGCAGCTGCTCAACCCCTATACACAAGATGTATTGGGCGGTACGTGCAAGACCTGACGCCGCAGGAGGTTGAGCAATTCGAACGCTTAGCGGGAAAGGAACTGGAAAAATTCGGCTACACGCTGTCCGTGCCGACTCTTTCGAGCAGGGAATGATTCCAGTGGCAACGCAAACGCAACGACAACGCTTGCCCCGCAGCTTCTATCTCCTACTTTTAGGTCAGATGGTTTCCCGCGTCGGCGCCCAAGTGACGCTCATCGCCCTACCTCTGACCGCGATCCAACTACACCGAGCAGGATCCCTCGAGACAGGCTTCTTGCTTGCATGTGGACGTGCCCCGTACCTTCTGCTAGGCCCTCTTGCCGGCGTCATCGCCGATCGGTTTTCACATCGAATCCTTCTGATTACGGCAAATTGGATAATGGCGCTAACGTTGGCCACAGTACCGGTATCTGCTTTGCTAATCGGATACATCGGCATGCCCCATCTCTACACAGTTGCTACACTGATGGGCGGGCTTACGGTGATTGCCGACGTGGCCTTCTTGGCATGTGTGCCAACTGTCGTGCCGCCCCAACAACTTGTACAGGCTCAGAGCTGGCTAGAACTAGGACAATCGGCGGCATTGGTACTTGGTCCGCCGCTCGCAGGCTGGCTGATCTACTCGTTTTCGGCCCCTATCGCGATACTGGCAGATGCGGCGTCGTTCCTTCTGGTGACGGCGCTGCTCCCATACGTGATAATAGCGCCGACATCAAGCGCGTCGATGGCAAGTGACTACAATCCTGACGACGCTAGCAGCATCCTTGAACGCGTTCTCTCGGAAGCGGCAGAGGGCGCGCTATTCGTGTTACGTACCCCCAAACTCCGCGCAGTCACCTTTGCTACCGGTACTCTCATATTTTGGTACAGCGCCTACTCCGCCGTCTTTCTGCTGTATCTAACCGAGGGCTTAGGGCTGAACGCCACAACGATCGGGACCGTCTCAGGCATCGCTGCAATCGGTGGTGTTATTGGTACTTTGCTTGCACGTCCTTTTGCTCGAACGTTGGGCTTGGGTCGCGTGTTAATAGCAGCGCTCCTCACCAGTGCCGTTGGCGCAACGCTAACCCCGCTGCTCGAAGTGCCAGGATGGCTTTCATTGGGACTGTCGCAATTTGTATTGTGGATCGGCAAACAGGTCTACAGCGTCCATCAGGTACCAATCCGCTACGCCTTGGCTCCACCGCAACTGCACGGACGTGTAAACGCAAGCATCCGGACCATAGTGTGGGGCCTTGCTCCGGTCGGAGCCGTGTTAGGCGGCGCCTGTGGAGCATGGCTCGGCGCCCGCGCGACGCTACTGCTTAGCGGAGCCCTCATTGCCGGAGCCGCTGGGTGGATCTGGGCATCCCCTCTGCGATCCATGCGTACACCGCAGTTCGTGGAGGCAGACACTTAAGAATGGCTACCTCCATTATCTTCTCGCGGACAACACAGGCCCCATCATGAAGCTCACCGACATGCTATCGGTCATCCTATCTCCGGGCCACCTCACCGTTTGGCGGGCCAGCGCACCGCATGTGTCCGATCCCCATTGGACAGCCGACGCTCGGCGGCCTTCCTACGTTCAGGAAGCCCACATCACGTATGCACTTGAGACAGCTGGCAACGGTCCCATGCAGCCGTCTTGGCTCGCCTGCAGATTCGATCTTCCGGGTGAATTCAATGCAGTTGCTTTCACCGAAGCGTTGCGCGGCTGGGTAACCCGCCACGAAGCCCTCCGTAGCCAGTTCATCGTGGCCCCTTCCGCTCCGCCTGGCGAACGATTTCTTCGCACGACACTACCAGCCGATGCCGTGAGAATCCGCCGCAGTGCGGCTGCGGACTTCACAGATGGCCGCAAATTGGCACGATATCTGGAGAACCTGTTCGACAGAGAGGTTCTCGCTATCGGCTGGCCTGGCTATCTTTTGGCCACAGTGAGCCGCCCGCAAGCAACCACCGTATATGTCGCCGCAGATCACACCCTAATGGACTGCTACTCCATTTTCCATACTACCTATGAGATTCAACAACTGTATGCGTCAGCACACGCTTCCACACGGAGCACGGCTGCGTCCATTCTTCCCGAACAGCCGCCAAGCTACCTGGATTTCGCAGAGGCCGAGCGGACCGCCTCCGGTGCGTTGAACGCTGAACACGAATCTATAGCGCGCTGGCGGTCCTTTATCAGCGAGAGCGGCGGCCAGATGCCTCAGTTCCCTGTATCGGTAAGCGAGGCGACCGGAAGCCCCGCCGCTCAGCCAAGCGGATACACAGAACTTTTCAACGCATCTGACGCACTCTCCTTCGGTCGAGTCTGCCGCACAGTTGAGGGCAACTCGTTTGCTGGGTTGCTCGCCTGCCTTGCCAAAGTGGGCCAAGAATTCTGCAGTTCGAACGTATTCCGTACCATGGTACCCGTCAATACACAGACTGAGCGATTCCAATTTTCCATAGGATGGTATGTTGGTATGGGGCCCGTAGCCTTCCCCATCAAGCGAACGGACTCTTTCGCTGAGGTGGTGCGTTCGGCCGTTGCAGGCCTAGACGGCTTGAGGGATCTCGCGCGAATTCCGCTGCCCCGTGTGGCCGAACTCCTCGGCCAGCCCCTGCGCGACCCTTTCATGGTGTCGTACATGGACCTTCGCCATACGCCTGGTGCAAGCAATTGGAACACCTGGGGAACTACCGTATTCCGTAGCCGCTGCACTGATCCTGATGAGGTGTTCTTTTGGTTCATACGTACTCATGATGGCTTCCACGTCAGTTATCGACACCCCGCCACCGAATTGGCAGGCATTGCCGTCCCACACTACGTGGAACGCACAAAAGCAATACTTAGGTCTGTCGCGAGCAACGGCGACTGGCCCGCGCTAACATCCCTTCTCAAAAACGACAGAATTGCACATGACGGACATCAAACACATTGCGGCGACTGCATCTCGTGATCACACAAGCTTCGATGTTGTTATCGTAGGCTCAGGCGCTTCAGGCTCAATTGCTGCGCGAACACTCGCCGAAAAAGGTTTCCACGTTGCCCTACTCGAATATGGTGCCTTGGTATCCCCAGGCGCGCTATACGCCCCCAACCAAGCAACCTATAGTAAGGCACGAACATCTCCACACGGTCGCGCCGATGGAAATCCATGGACAGCATGTGCCGTGGGTGGGGGAATGCAGTTTTACAACGCGATCATGTTCAGATACCGTCAAGCAGATCTCTCGGCATCTCAATACCTGAGGACTGACATGGAGATAGATTGGCCCATTTCACTTCGGGATCTCGAACCTTTTTATTCCGAAATCGAAAGTCTCTTAGAGATTAGCGGTACGTATGGATTTCAGCCCTATCCAGCAAGCCAACGAGGTCTACTGATATCCAATGCGATGCAAGAACTTGGCATCACACCAAAGCGTGTTCCCCTAGCGATCCGGCCACCCAAAACCACCAATGGATGTATTGAATGCTCCTCTTGCAATCACGTAGTCTGCCCTACGGATGCAAAGGCCAACATCCTAGCTAGGAATGTTTTGGACGATTCCGCTCTCCCAGGATCGATTTCGGTGCTGTACGGATGCTTTGTCAATTCGATTGAGCTCCGAAGCGACTGCCACGCAGAAGCCCTTGAGTGCTATGTGCCGCTCTCCTCGCAGCGGATTCGTATCCCCGTTAAAACTGTCATTGTGTGTGCAAACGCAATTCAGTCGGCGGCTCTAATGCTTCGCTCAAAGAGCCGCCATGCACCGACAGGCATCGGAAATGATTCTGACCTCGTAGGGCGCGGTCTCTCATTCAAGATAAGCGGGTACTCCGTTGGCTACGTGAAGAATTCAGCCGCGCTTCCTGCCCATTGGGGCCCGCATGCAACCGTGTATACGGACGACTTCTACGAGCACCCTGGCGTGCCATGCAGATTTGGGGGTTTAATCTACGAGGCAAATTTGGATTCGCCAGGGGACAACATCGGTCTCGTGCGTCTACACTACATCGCTGGGGAAGAACCATGGTCACACAACCGTGTAATGCTTGACGGGGCCATCGACCCACACGGCGTTCCTTACATCCGTATAGCGTATAAAAACTCGGAAAATGATAGGGCACGAATCAGCTTTCTCGCCAACCGGGCTGAAGACACACTCCGCCGCTTAGGCGCATCCTGTATCGAACGAATGCCTTTCTCGCGAGGCAAAGGCAGTTCACATCTACACGGCACAATGCGTGCGGGTTCTTTTCCAAAGACATCAGTCGTGGATCACTACGGCAAGATTCACGGACTAACAAACATCTATGTTATGGATGGCTCCGTTATGAATTTCGCCGGAAACAGCAATCCCACGCATACTATCATGGCCAACGCAAAGCGAATGGCTTTGTCACTCGCCGAAAAGGAAAACTAAATGTCATGTTCTGGATCAACTGGTCATTTGGCTGAATGGGAGCGTGAAACCCGCTCTTCCATCATATTTAAATCCGCCTGGGGCCCGATGGCGCAGGATATCGACGGCAAGATCTATCTTGACATGTCATCCTGCAGCGGCGCCTCACCCTTGGGTAGTAATAACCCTGAATTTAAGGCGAGACTCTCTCAAGCTATGGAGAGCGATACCGACGTTCTTCCATCCCCAGTAAGCGCGCAGCGCCAGATGCTAGCTGCAAGAATCTCAAAGAGATTCGCAACTACACCTAGGGTCTTCTTCTTGAGGACCGGATCTTGTGCAACGGAGGCAGCTGTCCGCATCGCACGACGTCGAACCGGTCAACCAATTATCCTAACAGCCGGTTTTCACGGTTGGCATGACATCTTCCAACAGTACCCGTGGTCGGACGATTCTCCAGCCAAAGACCATTACATCCAGGACTTTCAGTATGACTTAGATATCTTGCAGAAGAAGTTGAGTCAGAACATAGGCAAAGTCGCCGGAATTGTGGTCACACCAGAGCCGTCAGTCTTTCCTCCGGAGTTACTCCACCAAATCGCTAGGATGGCTATACTTCATGGAGCGCTTTTGATCGTTGACGAGGTGCTTTGCGGACTTCGTTACGCCGACGGTGGTTACTGCCAAGCACACCAAGTCCCGGCCGACCTGATCACCTTGTCCAAAGGACTCGCACAGGGAATTGGCCTTTCTGCGGTTATTGGTACGGCCGATGCCATGTCCGGGGCGGATGGTGTTTATCTTGGCAACACCTACTTACGTGAAAATCGAGCCTTCGTAGCCGCTAATCTAACGCAGAAAATTTTCGAAGAAGATAATATTGTAGCTCGCTTGGCGGATAGCGGCGCAGTGCTCAAGAGATTGTTCCACGAGTCATTCGCTAGCTTCGGAATACCCGCGCGTGTCTTAGGAAGCGACGCCATGTTCGATATTGTCATGCCATCGCAAAGACATGGAAGGGCATTTGTCCGACGGTGCCTTCAATACGGTATATACACAGGCTATCCGGCAACTTACATGAGCAATGTTTCCATGGGCAACACATTCTTCAGCGCTTTACAAGAGGCGCTGAAGGGTGCGCTCGCGGACTACCGCAAAGACGAAGATATGACCGCGCAGGTAACGGACAGATCCATGATCGAATACTGTTGGCGGGCGTTTCGCGCGACAGCGAACACTTGTCTCTCCAACAAGACTTATTGGGCGCAATAATGAAAGGCTGGTACCGAGATACACACGGTCATGGATTGCCGCTCGAACTCGCCGCCAAGCGCACAATCGCCGAATAACTTGCATCGCGAGAGTTGCAGGGACGTCCTATTACTTTCACAAATGGCCGTAGCGGCCTAGCTGCGGCTATCACCGACATCACTTGAAAGGCTAAATTAGAGGCCGATTTGGTGTCCTGTTCGGTCCGAGCAGGCGCACCAAAACTAATATCATTCGGCGCAAGACCCAGTGCCCTTATATTCAAAGACTCCGCCTAAGTTTAGTCAACGACAAACTTGGTGGTCTACTTAGGAGTACCAAGTGAATTGTACTTGCAACCTCCTTCAATTCCTCCATCGTCTTATATCCGCTCACCCGAAATGCGTAATCTGTGGGAGACTCATACATTTTGCGCGTATCTGCGAATCTAGACTCGTCAGCAGTTATCGTGTTCATGAACACGGTGTAGACTGGGTACTTGGCCGCTCCCAGAAAAGCTCTCCGCGTTTCCGTTGTGGGACAAACAAAATCCACAATGCAATGGTCGTTCGCACCGTAGTTTAGCGTCAGATTGGCGATTTCGGCCATACGGCGCGCGTGCTCGATTCGGTGCACCAAACTAAACGTCAAGTCGCGATTTATATTTTCCCGAACAAAATCCGCATTAACCCAACTGGCTGTCGGCATTAGATCCAAAAGCATTCGAGCAAGTGTAGTCTTGCCAGATCCCGGAAGGCCTTGAATCATGACGATAGCCCGCTCTCTTTGTTTCATGTTCCACTTGCTCATGATTGATGGCAGCGTCAACGAATGCGGCAATGAATTTCAAGCACTTCAATGAATTCTTGAACCACGGTTGATCGATCTACGTTCCCCTCTTGCTCCGTCGCATTGAGCCACAGCGCGGCTTTCTTAATTTTGCTGGAACGCGGACAACTTGTACAATTCATTGTTTCGATGCCATTTATCCAAATATCAGATGTCTTTTGCTTTCCCCGTAGCAGATTACTTGTGCGGCGTTGCGTCGTGTAAGGTAAAGTAGCAAGGCCAAACGGCACGAGGCCCGCCAAGTCCTCCGTAGATGCTTTCACTTCTGAAGTCGCCCCAAAGTGCATCTTCGCAGACGAAGGTAAATCTTTGGACGTTACCGGAAAAGATGGGTCGAATTCAACGCCCTTTGAGTTGATCAGCAAGGAACAGAAGCCTACTCGGCATCTATGATACATATTGCACAGCCGTCGGATTGAGGATCCCTGTACCGATTGCACCTGCCCTTTCGGAAAAAATACCTAAAAAGCTCTATTTGCGACAATGTGCGGTACATCAAACTGCCCCGCACTAAAAGCTCGCTGGGAAAGCCTGGCACACTCCTTGCTGCATCACATCATTTGTAAGCCTAATCTCGCGTGCGCCGCTGCGTTGTCACCCGTTGCCAACCTGAGTCCAAAAGCAGGGGTCTGAAGGACAGACTTCTGCACAATGGGGTCGGCGTAGAGGTTCTTTCTGATGGCACTAACTCAAAGCGCTATATCTATGACCCTACGAATCTCCAAGACACTGATGGTCGTTGCCATCGCCCTCTTTACCTCTTTGGTCGCGTTTAACAACATAACCGACTACTTTACGAATTTGGCCTTTATTCGTCATGTCCTTTTAATGGACACGATCTTTCCAAGCAGCAGAAACATGTATCGAGCTATCAGTTCGCCAATTTTGCATCATGTTGCCTATGTGTGCATTATCACACTAGAGACTGTAACCGCGGTTCTGTGCTGGATGGGTGGCAATCGCTTGTGGTCTGCCCGACATGACTCCCACATGGCCTTTCAGCGCGCGAAAGGTTTTACCATCGCCGGGCTGACGCTGGGTTTTTTGACATGGCAGGTTGCGTTCATGTCGATCGGAGGGGAATGGTTTGGCATGTGGATGTCTAAACAGTGGAATGGGATGCCAGATGCGTTCCGATTTTTTATCACGATCCTGTCCGTGCTGATCTTTGTGAGCCAGGACAATGATGCTTTGGATAAGCACGAGAGACCCGGCCTTTAGGCAGAAGCTTATCGACATGGGCTGCACTCATGCCTGCAGCAACACTACTTGACGCTCTTAAAATCTGTTGCGAAATTAAATTTAAATGACGGGCTTTTGAACGGTTAACGAAACCGCGCCCATCATCACATGACAGTTGAGCGTTGCTTTGCGTCATGGCACGGAAGAAGGTCAACAACGAATTGTGAAAGGCGGTGTAACTGCTGCTTCCGACGGTGGAACGCTCGCCGCAAGGTGGTCGCCCGAGAGTGGATGACCGAGCAGCACTGGACGGCATCCTATGTATTGCAAAAGGGGATTGCATGGGAAAACTTGCCGCAGGAACTGGGGCCTTGGCGAAAGAACAGCGTAGGAAGGAAGCTCCCAGTCCAGCTTACGCGTCTCGCGCGCGATCAGTGCTGAGCAGTTTCGGCGGAGAATTCATAGACAGCGCTCTTGCCATTGCTACCGAGATAGACATTCCAGTGCTCCTGGACAGGGCGACGTTGTTGTAGAGCGGAATCGCGTACCCGTCACAGGGTCCAGTCGCCCGATGTCGGCTTGACGTTACCGCACCCATTCGAGTGGAGCTGGTGCCTTATATCCGGCCTGGAGCGCCACTGTTGCCTTGCGAGCCTCAATGAACGCTGCTTAGAACCAACCGTCCTCAATCTCTCGCCACGGGCTTGCAAGCCGCTTGGTTGCGGCAGGCGTAGGCTCCCACGCTCTTACCTGATTCGCCATTTCTGTTTCTTCGCTGTGCAGCCTTGAAGGGTGGATTATGAGCTGGTGAAAGGGGGCGATGCCCCCAGCTCAGGCCGGGAGCAACTCACATGCCCGGGATCGTATTGGCGCCCATGGGCCAGTAATGCCCAAGCTGTTCGGCAATCTTGTTGGCCAGTGCCACCAGCGCCGCTGCAGCATGGGCAGTGCCCATGCCGGCGGATATTTGGTGCGCGTGAGCATCGTTCGTCCTGCGTTGACCACCGGTCGTCGCAGGTAAGCGTTGCCGCACGCTTGCCGATGTGCCCAAGCCGTACATGACCGCCCGTGCCGGTCTGTGCCGGAACCAGCCCCAGGCTTGCAGCGAAGGCCCTGCCTGTGCGGGAGGCTGGGCAGAGCCCAAGGCAGTAGCGGTAATAGGCTCCACGCCGGGAATCTGGTCCACAATCTGCGCGGCCGGATCAGACCTTAGCCACTCCTGTAGGTCACGCGCAACCAGTTGGATCTTCTGTCCGTCGAATTCGCGCAGCGCACGGAGTTGCTGCTCCAGCGCCGCGTCAGCAAGGGCGGTACGACGCGAGCGAACTAGGGCCCAGCGCTCGCAAAAATCTCGGCCCGGAAGGCCAGCCGCCCCGCGCGGAAGTGCAGGCCATATTCACCCAGCAGCCCCGGCATTTGGTTGCCCTGCCGGGTACGCGTACTCTCCTCGACCTCAAGTGCTGGATCGAGTTTTCACTCTGGCACAGCGATGCCGCCGGTCAAGCGAGAGCCCCTTTTGCCTTCTAGGCTGTGGCTTGGCGGTAGATGGGCGGTGCTCATTCCAACTCCCCCTCATCCGACCCGATTTTGAAGAACCCTGCTGCGCACTATCGAAGCATCCGTCGCCTCGATATCCTTTTTTTCCTCACCGGGAAAATGAATAGCTCGAAGACAAGACTAGCTAGCCGCAACGGCTAATGTTTGTCATGATAATGAAAAATTCCTATCGGCTTGTCGCGATTGGTCTAATGACTGCTTTGGACCCGGAGAATGGAACAGGCTTACAGCTAATGTAGCACGAATGCTTAGCCGGAATATCTGGCTCGTTTTGAATAGGTCTATGCCTACCGCGCATTGGGCTTGGGCCCGTCGTGAAGCTAGTCGTGTCACCACTGATTTCCTTATACATCTGTACGCCACATCTCAAAATCCCCCTTCCCCAGCCATTGACTGATGTATCCTCCCAGTGCCTTCAGAAGGGTATCAGAGCACATGCCAGCGGAACCGGCTAATGCAGGGCAAAGCACGAGCTGCGTGCCTGTGTCGTCGTAGATATGAAGTATTCGGGCCTGGTCCGCCGGCTTCAGAGTGTGCTCTTTATATGAAAGGCCGCGCATACCGAAGGCATGCACATAATCACCTTCATGAGGATCGCCTAGACACACCACGACCTTCGGCTGCTCGCGCCGACGTAACGCCTCGATGAAGCGAAAGCGTCCTCCATCACGGCAAAGAGACATATAAGCGACTTTCGAAATGAGTTCAGGTTGCATGCCAAAGCGTCGCCTCCAGCTCTGGCCATCGTCTGTACGAATTGGAAGAGGGAATAGGCTAAGCATGAATTCCCAGCCCTGCGGTCGGTACAGAAGATCTGAAAGATATTTCTTGCAGTCACCACCATCTTCGTGGCCAAACAGCACCATTTGACGAGCGGCTGACATAATACGAGCGATGCGCTGATGTGTCTGCCACCGGACTATCTCCGTTGCATGCCGAGCTCGAAATGCGGAGTCCCAAGCTGGACATTCAAGCTTCGGCATCAGAGGCGAGACTAGCGATATGCAATTCCTGATCGGCGAATAATTGCAAAACCAAACTGCAGCGGACGGGTTTCCTCCTTCCATGCCAACAAAAGACGCAAAATAGCTGTCTAATTGCTGGCGAGTAAAAGCATTTGTGGTCATGATTGAGCTTCGTAATGGCCCTGTCAGAATCTACCATCAGCCTAAAAGTGGAAAAAGACCGTGATACCTCAGCGATCAACCAAAAAATTCGATAATTTTTTTCGTTTATCTCATCCTCATTCCCTATGTATAGGCCAATTTGCTACTGCGCGTTTGCGCTGACTGTCTTAGCCGGCGTCCCTGCCTTAGTCGAAACCCAGACACTTTTGGTCTCGAGGAACTCGCGCACAGCTTCGATACCGTTCTCACGGCCGATTCCGGATTGCTTCATGCCACCGAAAGGGAGGTTGAAGCTCATCGCGCGATAGGTGTTAATCCACACTGTGCCGACCCTGAGCGCCTTTGATACACGAAGCGCCTTGGAGATATCAGCTGTCCATACTCCTGCTGCGAGCCCGTAAATGACATCATTGGCTATCCTCACTGCGTCAGCTTCGTCATCGAAGCCCATGACCGACAGCACGGGGCCGAACACCTCTTCTTGCGCGATGCGCATGTCGCTCTTTACGTCGACAAAAACCGTGGGCTGCACAAACTGCCCACCAGAGAGATCCCCTATGGCCTCGCCCCCTATTACACAGCGAGCGCCTTCTGACTTGGCGATGTCGATGTACCGCAAAACCTTTTTATACTGCTCCGGTGTTGCGAGAGGACCGATGCTATTCTCCGGTGCGTTTGGATCACCGACTCGCGCCAATGCAACCATTCTGACAAGTTGATCGACGAAAAGGTCCTTGATGCTATTCTGCACCAGCAAGCGGGACCCTGCCACACACGCTTGACCGGTCGCTGCAAAGATCCCCGACACAGCTCCACTTACTGCCTGTGCGAAGTCGCAGTCCTCGAACACAATATTGGGCGACTTACCACCTAATTCCATTGAAACCCGTTTCATAGATTTTGCAGCAGCCGCGTAGACCTTTGCCCCGGTGGCATCCGATCCAGTAAAACTCACCTTAGCGACGTCAGGGTGTTCCACCAACGCAGCCCCAGTCTCCGGACCAAAGCCAGTGACAACGTTAAATACTCCACTCGGGAAGCCGGCGTGCTGGGTCAACTCCATGAACTCCAGTGTGCTCGCCGAAGCGAACTCTGATGGCTTCAGGACCACGGTGCAGCCTGCTGCCAAGGCGGGCGCGCATTTCATCGCTACGAAAAGCAAAGGTGAGTTCCAGGCCGTCAAGGCAGCGACTACGCCAACTGGCTCGTGGGTGGTAAAAGCAAAGGCATCGGACCTGTCCAAAGGAACGACAGTGCCTTCTATCTTGTCAGCTAGGCCGCTGAAGTACCACCACCACTCCGACTGCGAGCGAAGCTGGTTGAGCACCTCAGTCATCACCTTGCCATTGTCCCGTACCTCAGTTTCTGCCAGGCGCTGGGCTTTATCAAGGACCAGATCACCCAGACGTCGCATTAGTTTGCCGCGCGCCGTGGCTGTCATCATCGCCCAAGGTCCCGCCTTCAGGGCACGCGAAGCTGCCGCCACCGCGATATCAACATCTTCCTTTGTACCTCTAGGGATGCGTGCCCAAGCCTCGCCGGTGTACGGGTTGACCGTATCGAACCACTCCAGTCTTACTGGATCGACATAACGGCCGTCAATGAACAACTTATAGCGTTTCATTTGAATCTGAATTCCCCTTATCTAATGAGCATTGATTCGGTATTGCATTTCATTCATTTGCCAGCGCCTTGCTATGGTCCCCAGCACCGCAAGTGCGTCGACTCAATCCTTGCACTTGCTCGCTTACATGCGTCAAGCACATCACCCCGACGCGGAGGATCGGCATCGATTGTCGCTTATAACCTCGCTTCCATCCTTAATGGTGTTCTGGTCGGTCCCGGCAGGAACGTGTTAAACAATGCCCCCTCCTGTCTGCAAAGGCTTTAGGAATCAACACCTCCAACGCCGAACGGCTTGGCAAAGCATGGGGCAATCTTAACCCTTTGAGGTAGCTACGTGAAATCACCGTGTGATCCGAAGGATCGTTCCAGTTCCCGACTCAGTCACAAAAGATTGACGGCGCCTCCGCCACCGCTGTCGGAAAAAATGTGACATTTGTCGTGGTCGCTCCAGTTCAAGGACCCGCTGATCGCGGTCGAGCGAGCCAAGACCCAGATTCGAGCGCGGGTCGAGCATCCGTTCCATGTCGTTAGAACTTGTTTGGACATCGCAAGGTTCGCTACATGGGTCTGGTCAAGAACACGACGCAGTTGTTCAGCCTGTTTGGTCTGGCGAATCTGGTGTACGCCAGGAAACTGTTAGTGGCCTCAGAGGGCAGCAATCCGTCTTGAGCAAGAAAAGCCACGGCTTGTACAACATCAACCGCAAACCTCATTGATCAGCGATTCCCTTGCAAGATGGTTGCTCCAATTTTTACGTAGGTTGCTTTGCTACCTCGCTCCATAGCTTAGTTTCTTCGCTCATGAAGGTGAGCACGAAATTTGCGATAGATAGCCTCCAGCCATCGCGCCACCATCTTCCTACCTAAAAAAAAGCGTCATTTTGTTGACACGGCAAGCTCTTTCCGCATGTAATGGCGACAATTTTATTCAGTTTAGGGTACCGCCTTTACGAGGTCAACAGCTGCATCTCTCTTTAGCCAACGATGCCACGCAAGCCACAAACCACATCAATTTCTGACGAAAATTCGGCGCCCGGAGGTGCCTCAAGTGTGGACCGTGCTTTGTCCTTGCTTGACGTGTTCACACCAGAATCTGCTTCGCTTTCACTGACTGAGATAGCGAAACAGACAAGGCTTTATAAAAGCACTGTACTGAGGTTGCTAGCATCCTTGCAACACAAGGGCTATGTTCAACGTAAAACAGATGGCAGCTACTGCCTCGGCCCACAGATCGCGCGTAATTATGCAATTTACGCGGCGTCATTTTCGCTCGAAGAAATCGTTATGCCGGCGTTGCGTGAACTCACAGAACAAACCAAGGAGAGCGCTGCATTTTATGTACGACAAAAGGAGTTCCGTCTCTGCCTCTATCGCGTTGACTCCCCACAGCTGGTTCGAGATCACATACGGGCGGGTGAGATCCTCCCTATTGATCGCGGAGCTGGCGGCCGCATACTGCTGGCCTATTCCGGTGAGCAAGGGGAAATCTACGATCAGATTCGTAAAGATGGCATTGCTATGCTAGTCGGAGATCGCGTACCGGAGCTCAGCGGCATATCAGCTCCTGTTTTCAATGCTGAAAAGGAACTCGCTGGCGCCGTCACACTTACAATGCCCACATCTCGCTATTCGGAAATCTTTGCGAAACCTGTACGCGATGCGGCAATGAGAATCTCATCGAGATTGGGCGTCACCGGATTTAACGAATGATGGCGCTGAGGCCTCACATTTTTTGAGCAAATGCACGGGCATGCGAAGCAACCCGTAACCTCTGGGTGTAGCCGATCAGACGCTTCGGCCCCAATACTGAACGTGACCATCACCCATGGAACTGTAGGATCATTGTACTGTCATTCGTGCGGAAGCACGCGCGAGATCCAGGCGTTCCTGGACGAAAGCTACGGAACCGATATCTCCCCGGAGTTCAGAACTCGGTCACGGGTATTGTCATGGCCTTTGCAATCGCGTGGCGGAGCCGCCCCCGCTCGACGCCGCATACCCGGTCGGTTCTTCGGCGTGTTGCTCGCGCTATGTATGTTTCAAGCATTCCGTTCTTGCGGGGCGATCTGAGCAACTGCCCTCGGGCACGATTGACGTTGCCTTGACGACCAATGCTCAACGCCTCGCTCTGGACATTTCGCCCAGGGATTTGGAAAGCGCGCTGAGCGAGAAGCGTGAAAATAAAATTGGCCACGTCAGCGATAATGAAGGCAAGTCATCGACTCGGATTCGATAGATGTATCGGCGTACAACTTTCCAACAATAGATCTAACGTGAAGGGATCTTGGCAACCGGTATTGCCAATCGCGTAACGCATCTCGTCTTCAATGGGAAGTCATACCTTTCGGGCGCCACGGAGACTGCAGTATTTGAGAAGGCAATCATTCAAGCCGCTGAAGACGGCCCCGACACGGAGGAAGCTCTCATGCAGGGGCATGCGGCATCGATGGAATGCCGCCGTATGCTACGGGTCACTTCGTCAGCCCAAGCGCAGTGGCTTTACTGAAGATCGGGATTCGCGAGCTGCTTAGATTTCGCCACTCAGCCATAGGGACGCCCCGAAGAGCGTCGATCTCTTACGACTGCGGCGCCGTCCGTGCAACGGAGACGCATAGCGACGTATCGAGCTGTAAGCGCAACTCAGTACCGGAGGCCCCCGAAATGACATGGCGGTAAAAGTCATACGATGGGTGCTGAAATCCACAATAGTTACTTTGTCGGGCGGCGCAGGACATACGTGAAACCAAAGTCTTCCGACATTCGGCGGCGCGTTGGTATTTGTGCAATGTTCAAGGATTTGTTGCAGAACCGATGACCGAATCTGGGGAGGAACCCTCGCTTGACAGAAGCCGAGCCAGCTTGTGCAGGGAAAGCCGAATAGGTTTACTATAGAGGACGATAGAAGACCAAATAGCCCCAGTGTTGGACCGCCAAACTTGGCGAGACCGATTTGCAACGTAGGGCAGAAGGACGCGATCCCTAGGTCCGTATAATGACGGCCATGATTGATACCTCCTCCTCTTCCACCCGGTCGCCTGTGGACCCTACAGGCGCGATTTCAGCGCGCGTGCGCATCGAGCGCGAATCGCGAGGCTGGTCAATGGGCGAGCTCGCTGAGCGCGCCGGCGTGTCAAAGGCCATGATCAGCAAGATCGAGCGTGGTGAAGCGAGTCCGACCGCAACAGTCCTAGGTCGGCTTTCCGGAGCCTTTGGCCTGCAGCTCTCGATGTTGCTGGCACTGGCCGAACAGTCTGGCGATCGCCTTTGCCGTGCCGCCGATCAGCCAGTCTGGACCGATCCCGAGACTGGCTATACCCGACGCGCGGTGTCGCCGCGCAATGGTGGCATGCTGGAACTCGTGGAAATCATGCTCCCAGCCAATGTTCGGATTTCTTACCCGTCATCGGCCTTCATCTTCCAGCACCAACAGATCTGGGTACAGCGAGGGACCCTAGTGTTTCAGGAAGGTGAACTGGTACATGAGCTAGAAGTCGGCGACTGTCTGCAACTCGGCCCTCCCGCACCATGCACCTTCATCAATCCTAGCAACGACCCCTGCATCTATCTCGTTGCGTTGGTCAAGCGCTAGGGTAGCCGGTTGAAAGGACGCATGCTTCCACTGCAGCGCTCATCGCAGCTCGGGCATAGCGCCGTGTGTGCACGCCTGCGATCTCCAATGTTTACGCTCGACAACAAGACAGCCGTTCCAATATGAGATCCCAATGCTGGCGCTTGTTGGCAATGAGCGGAAGTGTCAAATGGCGTCGCAAGCCAACGGGCGTAAAGAAGACTTCCGAGGCTTCGGGTCAATGCGCCCAGAACCCCCGTGAAATGCCCCATGGGTACCGGCCGCTCAAGTGGCACGGCCCTCTGAGCCCATCAAGGGATATCGAGGTCGCTGAAATTCCTTCCAGCATCTCGAACTTCAGATCGCTGACCACGCGGTAACTATATTGATCGGGCGTTAAGGAGCGATTCACAAAGGTTTACACATATCCGAGCCGCGCGTTCGAAGGGTTTCCCACGGGGCTGCTGCCGCAGCCCCTGTCAGCGGGAACTGCGGCCCAACGACAGGAAGCCTATGATTCCCAAAAATGGCCCTGGCAAAAGCATCCAGGACGTTTTCATGCCCAGGTCCCCTTGTAACGTGGATACGAGGGTAATGGAAGCCACCGTCAGCGTAAATCCAATCGAGTTCTGAATGGCGAGTGCACCGCCGACCAAGGGCAGAGGGCATGTCCTGGCAGCTAGCGCTGAAAACTGCGGGGAATCCGCGACGACTGCCGCTCCCCAGATCAAGAAAAAGACCAACAGCCAACCCCGTGACAGCGCGTCTGCCGCGAACGGCAAGAGGAAGCAGCACACTCCTGAAATCGCGAGAGCGCTGAGCGCGACGCGGGCACTATCTACCCAACGGGTCAGCACGCCGCCGAACACGCATCCAATGGCGCCAACCCCAATGATGGCGAAGGCCAGCGCTGAGATTCCCTGTGTTTCGAAAAGCGACGGCAGGGACGAGCGTGCAACGAGCATGGGTAGTATTGTCCAGAACGCATAAAGCTCCCACATGTGCCCGAAATAGCCTAACGAAATCGCTCGGAACTGGGGATCGCGAAACGCGTGCAATGGATTGCCCGGATTCGGTCCGCCCGGGCGGCGCATAGGCAAGTGCGGTCCGTTGCCCAAGTAGATAACCATGACTGCCGCAATGCCTGCCAACACCGAAGAGCCAACCATGACGTACTGCCACGGCCATTGTGCCGCCACAATGCGCAAGCCATGCGGCAGCGCGGCCCCTAAGGTCAGCATGCCCACCAGCAATGCAAGCGCTGCCCCTGCTCTATCGGGGGCCCAGCTAATAATCAGCTTCATCCCAATCGGATAGACGCCAGCGAGACATACGCCCACAGCAAACCTAAGTGCGATTGCCGCGGAGAAATCCCCTGACAAACACGAGAACCACGCGTTGAAAGCAGCACCAAGCAGTGCCGAAAGGCAAAAAATTCTGCTCGCGGAGAACCGGTCCGCGAGTCCGAATACGGCGAATACCAGGGTGCCCAGTATGAAGCCGCTCTGAACTGCCGCCGTGAGCATGCCAATGTTTGCAGCCGTCAGACCCCACGTTCTGGCAAGAACGTCGGCCGCGCTGTTGGCGCTGAACCAAAGCGAGGTTCCAAACAATTGCGCGGTGGCTATTGTCAATACAGGGTCGAGACGAAGCCATCCCGACTTCAAAGCAACATTTGAAGATTGAGCCATATTCTGGGAATGCATTCTGCTGCTGGCAGCGGACTTCATTCGCGGAATCAGCCAGCGCAGCACCTTTGATCGGCGAGCGGAAACGACGGAGCATCGCGTATGCGCTACTGTTTCCATGCACCATCCGGGTCAGCACGATGGTCGATGTTGAGCTGCATGAAGACCAGATCCAGCCACTTGCCGAACTTCGTGCCAACCTCCTTCATCAAGCCGACCTGCTCGAAGCCCAGTTTCTCATGCAGACGGATCGAGCTCGCGTTACCTGCTTCGATCGCGCCAACCATGATGTGTTTGCCGAGTTCGCCCGCACGCTCGATAAGAGCTTTCATCAGCGAGCCGGCAATACCCTTGCCACGCTGGTCGTTTCGCACGTACACCGAGTGCTCCACGGTATGGCGGTAGCCATCAAATGCCCGCCAATCCCCAAATGACGCATAGCCGACCACAACGCTAGTTGTGTCCAGCGCCACCAGAACCGGGAAGCCGACCTGGCGCCGTGCGGACAGCCAGTCCAAGCGATTGGCCACATCGACAAGGACTTCATTCCAGATTGCCGTCGTGTTCTCCACAGCATCGTTGTAGATTGCACATACCGCTTCCATGTCTTCCGACGTGGCATCTCGAATCGTTACTTCGATCATCATGTCCCTCTTCAATATGGTCAAAACTCTCCACGCTGCCTGATTGGCGGCGGCATTGGATCCCTATGCGGTGGCCGAAGTCAGGCGCTCGCCTGCTCTTCCAGCAGCCAGATGCCGTGCTGCTCTACAGACATGCATCCACCCACGCGCTCTAGGCAGCCGACTGCCCGAACACACGCGTCTGCCACCTCTTCGCCCTTCTCTATCAAGTGTTTAGCGAAGAGCCTGTGTAAGGGCTCTTCGGCGCGAAAATTGTGCGGCGTCAACACCATTGAAAACACCGGCGTGTCTGTTTCGAATTGCACGCGCATCAGCGCCTCCACGACGGCTTGCGCCACGAACTCATGCCGATAGATACCCCCGTCAACAACGAGCGCACTTCCGATAACCGCCACATAGCCCCCCGCGCCGCAAACCGTTTGGCGAACAACGGAATTTCGAATGGCCCGGGTACTTCGAAGAAGTCTACGGCATTGGTGTCCACGCCGAGTTCTACCATGCGGCGCAGGAATCCCTCGCGTGCATGCTCCAGCAGGGTTTTGTGCCACTCCGTCTGAATGAACGCCACACGGGTCGTGGGGGAAAAAATGTCTGTCTTCATAACAATCTCCTGGCGGAGGGATCGCCTCCGCCCATATCACCCCGGTGTTATTGGGAAAGCGGAGCCGTCAGACCCGGGCGCTCGCTTCGCCGCGTCAGCAAGGTTACGATGATCAATGTCGCGATGTTCAGTACCAGTGCGACAACGCCCGACATTCACGTCCTTCAGAGCATCCGGCAGAAATGGGAAGAGCGAAGCCACCGACTGCTTAGTCAGAGACACCCACGCAACCGTCGCCTCTCCCACGGCAATGCTAGTCATTGCCGCGACCGGCGTCACCGGATTATTCCGTTGCAAACTCATCACAAGGACCGGGAACAATTGGGTGACGAACGCGTAAGCCATCAGCAGGAGTGCGACGATTGTCTTCCCGCCCTGGAGCGCGAAGAAGAGCCCGACTGCCATGATGCACGGTGCCATGCACTTACTCAGCTTTACGATCTCGGCGCTGCTGGCAGACGGGCGCAACGGACGATAGACGTTATTGGCCAGCATGGTTGACGACGTCATCAGAATCATGGACCCCGGCACTAGCGCTGTCAGAACGCCTGCCGCCCCGATGACACCGACAAACCATGGGTCGAAGGTTTGCAGAGAAATCTTCAATAGTGCGAGATCGATGTCGCTTCCTTTGAGCCCGGGAATCTGCAGAACTGCAGTAAATCCGACGAAGAAGATAACAGGAGCATCAACTGATAGATCGGCAGAACGTAGGCATTCTTGCGTAACACGACGTCGCTATTTGCTGTGTAGGTCGCCATGAACATGTGTGGCCACATGTAGAAGCCCAGCGCCGAAAGCAGAACGGTCGAAACCAGCCACACTGGGCTCTCACCGGACTCGCGCAGGGCAAGAAAACCTGGCTTTGCTGCCTCGATGTCCGCAAACATCTGCCCCACGCCGCCGTGGTAGTGGAACGGCAGATAGAGGCCGAGGAACACGGCGACAAACATGACCAGCATGTCCTTGACCACCGACGTCCACGCGGACCCGTGTACGCCGGAGATTGCCACGTACAAGGCCACCACAAAGGCACCGATCCACATGCCGTGGCTGGAGTCGATGGCGCCATACGATGCAACGCTCACGATAATGCCAAGCCCCTTGAACTGCAACACCAGGTATGGCATCAGTGCCACAATGCCGACAACGGCGATCAGGATGCCCAGCGGCCGGCTGTCATATTTCGACGCGAAGAAGTCGGATTGAGAGATCAGGTTCTTCGCTTTGGCATAGCGCCAGATCGGCGGTAACAGCCAGTACGACAGGACAAAGCAAAGGCTTCCATAGCCCAGCATGTAGTAGGCCGGGCCACCGTGGCCATACGCGTATCCACTCGCCCCAAGAAAGACGAACGTCGTGTAGATTTCGCCGGCCATCAACAGGAACACGATTGCCGTGCCGAAACCCCGGCCGCCCACCGCCCATTCCTCCAGGCTCATGTTTTTTCCTCGCCTGGCCAGCAGACCGAGCGCGAGTGCCAGGGCAATGGCCCCAAAAATGAAGATCAGGGCGCTATTCATACATGCTCCTCAGCCGCGGTCCCGCGATCGTCGTGTGCCATACTATCGCGGTGAAAGATGATTGCCATCACAACTGACGTGAGTACGAGATTGAGGGACAGCCAGCCCAGCAGAAAGGGCATACCGAGAATCTGGGGGTAACGCGGTTCAGAAAGAATGGGCCTGTCAGCACGCCTGCGGCGGGTAGCAAGGCTAGTAAATGGATGGGGCGCATCTCCATCTCCTTTGGTGGCAATAAACTTCCTACCCCGCTCAAGTTGGTGACCGACGGTACCAACTTGAACGGACCGGATTGAGCGGGACGTTGTCGTGCTTTTTGGAGTTGGCGAGCTCCTTGATGGATCGCATCTTTCACCATCTCGTCAAGGCAGGCAAGTCGCCGCTCATTTGCGACAGGTCCGATATCGCTGCTCGGCTCCAGCGCATGCCCCACCCGTATTGGCACCGTACCGAGCGAATGCTTCGACAAACTTGTCGTAGTCCTTGCGATGAACGAAGATGCGCGTAGGAGCAACGCATATCTGGCCGGCGTTGTTCAATTTCCCCTTTACGCAGGCGAGGGCTGCCGAGTCGGGATCCACATCATCGCAAACGATGACCGGCGCGTGACCGCCCAACTCCAGAATCGCCGGCTTCATGTGTTGGGCTGTCAGGCCGGCCAGGTGTTTGCCGACAGGCGTGGAGCCAGTAAACGTAACGGCACGGACGACCTGGCTTGCGATCAGGTACGACGAGATCATTCCCGGATCTCCAAATACGAGGTTCAGCACACCATCAGGAAGTTTGGCATCGTGGTAGGCCTGGGCCAACATCACGGCTCCCGCAGGCGTTTCCTCAGCGGCCTTGAGAATGATCGAACATCCGGCAGCGAGTGCACCACGCACCTTGCGTGAGGGAGAACTCATTGGGAAATTCCACGGCGTGAATGCAGCAATCACGCCGATGGGTTCGCGGATCACTGTATGCCGCATGGGCGGCTCTGCGGGGATCACACGTCCGTAGAGCCGCTTGCCTTCGTTCGCATCCCATGTCATCAAGTCACAACCACGCAGCACCTCGGCGCGCGCCTGCGCCAGGGTCTTGCCTTGCTCCAGGGCAATCGCGGTCGCAATGGTCTTCGACTTGTTCGCGAATCAAGGCAATCGCCTTCAGCATAATCTTTTTGGCGCGCCGTGCGTGCGACGTGCGACGTGCGACGTGCGAAGCCAGATCTTCAGACCATCAGCCGCGGCCGATAAGGCATCGTCAAGGTCTGCAGTAGTAGCGCTTGGCACCGTGCCGATGGTGGTTTCGTGCGATGGGTTGATAACGGGCCGACCAGGTGCGCTGCGCCACTTGTCGCCGATCAGCATTCGAATTTCCGGATAGGAAGTCATGTGCATTGCCTGCTGGAGATAAGGGAAAGATCGAAGTCATTCAGTCGCCTGCGATGGGTACCCCCGTGAAACCTGGAGCGCACACGGCGCATCGCGAGGGACGAGCGCGTCCGACACAGGCGCGTAGCGCCCATGTGCGACCTGACGTCTCGGGGTTTTGGAGCTGGACCTAGGCGGCTACGGCGACTTTCACAGCCGGCGCTTCGACACTATGGAAGTTGCGCCCAAAGTAGATCAAGGCGTCGCGGTCATTGCGCGTCCGCACGGCTTTGATCTCGCAGAGAAACATGGTGTGCGTGCCAACGTCCATCATGGATGCGACTTCGCAGTCCAGAGCACTGACGGTGCCGGCAATCACGGGGGCACCGGTCACCAGCAGATCCCATTCCACATCGGCAAAACGCTCCTCGACTGAGACGCTCTTGCTCGAGAACCGGATGGCCGCGTCTTGCTGATCCGCTGCGAGAACATTGACGCAAAGGCAGCCGTTCTCACGCACTACATCGTTGTTCTTGCTTCCACGATTGATACAGACAAGCAGAGTCGGGGGCTCGTCCGTGACGCCGCACACTGCCGATACTGTGCAGCCGGCCAGTCCGCCTTCGCCGTTACTCGTGATGATGTTGACCGCAGCCCCCAGCCCGGCCATGGCTTCTCGGAACGATGTTTTGTCTACCATAATGTTCCCCTTAGCTTGGGCCTCATAGTTTGTGAAGGACGTGCTGCGCGGATTACCGTACAGCGGCGCGTGCCTTGGCTGCGGCATGGGTAGCCGGCAGGCGCGCATGACCGAACAGCTTTTCGCGATACGTACCCTCGCGATAGGCGGTCTTGTATACGCCGCGCCCCTGCAGGATCGGTACCAGCAGATCGATGACGTCGTCGAGGCATTCCGGAGCCACCGTGCGCGACAGGTTGAAGCCTGCTACACCGGTTTCGGTGGCCCACTCGACCATCAGGTCTGCGATCTGTTCGGCAGAACCGACCCACGGTGCCTGGCGGCTGCCCAGCGGCATCTGTTCGAGCAGCTTGCGCAACGTCCATTGCGCCCCTGCGCTACGAGTCACGGCTTCCACGTTGGAAACGATCGCCTGGCTCTTGGTTACATCGATGGGCTCGTCGAGGTCGTGGCGCGAAAAATCGATGCCAAGCGAACTGGCTGCGTGTGCGAGTGCGCCTTCCGAACTGGCATATCGCTTGTATTCCTCGTACTTCTCCTGCGCTTCCTTTTCGGTGCGACCAATGATCACCGTCGCTCCCAGGAATGCCTTGACATCGTCCGCGCTGCGGCCAAAGGCCACAGCCTTCGCGCGGATGTCGTCGACGATAGATTTGACGCCCTCCTTCTTCTGGCCATTCACGAAGACACATTCGGCGTGCGTCGCTGCAAACTGCCTGCCGCGCGTCGAGGAGCCCGCCTGGTAGAGCACCGGTGTCCGTTGCGGCGACGGAGCGCACAGGTGCATTGCGTTCACCTTGTATTGACGACCGTGATGGTGGATCACGCGGACCTTTGACGGGTCCGCATAGATGTCTTTGGCCTTGTCGTTGATGACCGCGTCGTCGTCCCAGCTTCCTTCCCAGAGCTTGTACACCAACTCCAGGTACTCGTCGGCCAGGTCGTAACGGCCATCGTGTGCTACCTGCCCGTCGAGGCCTATGGCTCGCGCCGCGCTGTCCAGATAACCAGTCACGATGTTCCAACCGATGCGCCCACCTGTCAGATGGTCAAGCGTCGACATGCGGCGAGCAAACAGGAATGGCTGCTCGTACGTGAGGTTGGCCGTTACGCCGAACCCGAGATTGCGGGTGACCGCGGCCATTGCCGGAATCACCAACATCGGGTCGTTCACCGGCACCTGTACGGCATTTCGAACAGCCGCGTCCGGGTTACCACCAAACACGTCATAGACGCCAACAACATCGGCGAAGAAGATGCCATCGAACAGCCCACGCTCGAGTTTTTTCGCGTAGTCCACCCAGTATTGCACTTCGCTGTACCGGCTCGATTCATCGCGGGGATGGGTCCACAGTCCCTGCTGGATATGACCCACGCAGTTCATGTCAAATGCGTTCAGGCGGATTTCACGACTCATTTTTACTCCTAGTTGTCGAGAGAGGGTCCGAAGGAAGCTACCCATCCATTCTGTTTACTATAGTCGACAGATGAACACGAAAGAAGACCTTTTGGGTTGAGGTAAACCCCTAGATGGCTTGTGTAACCCTCGGTTCTAGCTTTGCGCGCAATGACGAGATTAGCTAGGTAGGCATATACCGTTTTGGTGCAAATGGTCACGAAGAATGCCGGATTTCTTTTGCTAGCCCCGGTGTGTGTCAAGATAGTTGTCGCGTCCGCCGTTATGCTGCTTTCCGGTGCTCGCTAGCTTCCTGCTCAGTTCGTTCGGGGTTCAAGAAGACCACTGGATCCAGCTTCCAATTGCGGATCCCTCGCGACCAGCGCTGCGGATGTCGGGCGCGAGCTGCCTGATATAGCATCGTGCGTCGCGCCAGTAGGGGCGGCGCTTCGCCGCTGTGCCGCTGGTGCGTGACGTACTTCAGGCCACTGTGGCGATGCTCCTCGTTGTACCAGCACACAAACCGGCACACCCAATCGCGCGCCTGCTGCAGCGTGTCGAACGGCCGATCCGGCCACAGCGGGCAGTATTCGGCTGTGCGGAACAGCGCTTCCGCGCAAGCGTTGTCATTGCTCACACGTGGACGACTGTATGAGGGCTGCACGCCCAGGTAACCCATCATCGCCAGCATCGTCCCTCCTTTCATGACGCTGCCGTTGTCCGAATGCAGCACCAGCACCAGCGGCCGGCCGGCGGTCCTCTCGCGCAAACAGCCCAGCGACAGCAGTTCGCTGGCATGGTTGGCCGATTCGCTCTCGTGCACCTCGTTGACTACCAGCTTGCGGCTGTAGATGTCCTGGATCATGTACCAGTAGAAGAACCGACCTTTCACCGTCGTGGGCATCCACGTGATATCCCAGCACCACACCTGGTTGGGGCCACGCGAGGGCCTGGCGCGCGCCGCTCTTTACCGCTTCATCGATCAACGCAATGGCTTCGCGCGATCCGAGACGTTGATCAGTCCTCCTCGTCCCTTCCCCAGATCGCCTCGGCTTCTTTTCTTAGCATCAGCAGCGCTGCAGTTTCCGCCAGCGCGGCGTCCGGGGCACATTCAGCACCACTCGGTTCGAACAACGGAAGATCGCGCACGCGCCGCCCCGCGGTCTCATGGACCTGCCGGCACTTCAAGCCGCATTCCTCGCAGTACATGACCTCGTTAACCGGCTTCAGGTACAGCGCCAGCGTACGGCTTTCCCCTTCAGGCCAAACTTACCCGAACCAGCATCCTGCCCCTCATGTACCCTCTTAACGGCCATTAGGATACGGCATGTGGCAATTCAGCCCCCCGGAATTCTTCGAAGAACCCAAAGAAAAGCGCCCGACGAGACGTCGGGCGCTATAAGGGACGCATTGTCGGAGGATACATACAACCGACTCGGGTGCACCAAACTAGGCGCAACCCCGATGAACATACTAATCGCAGCCCACAAAAAGTATTATCAGATCTTCTCGAATTTCCCCTAAGGATTTTCTGATATGTCACGAGCCCGCAAGTCAACAATATGAGTGCGAACCTATCTAGTCCATCCAGCTCTACTTGTCACAGGTGGAAACACATACCAGGCACCGTCGCAGTGCCGGAAGAACATGATCGACAGCGTACCAGTAGCGCGGTTGCACTCCACACAAACAAAACGGCTGCGGCAGTCTCGCAGGCGGCCCGTACCGATAACGCGGGGCGGGTCCCCTACGGACGGTGCAAGCCATTTGTCAACCATTGAACGTAACGACTTCTCTGCTCCCATGCTTCCTCCATTGACGGATAGTTGATGGAAATCTCGAACGCATTCTGTGCTTTCGTAACGCCACTACAGGCGAGAGCACGATCCAACCGCCGACCTTTGGAGCGATGAATTGCCCCAGGTTCGTCCGATTGCATTTAACGGACGTCCCTAATATCCACGACGACATACTCCGACCGACATTTCCCACATGAATTAGGCAGCACACTGAGATCCATCGTGACAAACGGCAAAATTTCCGAGTTAACCTATTGATGCATCCCATGGATTGAACGCATGACCTCAAGAGGCAAACGGGCACACAACCGTTTCCTAGTTCGGCGTTTGCAGAGAAATCACTCCGCGAAATCCACCCCATTGCGCCACATGCGTTAACCTAGACATAAGGTCGCGCGTTAGCCGCGCCGCACTTTGCCATGATTTCTGTATAACCCGGGCAGCTACCGGTCGGACTATTCATTTTCGAACTGCCAGCCCCAATAGAGACACATCAAGCCGATCAATATGAGAGCACCTCCGCCGGCCATGGGCGAGAATCGCGGACAGGAAAAACGCCCGACGTGAACCCCAGCCGCACCAAGCGAAGCGTTGGTGGGAAAAAAAACGATTTGGAGTGAATTGTGCGATCTCAATTAGCATAATATCCGCTACCCGCAGCCACAGGCATCAGAACTTATCGAATTTTAAGTAAGGATTTCCTTATATTCCATCCACTACAAGATGAAAATATTATCGATATTACGGTAATTTCCCAGGCAACCGAGCCGGCGGATCCCAGCTAAGGTCATTCACTCCCTCTAGTGGCGAGCACACCTAAACAACAGATGTGCATCAGGCGCCCAGTTGTTTGAGACGGAATCACGCATCAGATGGGTCCGGTGACTCGTGACACTGGATTAACAGCCCGGCATATCCGCGCCACGGACACGAGGGACAACTTTATCGCTGGTATGGTCTGATGGTGGATACTACGGATCGAAGCAGTCTCCGGGCACAATTCGTTGTCCCAAGGAAAATTTCATCGCTTTTGCGGACCGCGACTCAGCGTGATACTGACCGTCTCGTCAAGCATTGATGATCGATGTCCCCATACACTCGCCGACCTCATCTTCAACGGACTGTAAGGAAAACCAAGTACCAAGCATCGCGCGCCTCAATCTGTACCTGTACAGGTACTGCCGTCTTCAAAATCAACTCGACCGCCGCGAGAAGTTCACCCATACTGGCAACGCATACTACGTTGGACAAGCGAGGTCGTATCACTCACCCGACTGCTGCTAGTAAGACCCAAGACCTAAAGATACCGATGGTTGGCACTAACGCAGCCTTGCGCTCGAGCGATAAAACAAAGCGCTACCGGGGCATTACGATACAACCCCTCTAGCTGATGCAGTCGCTGAAAGGCAATCGATGCCAGGGATAACCTGTCCTCCGCAGCAGCTCTCCGAATCGGCGCCCAGAAGCAACGCTGCGTCGGGTGGAGATACTCCCCCTCCGAATAGCCGTCCCTGTCCAAAGTTACAACCAAGTCCCCTCAGGAATATCGGCTTGCATTTGATTCTCCACCCCTTTCGCTACTACATCGACTCCGAGGCTTTTTCCCCACGCCGGCAATGGACGATACGAGTGAGGTTCCCTCTGTTTTCGCGTTCCATAGGTCACGGGTTATGCAGCCGTATCTTTCGCCGGCTGAGCAGTGAGCCAGTCCTGCAGGAGCTGGGCCTGCGATTACGTAGCCGAGCGACGAATGACGACCACTGCGGTTATAGAACACTTCGATGTATTCGAACAAGTCCGCAGCGGCCTCACGCTGCATCCGGTACCGCGTGGAATGAACTCGTTCGTTCTTCAAACGCTGGAATTCCTGGCTCGCGTACTGGCTGCCACGGTACCCGTGATACAGCGCGCCGGGAGCAGGCCTGCGGCGGAACCACGCCAACGCCAACGCATCCGTCACAAGGTTCGCCGCCATGGGCGGCTTGATGGACCAGCCTACGACTTCCCGATTGAACAGATCCAGCACGACCGCCAGATACAGCCATCCCTCTTCGGTCCAGATGTAGTGATGTCCGAGCTGAACACCTGGTTCGGCGCGGCCGGTGGCCGTGCAAACCTGTCCACCTCCAATACCTTCAGAAATAGCCACAGCTTCGCGATGCAGGTACACCCCCAGTCCAGCGTCGAGGCCGAACATCAATGGTCTCCACTCAGCGCTTCGATCATTGCCTTTACGAGCCCAACGTCTCGCTCGCTGCATTCGAACTCGAGCGATTCACCGTTGGACAGCTTTACGCTCACATAGCGCCAGCGGTTGCGCTTGCTGCGGTGTCGGGATAGCCAGTCGTTGAGGCCGCTTTGTGGCAAGGCACCACAAGTGTCTGGATTGAACGGGAGTCCATAACCCGCTGGACAACCGGCACGAATGTCTACAACGGACCTTGCGGCTACGCTGAATCTCGGTACTCCCGAGTCCATTTGCGCAACTGGTTAGCGTTGATGCGGGCCCTTGAGCGCGGTGCCAGAAACTGATGCTCCCAATTAAAGACTAAACTCAATTAGACGCCGCTTGGCCGCTGCCTCGTAGTCACGGGTCCCATTGGACCGCCCCCCTGCAGCGGAATTGGTCCATCTCCTCTTGGATCATGTTGCGTTCGCAATATCTTTGCGGACGAAAGCCTGCCAACGTTCAAGCCTCAATACCAGATGTCGTCAATTGAGCGTTTACAAAATCTCTGACAGCGAGCGTGGCGGGTCTCGTTTTTCTACCGCGACCAGCATGCGGAAATCTTTTCGTGTAGTTCTTATGCCAAGAACCCTGCGCCTTGATTTCCATTCCTTGTGTTGTCCGCATTCTCAACTGGCGCGCGTGGGCACGAATCGGTGCAAATCAACAGGGAATAGGTTGCCGTACTTTAGAGCCTCATGAATGAACGGTGTTGGGACAGCGCTTACAGAAGCCTCAGCTTCCGGCGGATGATCCAGCCGCTGCTTTTACGCAAGCGTATAGGGCCAAGTCGATCCTGATGGCTGACAGCTCTTGATTCCTATTCCGGACAAGCGGCGCAAGAGTTACGTGCTAAGCTAAGCAACGGTGGCCGCCTTGCCCCCCTTGTAGACCCGCCCAGCAGCGTATGACGACCTCTTGAAGCCAACACAGGGCGAGCCCTGAGTTTTAGCTTAGCGCAAGCGCTGACCCGAGCATCGCCGAGCAGTCGGACCTGATGACACCGCGCGTCGCAATACTAACGAGACGGCGGCGCGGCGAAAATCAGTAACCTTTGATGAATATCAATTCCTTTTTAACCTCGCCCGGTAATACTTGGCAACGCCGATTTTTCTTGATACTTTCCCGACATATATTTAACTTTTCGTGTGCTTTGTAATAACGAGAAGGATGCATTATGAGAAATTTCGCGTTGCTCATCTTTTCTTTTCTAATCGGGGGCTGCGCCACCGTTCCGAGCCTGCGCGTTTTCAGTGCGCCCGAACATGCCTGTAACAACGACCCCGCGCTATGTCGGATGGTAGTGACGGCGGAGCAGGTTTGCGCTCTGGGCGAGAACAACATGGATTCGCGCAAGCCGGATTCGATCGTAATGCGCTTCGACCTGACCGCGGACCCGGCGATGGACAATGCCGTGTCGTCGTGGTACCGGGGTACGGACAACTTCACTTATAAAACCGCATACGACATGACCCAAGCCCGGGGGCCGCTGGGCAGCCAGGGGCCGCTAGGAGCTTTTGGACCACTCAGTTATATCGGACCATTGAGGCTGCGCGGACAAAGCACCCAACCAACCGCTCCTGACAAATCCTACTACAACAACTGGTGCCCTGTACCCGACTCCGAAGATGACGACAAGTGCGTCTATGGTTCACATGGTCCCTTGGGTTCATCTTATTCCGCTGGCTTAGGTTGTCCCCTAGGATTTGGTTGCTCCATAGACTTAGATTTTCCGGCAGATGTGCGAGCACCACTAAACCCTACGGGATACTTCAAGGATATGTATCATCTTCAGGAAAAGAACACTTGGTGGGGCAACTATACGCACAACCTGGATTCGGCCGGCGTCTGGGGCATTCAAGGGCCACTCGGGCCCACGGGGGCACTCGGCGCCCTCGGGCCCTTGGGGCCGCTTGGCATCTCGGTACAAGCCGGCATGACCACGACCTCTGACGGCGTGTACAAAGTAGGTTCTGAAACCGTCCGGCAAACTCAGCCAGTGCGCTACAGCCATGACGCCACCGTCTTCAGGACATACGAGCTGTTCGAGATGTATTCCAAATCGTATGCGCAGACTATGGGCACCAGCTGTCCCGTCTGCGAAGTTAATGACACCTCTTTTGGCGTTGACTCGAGCAAACAGGGGGTGGCGGTCAGCGGGGACGAGTATCTTTTTACCGCCAACCACGACCAGTTCGTGTCGATCAACGTTGTGCCGATCAACGCCTTTAACGATTATGGTCTGGAGCTTTACCTGTTCAAGGACGGGGGCGAAAACTATACCTTGCTGGCAAGCTCGAAGTCAAACGGGGGTATCAATTTATCATTCTGGTGGCCATACTGGAAGATTGGCGATGGCCTGATGGACTTTATCGTGATGCGCGTCAAACCGGGGGAAATGTTCAGGATCAGGGTTATTCAGCAGCAATTGCAGGAGCCATCTTTCCCTGGTTACTATTTGTTCACGACCGGTTCCGGGCTGGCCGAGACAACCAACGGCTTGACCAACATGAACCCGGATATCTGGGGTCCAAGACTCCAACAGGATGGGACCAAGCGCTTCAACATCAGCGGCGCACATCAGCAGTGGGAGGCGTGGGAAGGTGTGGGAGAAGGCCGTTGAAGGAATGACAGCAACCAGATCCCGCTGACGTCGCCAAATCCTTTCGCCGCCCGAGGAAAGGCGTAAAAACAGAAATCGTGAGACTGCATTGCGCTGACATGAAGGTCGGCGCGCGTTCCGCCATCGCCGGATCCGACAAAGCTACCAAGCCTGTCAGACATTTTTGTGTTTAGGGCATATCATGCCACGCAAAACTAAGACGAGCCAAGCCGCAGACCGTGAGCCCCCGACCATCTCCGATGACCTGATTGCCCATTCGTCAAGGGTCCGATGACCGCCGAGGCGGTGCAGGACGCCTCCTCGGCGTTCAGGACGGCCCTGATCGATCGGGCCCCTCGGCGCCGAGCTCGGTCATCACCTGGGCTACCCAGCTGGTGCCGAGCGCCGGTGCATCTCGGCCAAGCAGCGCAAGGCAAGGGCGCCAAGACGGTTCTGACCGAAGATGGCCACTGCGGGTCGACATCCCACGCGACCGCGGACGCCAGCTTCGCTTCGCTCCGATCCTGATCCCCAAGCACGAGCGGCACTTCACCGGGTTCGACAACAAGATCATCGCCATATACGTCCGGGGCATGACAGTGCGCTAGATCCAGACGTTGCTGGCCGAGCAGTACGGCACCGAGGTCTCGCCCTAGTTCATCAACTCGGTGACCGATGCGGCCATGAAGGCATGTACCCGGTGGTGTTCTTCGACGCGCTGCGGGTAATGTCCGCACCGTTCGATGAGATGGGCGGCAAGCACAGCGTGAATCTCGTTCTTGAGCCGCGTCCGCTGCCGCACGGTGGCCTTAAGGGCATGAAACAGGCCTTGAATGCGGTGTTTCCGAATACGACGCTGCAGACCTGCATCGTGCATCTGGATCCGGAACAGCCTGGAGTACGCCGGCTGGAAGGAGCGCCGGGCCGTAGCAGCGGCTCAAGCCTGTGTACACCGCACCCACCGTCGAAGCCGCGCCCTTCGAGCAAGGGAAATGGGGTATGGACTATCCTCCGATCGCCGCGTCGTTGCGTCGCGCCTGAGATCAGGAGATCCCGTTCTTTACGTTCCCGTCGGCGATCCGCCGGATCATCTACACAACAAACGAAAGTATCCAACGCAGCGCAGTTGCGCAAGATCGTCAAGACACTGGGCCACTTCCCCAGCCATAACGCGGCCACCAAGCTGCTATGGCTGGCCCTGCGCAACATCATCAGGAAGTGCGGCAGTTCAACGCACGACTGGAAGGCTGCCATGAACCAGTCTGCGATCCTCTACGAAGAACGCTTCACTCATACGCATCGTTGAGATAATGCCGGCTCACCGGTCAAGCTGACGGTGAGCCTTTAACTGCCCTGCACATAAAACGACTGCCAGCCCCGAAGATCTCCCCTATCCGGTTCTCGGACAGACGATGGTGCGCCCGGAACGTGGATTGCTCACTTGACACCGCCCCGCTATGGGGGTCAAACATCGCCCATCGGAGAACCATAATATGGCGCTGGGACACCACGGCTCATCAAAAGTCATTCAGATTCAACCACTAGTGAACGCCGTGTCCCCTCATCTGAATATGCGAACTGCGCAGAGCAAAGATGCTGACACCCTTCAGGGATTCCCAAAGATTGAGCAGAAGACAGCACTAAACACGTCGAACGGTATGCACGCATGTTCCGACGGGGCGGCAGCATTTGCCACCACCCCGATTAGCATAGCTATCACCACACCGTTACACAGTACCCACTTCATTTTGGACATTATCGCTCCTTTCCGAAAAGTTACCAGGTTTTAAGTCCTGCGACGCACTGCACAGTCGGCAGGCAAGCATGGACCGCACGCTCTGTGCGCGACTTGTGTCCAAGCATCTACCAGGCCATGTGGGCCTCAACCGCTCTCCGCCCCAAAGGGCACAGGCAATAACGCATTAGCGGGAAATTGCATCGCGCACCTGCGTCAGCTATCCAACAATGAACGTTTGATTTCTTTCACTCTGACAACATCGAAGCGCTCAAGGCCCCGCTGCTGGAGCGCGATGCCCGCATCGGGCATCTGCAGTACATGGTCGAACCGCAGAAGGCAGCGACGGCAACGGACAAGGCGGAGATCGAGCATCTCAAGTTGCTGATTGCAAAGCTGCGCCGCATGCAGTTCAGCCGTCGCTCGGAGGAGCCGGACCGCCAGATTGAACAGCTCGAACTGCGCCTGGAAGAACTCAGGGCCGACGAAGGTTGCGCCAACGCTTTGTGACCGAATCGGCCAGCATCCCAACGGCACGCCCCTCTCGCAGTATGGCTGGATTGAAGCCGGCGCCACGGTCAGCGAGACTTACCGGGTCGCATCGAGATTGCCCGCAAGGCCCAGGGTGTGGCGCTCTGTGACGCACCGGGCGGACCAAAGCCTCTGCGCCTGCTATTTCTCCAGAGACCACGCCTTTTGCAGCATATTGCCGACATGCTCGACGGCAGCTATCCGCGGTACGCCCGGACCCGCGCAAGGCTCGCGGAACGGCGCAACCGATATGGCCGGGCACGGTACTGACCCCCGCCTGCTGGCAGTGTCCGCCTCAGTGAGGCGGCAGGGGTGTGGGTGATGCCAAATCCAGTATATAACAGCGAGCATGGAACAAATGGACTCACTCTGGCTCACGAATCCCACCTTGGCCTACCGAGACTGGCAAGCGCGGGAGGCCACCGGCGTGGATCGCCGGCCATTCTCGGCGCGCTCGATTGTCCAGCACCAGGCGATGTTCGAGCACTTTCGCAGGCACCTGTTGGCGCGCGGCGCCAGCATCCTCTCGTTCGGCGCCGATGATATCGACGCGTTCTGGCAAACGACCGATGCGCGGTCCTACGCCCAGGCTACCCGGGTGCGGTACGTCAAGCTGCTGGACCGCCTGTGCCGGCATCTGGTCTTCTCCGGTGTCCGACACGACAACCCGGCGGCCGCGCTGCTTGCTGCCGAGCGATGGCCCGATCGCGAGCCGACGCCGCAGTACCTGGACGCGGCCCAGGATGCGCGCCTGCAGGCCTTCCTGCAGGCGCCTGGCGTGGATCTAGCCAGTCAGCGCGGCCGCGCGATCGTAGCAATCTTCCTGGCCACCGGCATCACAGCGTCAGAAGCCCGTGCCGCACGACTGGTAGATCTGCAACTCGACGCGAGCCCGCCCTATCTGTTCGTGCCGGCGCATGGACCTCGGGAGGCCCGCACCGTGCACCTGCAGGAATTCGCCGTGCCGCTCCTGCGCGTCTGGCTCGCCCGGCGTACGACACAGCCCATCGACAGCGACCTGCTTTTCACACTGACGCCGGAAGGCCGACCCATCACGGATATGAGCTTTGGGCGGATCGTGTCCGCTGCGCTGGAAGCAATCGGATTTGCTGGCGCTGAGCCGAGCCCGCGCACGCTGCGCAATACGTTCTGCCGGCGCCTGCTGCTCGCAGGCCTGCCGCGCGAGATCGTCAGTCGCATGCTGGGGCTGGCCAGCCACCGCACGTGCGACCGCATTGCGGCAACCATAGAATCCGAAGACGGAGACCAACCATGACCATCCCGCTGGAAGCCGCTAAAGCCATCTATAGGCACGCAGTCGACCCCAGAGCCAGCGACGGCGAAGGGGAGGCGTGGTGGGTGCCGTCGCTGACGAGGCAAATCAGGTCGTCAGCGCCAAGGACGCCGCCACGGCAGCGGCCGTTATTGCCTGGTGGCATCACGATTGGAGCCAGGTGGCAGACAGCCCAAGGGCCCCTCGTTAGACAGGGGCACGCCCCAATGGGGGCTGTGCCCCCATGGGTTGGTAGAAAAAACGATTAGAGTTCGACGAGATGCGCCACGAAGCTGCAGTCCTCCTGCGACCCGGCAATGCGCTGCCCTTCCGGGCAAGTCGCAAAGTCCGCGACATGGGCCTCGATTTCGTCGGCGATCTGGCGAAGCCGGTGCGTCGCCACGGCCGGACCATGGGCACCGCGGAATTCCGGCGCCTGAAGCGAAATGCTAACGAGCATTTCCATTCGCACTCCCGGATATGGCCAGTTGCGGGCACTGCTTGCGCAATGCCTTCTGGTTGGTGTCGATATACGTGCGCACGCCGTCCATCATGATGGCCAACTGGTGGTTCAAACAGGCCGCGTCCTTTGACACCTCGACCTCTTTCGCAGACTCGAAGGCCGCCAGTACCTTCTCCCGCGCAACATCAGCGCCCATCCAGGCCATCACGCGGATAAACGTGTGCACCTTCTTGCCGCGCGGTAGCAACTTGGCGGCTTCGGCCGCCGGAATCATGATCTTTTCCATCGTCTGCTGAATTCCAAAAGAAATGCCCTCCGAAGAGGGCGATGCATGGGGCGGTACCGCTCAGAGCCAGGCCGAACGGACGAGATTCATGACGCTGCGTGTCCTGCGAAGCTTGCGCACATGGGAGGCAAGCCACAGCATCGAGATCAGGGTAATCGCAAGACCACATCCAAGCAACTGCGGTCGCAGAAGACCGCTATCCGAAGCGGTGACGACAAAGAAGAGCGCGACGAACAACACGGCAACGATCGCGAGGACCGCACCGCCAGACGCGCGAGACTGAACAACCATGGCAAGACTCCTGTTGAACGGAAGCCTTGCCCATAGGGACAAGGCCCCTATGGGTGAAGAAAAAGCTGTGCCGGCAGAGCCGGCAAGGTCGATGCGTCAAAGACGCGGTAAGCACGGCAATTCTAGCGCCCAAACTCCCGCGCTTCAAAAGAAAAATGCCCGCCCCCTTTTCGGGGAGCGGGCATAGGCAAAGATGGAACGTGGGCGCGACTACTGGGCAGCCAGCGCAACGACATCGATGACACCATCTGCGTCGTCGACGAGGTCTGGCGTCTGGGAAATGAAGAACTCGCGCTCGTAACCCCCGACCCGCAGCACTTCGCGCTTCATCTTCATGAAGGCGCGCTTACGCTCCGGATCCAGCGGCCCGTCTGCCTCGTCGGTGAAAAGCGTCTGGAAGGCATGCTGCGCGTGCTGCGCCCGGTAAAGCGCAATACCCCGGGTCAGGCATTCGTTGATCCACACCTTCTGCCCTCCACTGATCACGCCAAACTCCTTCGAGCTGTCGTTCTCAGCGTCGAGCACGGCGATGGAGAACCCCTCCCTGGCTTCGCCGCTGGCAAGCAGCGTCTGCGTCTGGATCGCGATGGTGAATCGCGGTCCGTAGCAGGCGAGCAGCAGATCGTTGACGATGCGGGTAATGGCTGGTCCGGCGTCATCGATCGACAGCGCGATCACGCCGTCGTTGCCAAGGCCCTTGCCGAGGAGCTTCCACAGCGCAATCTCGTCGGACAGGCGTTGAACCTGCGCTTCAAGATTGGGCAGACCAGCGAGCTCGCGCTCGATGCGGTCGCGATCGGTGGCCAGGGCACTCTGACGACGGATCAGTGTTTCGATCCTGCCGTCGGCTGCACTCACCGCCTCGCGAACACCCACGATGCGCCGATCCAAGTCAGCGATCAAGGCCGTCACGTCCGTGATAGCCAACGCATCCACCTCCCGCTGCACTGCGGCGAGTTGGGATTCAACATCCTGGATATCCCGGGCATGCCGGCTGCTCCGTTCAGTCTCCTCCCTCGTCACCGCGGCCAGATCGCAGCGGGCCTTCTCAAGAGCGGCCGTAGCACTGTCAAGCAAAGGGCGCTGAGCCGCCAGAGCGGTCAGGCGCTGCAGTTCCTGGTTGTCCCGCGTGATATCGCGCTGCAGCACCGCCACCGCTTCCCGTGCCGCCGGCAACCGCTGCAAGCTGACCTCCATCGGCTTCAGGGCTTCCTGCTTCTCCCTGTAGCTGGTGCGCAGCTTTGTCACGACGACGGCCTGTTCCTCGTACTGTCCCTTGGCCTCGCGGGCCTGGGCCAGCAACGGGCATTGGCTGTGCATCGCATGGCCGGTGCAAGGAACCGTATCCATAACATCGGTCTGGGCCTTGAGCGTTCGCGCCAGCTTCGCTGCCACCGAGCCTCGCTGTTCCATCTCGCGAAGCTCTGCTGCCAGTGTCGCATGCCGCGTCGCCACGGCTTCGACCTCGGCAAGCTCCCGCTGCCTGTCGGCAAGCTGTGCGTAGCGCTGGCCAAGGTCCAGCTGGACCGTATCACGTCGTGCAGCCGCTGCGGTGATCGCCTCGGATTGGGAAAGGGTTGCCTCACTGGCGGTGGCGGCCTGCTCAAGTTCCCGCCGGCGCGCGGCAGCCTTGGCCGCCGCCGCACGATCATCCGCAGCCAGCTGCTGGCTACGTGCCCCGAGTTCCCGCTTGCGCTGATGCAACTCGCGCAACCGGGCCTCGGTACCGGCTGAGGCTGCCTGCTTGGCCGCCAGCGTGGCACGCTCCTGCTCCAGCTTACTGCCGCAGCTCAACTGCTCCGCGCGCAGCGCCCGGGCCGATTCGAGAGCCTGGTCAAGCTCGCGAACCTCAGCAGTCATCGACACTGCGGTGTCGCGCTTGCCGGACAGCACAAGCACGTCCCGCTGCAGGGTATCGAGCGACCGGCTCAACGCCTTCGCCACATCGCCCGCCTTCGCCGACAACTCGCGCAGGTGATCGATGCCGAGCAACTCCGCTAGCAACCGCTTGATCTCGGTCGGCTGGTAGCTCGCCAAAGGACGTCGGTTCTGTGGAGAAAAGACGCTGGTGAAGAAGGCTTCGGCGGAGCCGAGCACCGAGTCAAGGCACCGGCCGTAGGTGTCGGCCTTGCCGTCGGATACGGTTCCGTCTGGCAGCTGCACGGGATTCCAGGCGCCGACGGCATCCTTCTCGAACAAGTAGTACTCCGCCTTACGGCTCTTGCCCGGGTTGCGGAATGCAAACGCCGACCGATAGACCTTGCCACCATGCTCCCACTCTAGATCCTTCTCAGCGCGGGGGGCGCAAAGGTGGTCCCAGTACGAGAATGCATCGGCCGACATCTTGCTGGCATGGCTTGGCATGATGGGATAGGGATGCAGGTTGTCCATGATCGTCGTCTTGCCGGCGCCGTTCGGGCCAACAATCGCGATCAGGCCGCCAGGCAGATCCGTCAGATCCACCGTCACGCTATCGCGATGCATGCCATCGCGGATGCCGTGAAAGCCCGCAAGGGTCAGTTTGAGTGGGCGCATTCGGCCACCTCCGCACCAGTAAAGGAATGCAGGTAGTCGGCCGGCACTTCCATCGCTTCGCCCTCGAACACGGGCAGCTCAGGAACTTCCGGCATGTCCTGCTCCGGCTGGCCAGCAATGGCGCGTTCGACAGAACGCACCGCGGCAGAGAACTGGCTTGCGGCCATCTCGAGCAGCGCCTTCCAGTCATCCAGGCCGGTAATGGCCTTCAGCTCCAGGGCGCTCCACTGCCCGGCAAAGCCGTTCGAGAACGACCAGATCAGGTCCTGCATCTCCTTGGACGGTGCAACGGAAAACCAGGTGTTTCCACCATCGGTGGCAATCGCCATCACGAGCATGTGTCCGCGCTTGGCGATCACCGCTCCGCGATCGCGGCCAAAGGGCTCGTACAGCATGCACTGCGTGAAGCCGTGCTGGTCACACAGGCGTTTCGCCAGTTCGGTGCGTGCCAGGGCAGCCTCGGCGACATGGACCCACGAAGGGCCAGCGTGGTAAAGAATCATCTTGCACTCCAGTGTGGGCGGAGCGCGCCCCTGACGGGTAGCACCCGCCAGGGTAAGAAGGAATTGGATACTGCTGGGTCGATGCGTCAATGACGCGGGTGAAACCGGGTTTCGACAGCCCATGCGGCTGTCGGAACATGGCTTGCGCATGCTCTAAGGGTTAGGCGGGTTGCCCCGCGAACAGGTCATCGGTAAGCCAATCCGTGCTGGGCGGCTCGGGCGACGGCGCCTGGGCGACCGGCGTCAGGCTGTCAGGCTCGCCGCGGTCGACAACGACAGGGGTCTCGAGGACGCCTTGCGTTGCCTCGGCCGGGACAGCCCGCAGCTGCGCCAGCACGCCGTCTGCGATCGCTTGCGCATCGAGCGTCTCCAGCATAGCCAGGCGGTCTGCCAACGGGCCCGTATCAATGCCGGTGAGCTCACCCCACCGGGCCAGCTTACCGGGCAGGCTCGCGGCGCGGCTGATGCCTTCGGCACGGCTGCGCACTGCCGGCAGTACCCGCGCCTCGACCTTGAGCTGAGCGCTTCGGGCAAAGAGTGCCTGGATAGCATCGCGGTCGACCAGCTGGCGATGCTCTTCGTTGACGGTCCAACGAACCCGCACGAACTTGTCAGCAGCTTGCGCAGCAACTTCGGCAAGCTTGGCCATGTCCGGCGGGCCGTCGAAGTCCACGCACAGCGTCTCGCGTGCCGGCGTGGCCACCAACGACGCGCTGGCGCGGCCCGGAGAGACCTGCCATTGCAGATAGCCCTTCTCACCGATCTCGCCATAGTGGAATCGCCCGATGGAGCCAGGATACGCCACTACCCTGCCCTCCCGCGCCCATTGCTGGGCACGGTGGATATGGCCGAGCATAAAAGCATCACATTCGGCGTCGAACAGCGCGCCGATGGTGAACTCGTGGTCAAAGCCGGCCATCGGCACGCCGTGCTCCGTCTGGCAGCCATTGACCGTGCCGTGCGACACACCGACCGTCGGCACGCCATGGGAGCGCCACTGTCGATTGACGGCGCCCGCGGCGGCCAGGTAGTCAGCCAGATAGTCACCAACCGCCGTCGCCGCACCGGCAACGCCCACCGCTGCAGCCAGGACCGCCTTGTTGACGGTCGGCACGCAGGTGAACACCACGGCCGGCTTGCCATACTGCACCATGACCGCTTCAATCTCAGCGCCGTTAAAGACCGGGCCTTCCGACGGTACGAATTGGCCTGCGCAGAGCGCGACTTGATGAATGCGATCGGCAACATAGACCGGATGCTGCGCCCCAATCAGGCGGAACAGATCCAGCGTGCCTTGCGGTTCATGGCTGAATGTGCCCTGGAGCATCAAGACCGGCATATGGGCCGAGAGATGATGGATCCGCCGCGCGAGAGCCGAGAGGGCCGGCGTATGCGCGTCCAGGCGGTGATCGGTAGAGTCTCCCGACACCACCCCCACCTGACAGCGCGATGCAATCGCATCGTCGACCGCAAAGCCGAAGCAGCGGTCCGCCTCGGCCAGGTGGCTGGGCGAGTAATGCAGATCTGAGAAGTGTCCCAGACGCAGGCAATCGCCTTCGTTGAGCATGCTACCTCCTGAGAGAATTGGCTGTGCCGGCAAGGCCTCAGCGCGTGGAAAAGAAAAAGGACGCCACAAGGGCGTCCGTAAGGTGAGCCAGTCGGGGGGCTGGCTCAGGGGGCAATCTCAGCCGCAATGGCTTTAACCTGCTCTCGATATGCAACCGGGTTGTTCTCCAGCGCAACGCGCATGTCGTGAATAACCTGCCGGACTGCGGCGGGCCGCTTGGTCCAGCCAACGCCAAAGCTCGCCTGCAGAAATTCGCGCAGGTCCTTGCGATCGGGTTCCTTATCGAAGCCCAACCGCGTGGCCAACTCGTTGAACGCTGCGGCCAGGTCCTCGGCATCCGATGTCTCGGCACCTTGCACCGGCTGCACGCCCGACAGCGATTTTTCGGCATCCAAAGGAGGGAAACCGGGCGACTGATCCAGCAGCGTCTGCGGCGTGTTCTCGAGCGCCGTGACCGCCTGCTGCGCGGCTTCGACGTGCGAGAGCCGCGGGCGATCCGAGCCGTCAAGGAGACCGGCCAGGTCCAGATCGGCATCGAGCGTGATGAGCCATTGCATCTGGCGCACCGGCTTGCCGAGCTCAGGATCGATCCGGCTGATCTCGACCTCCTGCTTGCTTACGAAGAACTCGACGCCGACCAGACGTCCGCGCGCCAGCGCAACCGTCTGCATGGCAGCGTGGGCCTTCTGGAGCACGTAAATTGAGGTGGTCGGCATCTGGATCAAACCAAGACCCCGGGTCGCCGGCACCGCAAAGTAGAACGCCGCGGACAGGTTGCAAACGCCCTGCTGATACTGTGGGCAGCTGTGCGGGTCGCAGCGCCCGTCGGGGATGGCATCGTCCTGCCGGAGAATGATCGGGCGGCCGCCCCACACGCGTTTCGCGCGGCTTGCGCGCGCCTCGCGCTGCACCGGCGCATACGTCTTGCAGTAGCGCAAACCGTCCGGGCCGTACTCCGAAAAGAACTGCTTGCCGCTGGCGGTGTAAGTCACCAGCTCGTTGGGCATGTTGCGCAGCCAGTCGTCGAAGGCGAACACCACCGGGAAGCGCCACAGCTTGCGGCCATTGCCGTCGCCGCGGTCTTCGCCGTAGCGCTGCAGGATGTCGTCGGCCACTGCCGGGTTGGTGAAGTCCGACCCACGGCAGGTAAACCACGGTACGTTCTTCGGCACAAGCGCATTGCGCAACTGGGTTCTGCGCTCGATCTCCAGCCCGATGGCTTCATAGGAGTGGCCCTGCGCCACCATGGCGTCATGGATGCGCACGGCTTCGGGATTCTCCCGGGCCTTGCGGGTCAGGACCTTGATGCCCGGCCGGATCTTGCCGATGATCGGCGGGCGCATCGGCCGCTCTTCTAGCAGGCTTCTGGGTCCGTCGAAGCCACCGTAGGTGATGGGTGCATGCATACGTTCAATCTCCTTTCAGAGAGAAAGCGAACGACGCTCGCCCGGATGGACGCAGCATGCTCCCGAAGGCGCAAGGCTGTGTCTGCCCCGCGCTGGGTCGTTACGGTGTTGAGGAAGGCCGCTCGCGCGGCTTCCGGAAGACTGGCGACATGTGCCGCCTCACAGAGGTTGCGCCAGGCCGCCGGCATGTCCTTGTACATCGGACGGCGGCGCTCCAGCGTCGCCGCGATCACGGCGCAAATCTCGGAATCCTGATGCATGGCAGACTCTCCCGAAACGGTCTCTCACAAACGACAAAAGCCCGCGTCCCGGGTACGCCGGAAAGCGAGCTTTGCTAGAGAGACCTGGATGCCACGCCCCTTCCGGGGGCGTGGCACTCAGGGAGCAACGCACAAAGGCGCGCCGCTCATGCGGAGGACGTAAAGTCGTCCTCGTGCAGCATGGTCACGCTGCACAACAACCCATTTCGCGAACCCACAGGTTCGGCCGCAGGTTCACGGATCGGCTCGACGTCAGCCGTTCTGCCTAGGAGGGGCCTGGAGAGAGACGCCACATGGTCCCAGGCTCGAACGGTGTCCAGCGTGCGCTCATGAAGAGGCACAGCCAAAGGCGCGTATTACGAGCTGATGAGGGAAGTGCTCGGCGAAAACACTTATCACAAGGAATATCCACACCGGTAGCCAACCGGTCGGCGCGTGCGCAAATTGCACGACTTGAAGCAGAAGATGGACTCTCAGGGAGTCAGGGTCGATGCGTCAGTGACGCGAGGTGTGAGTGAATTGTGGCACATCACAGGCCGCGGTAAAGGTAGAAAGCTCGCGAATTTGGTGTCTCTTTCTCCGAGCGTGCCAAGCGCAATGTATCTCAAAATTCCAGCTGAGAGAGATTCCACAGCATGGACCATGGCCGAACTTTTCCGTCCTCTTCCCGATGGCGACTCGCGACCCATACCGCCAGTTCCATCATTAGATCCGCCTCCAGACAGCGCGGCTTCGAACACAGGCCCAAAGCCAATTCGGCGCATGCTAAGCGAGGGACGCGTTGCAAAGATTGTTCCGCAAACGGACAGCGGCACGGAGGTGTCGTATTGCACCGACTTCGTGCGTAACTTCCTCCGCAGCGACTACAACTTTTGCACCGCCAAGTTCTCGGTGGCCAGCAAAGGAAAGATCCTCGCGCTCGACGACGCCTTTCGGCAGGCGCAGGAATGGATGGATGCGAGGCTGCAGTGGATCGAATCCAAGCCCCGGCGCCATCTCAGCTTGAAATTCCACCATCGGCAGATCGTTGTAACGCACTCCCTGGCAGGCCGGCTCATTCGCCTGCTGAACCAGCACGACAGGCTCCTCCATCGCACGCTCGGCGCATACATCGCGCAATCCATCTCCGATGCGGAAAAAGATGCTGCAGTCGTCGGCGCGGCCAAGCACATTCGTGCGATTCATCACCTCTGCATTCCTGACAACGATCAGTTCGGACCAGACGGCCGACTGATCGAGAAAGCCTGAAACCCGCTCCAGAGACCGATATGGACATCAAGGAAATCGAGCGTCTGCACGCACAGTACGCAGCCCCTCCCGTCACCATTGAGATGGAAGCCTCTGGGACAACCAGGCTTGACGCACTGTCTGCAGCGCAACCGAGCCAGCCGCCGTCCCAAGGCGGTCACTCAATCGTGGCGCGCATCAGGCCCATCCACTGGCAATGTCTGGGGATTCTGGCCATTGCCGTGCTGGCATTCGGCGGAGGTCGCTGGCTCGCGTCCAATGAAGCGCACAAGGCTCCGGCGAAGACTGCCGCTGCACAACCAGAAGCCACCGGCTCGCCGCCCATGGACGGCGGCCACGAATGGCCCGCGTCACAGCCGTCCGTGTCGCAGCCACTGGTTGCGCTCGGGCCTGCAACGATTGCACCGCCCGCAGCGCCCGAGACCCACTCCGGCGCATCCGCGAGCACGCCAGCTCCGGCGCAGAGCCATGCCAAACCTCAATCGCCCAAGGTCCAGGCGCCGAAGCAGCCTGCCTCCGTCCCGACGCCCGCACGTCAGCCGGTAGCCAGCCCCGCCCCCAGTAACCCGGCGCCGCCCGTGGCCGGCCGTGGCAACGAAATCAAACTGTTCTGATCCCGTCATGAATGCCCAGCGAAACTTCAGTTTGATCCAGGCTGGTCTCAGCATCCACGGACACGTCAGCTCCGATCACGGCGTCAGTTGTTTCGGTCTGGTCGATGGCGATCTCCGTTCGTCCCGAGGCCTCGTCCATATCGGCGCAGAAGGGTTGGTCCGCGGAACCGTCGAAGGCGACCATGTGCTCATCGACGGCACCGTAGAGGGCGACGTTGCTGCCCGGGTGTCGCTCCATATCAATGGCCGCGTGAAGGGCCGGATCGCCTATGCCGGCACGATCCGGCTTGGAAGCTCCGCGGCTCTGGAAGGCACAATCGTGCGAATTCCCGCCCTCACCTTCGGCGACAGCACCGGACCGACGATCGAAGAGGCCGTCTCGCCGGCAACCGAAGGTGACACCACGGCGAAAGCGTGAGCATGCTCAAGGCATTTTTCCGGAAAGCTAGCATATAGACATCGTCTTTCTGCCAAAGCAGAAGAAAAAAAGGGCCCGGCGCTGGATAGCGTCGGGCCCTTTCTTATGCCTGGTCTGGCGATTCTCGCATGCTCACCATCTCTTCTATGGTGAAAAGGTTTCTTACGGTAATCCACGCTCCACGGTAGCCACGCTCATCAATGAAAGCGACGAGCGGCACGCGGCCATCGATGATGCACCGAAACTGCCTCGCTCCGCGCACGGCATCTTCGATCGAATATCTTCGACCGTGTCGCAGTTCAAGCTCGACATTGCCCTGCGACAACCGGATGCCCGGCGCAATGGCTGGTTCGGGCGATGCGACAATCGCAAGCCAGTCATCAAAGGACTGCTGCGTGTTCTCATTGCGGACATCAGCAAACCACTGGTCCACACGCTTCGCGATTCCCTGCCGCGGCAGGTGGTCGACGTCCATCACAAGAAGTTGGGGTTCCAAAGCTCGCTCCTCTGGAGCCCCATGCCGGCAGCACCTGCTCTGCCTCTGGCAACGGCCTGGCCAATGGCCATCCATTTCTGCCAAGTGAGTGATCCGGCGCATTGTTGCGGATCGAGCAAAGTTTTCTGACATGGGGATCCAAAAAGAAAAAGCCCCGGGCACGCCGGGGCTTGAGCCTGCTACGAGCACTTCAGCACCTACCATCGGCACTTATATGGTTCGCTTGAGGCTAGATTTAGAAATGGACAGCGATTGACGGTCACAAGGCTGTCGGGAAAATGACGGAGGACGAAGTGAGCTGCCGATCTAAGTAATCACCTCGACACACTCGCCGAACCGCGGTGGAGCAATGCGATCCAAGGGCGTGACCGATGCCCAAAGGACGGGATATGCCGGGGCCGCGAGCGGGAATTCGCCGTCAAGGTCCGTCAGGTAGACAAGGAATGCCGGTGCAATGCCTTCCTGCTCGAGCCATGCGAATGGCGGCCGGAAACTGGTGCCCCCGCCGCCCTTCAGCGGAGCAAGGTCGACCACATCGTCTCGATCAAACACCTGGACCTGGGTGACCCGGGTATCGCAGTCGATCACGATGAGCCGGGCCGGCTGCAGTTGCTGGTGCACCGCAGTAATTTCCGTCGCGAACTGCCGCTGCGTTTCGTCGAAGACGGAGCCGCTGGAGTCGCGCACGAACACCGCGTCTCCCACCACCTCGGAATGCAAGGAGGGCAGGTAGAGGCCCAGGTGCGCATAGCGGCGATTGGGCACCTTCCAGGTGTAGTCAGCATGGGCAGCCTCGGCGGCGAAACGGTGCAGCACAGCCCGCCAGTCCACCGACGGCCGCAGCGCGGCTTCCACCAGGTGCAGGAGATCGCCAGGCAAGGCGCCGCGCATCTTGGCCGCTTTCGCGGCCTGACTCACGGCGACCCGCCATTCGCTTTCGACGGCCGGCTTGTCGATGCCCGTGTACTGGCGGACCTCGCCGCATCCGTTCGGCTCTGGCGGCGACGGCTCGCCGTCGGACGGCTGCGGCGCCGCGCCTGCTGCACCGCCGGCGGATGGCTCCGGCTGCTGCGAGGATTCCTCCTGTCGCAGCATCGCGTAGATTTCCTCCGCCGACTTGCCAAGGTAGCGGCCATCGAGCAGGACCCCTTGTGGCAGTTTGAACTGCGCATTGAGGACCAGCGGATTGACCGCATAGTCGCAGGCCTGGTTCCACCGATGCTGCTCACGTGCACCCATGCGCCAGCAGTGCCCGTTGGCCACATGCAGTACCTCATGGGCCAGGACGCCGCGAAGCTCCAGGTCATCCAGCTTGTCGAGATATGCAGGGTTGTAGCCCAGGCTCACGCCGTCGACCCACATCGACTCGCAGGTCGGGTCTTCGACGATCGCCAAACGCAGGGCAAGCGCGCCGAAGAACGGCTGCGACAGCACCAGCGCCGCACGCTGCTTCACGATTCGATCATGCATGGCAACCTCAAGCGGCTAGCAGATGCAGCATCGGCATGTCGCCACCCTCGCGCGTCAGCGTGGGCGGCGGCCCGCCCATGAAAGCAGCCATCTGCGCCTCGATCTCCATCGCGCGCTCGGCCACGTTCAGGCGCAGCAGCGGGTCATCCTTGAGCTGCGCCCCGGTATAGCAGGCCAGCTGTTCCTGGGTCTTGGCGAGGATCTCCGTCAGGACCGGATCGTCGGAGAAGTTCAGTCGCGGCAATAGCGCACTGAGCTCGCGCACCTTGTCGGCAACGTCAAGCCGCACGTTGCCTTCCCCATACAGGCGGTTGGCAAAGTGCTGCACCGCTTCGTAAAGACGGCTGACCAGGTCGTTGTTCGCGGTTTTCACCGCACCCAAGACTTTGGCATCCATCTCTTCGCGAATGCCGTGCAGGACGTCCGGGGGCAAATCTATGCCGAACTGACTGGCATCGGGGAACGGCAGCACGGAGAAGCGCACGCCGAACTTGCGGCGCAGCTCGGCCTCGGTCGGATAATCCGCCTCGTCAAAGAGCCCATTGAGCGCAACACGGGCTTCGTCCTTGAGCCGCGGATAGTCGGCAAGAAACTGAGCCGTCGCCGCGTCGAACTGATCGCCCAGGGCCCGCAGCTTCTCGGCGACGTCCATGTAGACGGCCGTGGGAAGCAGGCGCACGCCGAGCTGATCATAATCCAGCGAATGGCTATCGAAGAGCGCGCGGGCGCGGTTGCCGATGGCGCATACTTCCTTGTACGACGTCGCGCCATCGGTCAGCAGCCGCTTGTTGAAGCGGCCAATGTCCTTGGCTTCGTGCTTGGCCTCGACCTCTTGCGTTGCACGGGTGTCGAACCGGCGCGCGCGCCAGACCGAGATATTGAGCGTCGCGAGCATGACGCGGGACGTCAGGTTGGTAATGTTCATGATGGATTCCTCAGAGGGAGTCACCGCGCGAAGGCGGCAGGAAATGAAAACGGCCGGCCCGGGGGAACCCGGGGCCGGCCAGCAGATGTGTTGAAGCAGGAAAGCGACCTACTGGCCGCGGATGTGGGCGCCAATGGGGCCGCCCTGCGCCACGATGAACGCTGGGGTACTGGCGATCGATGCATCGCGCTCCACGGCGTCACGGACCAGCAGCACGGCAAATTCACCGAGCCCGGCTTCGTGCAGCCGATTCGCGTAAACCATCACGCGATCGAAATTGTTGGCATTGGCCAGGCGCGCCAGCGCCGTGACAATGCCATATTGCACAGCCACGTCCGTCGGAATCGGCGCCGTTGACGGCGCAGCGAGGACGCCGTCTGGCGAAGGCATCTGGCGAAAGAGACGCTTGAACGCCACAAACTCTGTCGCAGCGCCCTGCCCCACCGCGCCGGCGAAGGTGACGTGCTCCAGTTCGGCGGGCACCACCTGCGACAGCTTGCCCACCATTCCCCAGGACCGCGGGCTCGGCAGGTTCTCAATCTCGCGGGTGCGATTCGCCGACAGCAGCAAGTCCGGCCGGAAGCGCAGGAATGCAATCAGCTCCGGCGGCTGGCCCGTCGCAACGGCCCAGCGCGTCCAGTCCTCGATCGACGTGGTCAGCTCCACGATGGTCGCGAAGCGGGACTTCAGCGGATCGAGAATGTTGGAGACGCCCGCGTTGTCGATGCGGCGATTGGTCGCGGCAACGAAGGTGACATGTGGCGGCAGCACGTGCTCACCGATTTTCCGGGCGAGCAGCAGCTGCATCTTGGCGGCCTGGACCGCGGGTGTGGCCTGGCCCAGGTCGTCGATGAACCAGACCAATGGGCGGCGAGCGCTGAGCGCGCGTTCGAGATCGCCGAAAGGCAGAAAGCGTGCATGCGCACCGTCGGCCGACGGAAAGGGCAAGCCTTTCGAATCGGTCGGGTCTTCGACCACCGGGTGCGAAATCAGGAGGTCGGATCCGGCGTCCGAAGCAGCCCGGGCGACGATGTCGCTCTTGCCGATGCCGGGCGCTCCCGCCACAAGGACCGGCAGCATGGCCGGGATGCAGGCGGCGAGCAGTTTTTGCAGTTGGGAGGGGTTTAGTTCCATGGGATTCCTCAGGGGAAGTCCCACAGGCCGTCCCCACAGGGAGCGGTCCCTGTGGGAAGGTTCAAGAGATGGCCTGCTTGCCGGCGTTGGGGTCGATGCGTCAACGACGCTGGTAAAACTGTGTTTGGACTGATCCGTACCAGTGCAAACACCGCTTTGATGACGAAAGGCTAACGCTTCCGGCCTCTGCCGGTAACGACGAAAGCTCAGGCAAACAGTACGTGATTCAAGGAAGCTTCCCCGGCCCGGAAGGGCCAGGGAAGTGCATCAAGCCGCGATGGCAGCGGGAACGGCTGCTTGCGCGAGCCGGGCCCGTGCATAGGAAAGGGTCCCATCCTTGGCGCGCAGCGGTCGCGACATGCCGCGTCGCGGATTGCAGATGCGATAGGCGCGCGCGCGGCCGCGTGGCATGTCGATGATTTCCGAGAAGCCCTCGGCAATACAGAAATCGACGTACTCGCGACCGTTCAGCACCTTGCCGCCTTCCAGGCGCCAATTGGAAGCCTCCGCGCGCTTGCGGGCGTCCTCGAACTCGCGCGCGGCCGCACGGTCGGCTTTCGCTGCTGCCGCCTCGGTCTCCCAACGCTCCTGCTCCGCTGGCGAGAACCCACACAGCTCAAAAATCCGCCGGCGGCGCAGCGCCGCGGTGCACTGCAGGAGATCGACACCGGTCACTTCACGCAAGGCGCGCTTGCTATCGGTGTTCCAGTCCTTGGGGCTATCGAAGACCTCCAGCACCGCGGCAACGTCACGCTGCAGGACCGCCAGCGCAACCATGTTGGCCCAGTCGTAGCCAGCGCAGGTGCGATCGGCAACGGCGCGCCGCGCGAGATCATCGAAGTGCCGCTGGCTGATTTCCAGGGCTTCGCGCTGGGCCTTGGCGCGCTCCATCGTGGCGTCGAATCGCCGCTGTGTGGTGAGCGCGTGGATGCGTTGCGCCAGCGGCGACACCGGTGTCGCGGCCGGCCCTTTCGGCCCTTTCGCAGCGTCAAGAGCCACAGCCGTACGCGGCTGCAGCATGCCAGCTGAGAACAAGGCGTCGTCGACCTGCACGACCCCACAGCCCACTGGCAGCCTTCGCACGATGGCGAGCAGCTTCCCCGCGTTGTCCGCTGTGATCTTCAGCCCATCGTGCCGCATGACGTGGCAGAGGCCCTGCAACTGCGCAGGCGATAGCGCGCCACGCAGTGCCGGCACCTCGATCAGCGGCCGCAACCAGGTCAGGTCGTGCTTGCCGATCTCAGGATCGTCGCGGTAGGCGCTCAGTACGCATTCGCGCACCTTCTCGCCGCGCAGCAAGACATAGGCAACATGCAGCTCGTGGCGCGCGTTTGGGCTCGCGCCTGGTGCGTATGCGGGGCCCTGCCGACCGTAGCCGAAGCGGCGACGGAACTCATTGTCGACGAAGGCCGCGATGTCAAAAGGCCCCTCGGCTTCAAACAAATCCCGGGTGTGAAGCAGCGGCCCGGTTTCGGCGGCAGCCAGATCGATCGCCTCTTCAGGGAAGAACGCCAGGCGGCCCGCGGCAACGACCGCGCCCCAAGAGGCGCGGCTCATCTCATGCGGGCGCAGGACCTTGCCGTCCACCCGGACAATGTACCGCTCAACCTCATCGAGGATCTGGACCAGGATTGAACGAGCCGTACCGCGCGGGCACACTGCCATCCGGCCCGACTTCAGTTGATGCACGGCGATATCACCGCGCTCGACATGGCGCACGGTGACGTCTGCCGGCCGCGGTGCGGCCATGCCTCGTCGGTCCTGGTTGAGGTATTCCAGCACGCCGGCGAGCGTCGTGCGCATTTCGGATCGGGCCGATCCTATGGAAATTACGTACATGATGTGCTCCGGAGACGGAACACGCCCTCTCGGGGCGTGCCCCGAGAGGGTTGGAAAATGCCGTGGTGCTACACCAGGGCGGCAATGCGATGCGCAGGCGTGCGACAGGCGACCACCCGAGCCGCGGCGAACTGCGACAGCAGTTCGGGACAATCGATGCGCCAGATTGCGCCGCCTTGAATGGGCCCAGGCGACACGCGGCCCGCGTCCGTGAACTTGCCGCTGGCCAGCAGCGCCGCTTTGAGATCCGCCGGAAGGTTCCAGTCGGCGGCCACGCAGAATTCACCGTCGAGCAATGGCGTGCCCGGCAAGTTGACGCTGAGCGAGGCATACGGCATGCCGTCGTCTGCGCAGATCAGCTGGATGGCCGGGCGCAGGTTGGCGTCGTAGAGACCGACGCGCAGCTGCACGCCGGCGGGATAGCTGGCCACGCCAGCGCCAAAAACAATTGCGTCCATCGAGGGGTTTCCCGAGATTAGGGAGCCGCCCCGACGGGACGACGCCCGTGTGGGGTGAGAAAGAAAAAGCGCTTCCAGAGGGAAGCGCTTGGGGACTTGCTGATCGCCGACGCATGCGCGCCAGCGTCACGGCGAGTTGGCCTAGTCGTTGCGGTCAAGATGCTCGCGCATGCGCTCGCGATCCGCGTTGCGCAATACCCAGAGCCCAAAGCCGGCGATGCACAGAGTGAGGCCGAGAACAAATGGACCAAACATCACTTATCTCCTTTTGCGAGAACAGCGCCTATGGCAAATAGTACCGCAGCGCCGGCCAGCAAGCATGCTGCGTTGATAGCGGTCGCTACCGTCCAGGCTTGAATTCCGGCCGCATAACCCACGAAGCCGACAGCGCAGGCTGCCGAAAGCGTGTGGTAGTAGCGGCCATAGGCCTGCATCTGGTCTTTGCTCGGTTTGCGAAACGCGTCAATCAGCCGGGTCAGCCAGGCGTCGCTCGTGGCGTGCCTGACATCCAGCTTATAGCGCGCATCTTCGAGTAGAAGCAGCGGGATTGCATATCCCCCCTGATGAGCGACGATGGCATAGCCTTCACCCGCTTCCAGCGCTGCGCGCACGCGCAGCAGCATGCGCTTGGGTAATTCAACAACATCGTTGGCGTGCAACGATGCAAAGCCCGTCGTTTCCTCGCCTGACGTTGCTGTGAACGTGACTTTGATGAGCCTCATGCCGTGGCCCTCAACCGCGCCGCCCGGCCACCACGCGAAGCGTGGAAACCAGTTCGGCATAGCCACGTTGCGTAGCCAGCGACTCCACGCTGACTGTATTGTCGCGGCCACCGGCCATGTCATTGCGACCGCGGCACGTCCGATAGGACATGCGAATGCCCTCGGCGCCAGGCGGATGCTGAATTTCTACCAGCAACGAGTCGGTCTGCAACGCAAACACGTTGACGTCGCGCCGGCGCTGGCGATGCTCGCGGATCGTGTAATCGCGCGGGCGCAAAGCCATGTCGCCAGCAAATCGACGCAGCACGCGGCATGCGTCACGGCGCAGGTCCTGGCATGCCGCCGGATTGTCTGGAAAAGGTGCGAAGAAGGACTTGGGAAGTTTCATGGATATCCTCTGAATAGCTGGGGACATCCCTTCCCTGCCGGGACGAGTGTCCCGCAAGGGTTGGCCCGGCGATGCCGGACATTGGGTCGATGCGTCTATGACGCGGGTAAAAGCGGCTTGCCGAACCCCGAAGGGTTGGGCAAGCCCTCTCGGGCTTGCGAATGGGATGAGCTGGACTCAGGCGACATCGAACATCTTGCTGATCGCACGAACGCTGTCCCAAGCTTGACGCTCGGTCAACGACTTGCCGACCAACAGCTTCTGCGCGGTGGTGGACACGCCCGCTGCATCACCCTGAAGGCCGATGCGATCGACGTGGATGGCCCAGCCTTCGGACCAGCCGCGATGCACGGAGATGGCGATGCGTTCACGAGCGCCAAACTGGGGCCACTGGCGTGACGACTTCGGGCCGTACAGCGCCTCGTTGTCGTCATCCATAAAGTTGCTCGCGTTGAGCCATTCCGGATCGAGTCCGGCGCTGCGCAACTGACGACGGATGTCGTCGGCGACTTCAAAAATGTATCTCCCCTTCGTTTCGATGGGGGCGATGGAGATGGGGGTTGCTTCTGCGACGTCGAACATGTGAATTGCTCCTGTTCGCGACAGAGCCCCCACGCGGGAGGCCCGCGCGGGGGAAAGAGAAGGGATGGGGCTCCGACTGGAGCCAGGTCAGCGAGTGAGGCGGGAACCGCCAGCACCCGAGACGAGGTACAGCCGCTCGCCAGTGACGAACTGCTGATCCGCGTCTTGCGTGACAACAATCTGGCGGCCGCTGTCCGTACGGACAATGACCTCCACGCCGCTGCGACGGCTCAGGTGATTGGCGGCCGTCTGAGCGATGACCGCAGAAACGGTGCCCGAGAGCGCGCCGGCTAGGTAACGGCCATTGCCGTTGCCGATGACGCGCGCACCCAGTACCGCGCCAACAACAGCACCCAGAACACCCGGCACGCCGGTGTTCGCAGACATCAAGCCGTCGGTATCAGCAATCGTTACTGGGCGGACCCGGACGACTGTGACAGCTTCAGCGGTACCTGGCCTCAGCGCTTCGGAACCCCGATAGGTATTCGGCGAAGTCGGCTGGGCGGCGCAGCCAGCAAAGACGGCGCAGCAAAGGAAAAGCAGGAAGAAACGCTTGATCATGTTGGCCTCAATGAAGAACGGGCCAACATGCCCACGGGCATGAGGCCCGTAGGGGGAAGGGAGATGTCCGGCTATACAACCGGAAGGGTCGATGCGTCTGAGACGCGGTAGGTGCAGCAATGTTAGCAGGGTCAGCCGCGATTGTGGAGAGGGCTGATGGGGTAGCCACCTGCTACCACCGTGGCGCGGGCCGGTGCATCCACGAGTTGCCAGCACCAGCTTTCGCCAAGCGAATAGAGCTGCAAATGTTCGCCGTCCACGATTTGCGGTCCCGCATGGAACCATTCTGCCTCGCCGTTCTCGTCGAACAGGAAGGCATGGCGCGCCTCAACGTACACGAGGCCTGGCATCACTCCACAGAGACTGATCACGTCCTGGCGGGTAAACAGCGGGACGGCAAAGCCGTTCCACATTGAGCCGTTCCAGTACGCCCACACGAAGGCATTGTCTGGCAGCCAGCTGCCCGTCACGCGAACGCGGCGCCATGCACGGCTCGTACCGCTTTGATTGGGGGAGTCGTTCATGATGTGCTCCGAAGAAGGAAAGGAGCACACCGCCAGGGCAGGTGCCCCAACGGGTTGAAAATTCAAAGTGGCGAAGTGCCACGAGGTCGATGCGTCCTGGACGCGAGGTGTGACGCGATCCTAGCAGCGCGGGACGAGCTCATCAAGTCGGCTGCCACAAAAGAAAAAAGCCATCCCCAAACGTCGGGGATGGCGGGCTCAGTCGGCTTGGCGAGGCGCGCGCGTCGCGCGCTTCGGCTCAGGTAGGTGATACCCGAATCTCGCCCAAGCCTGGGGGTCGATCGGCAGCGGGTTGGTGCGACCGGCTGCCAGATTCACAAACGCGCCGCAGTACTGCAGGGTGCCCGTGCGGAACAGCGTCCACAGCAAATTGTACGCCTGCACCGCGATCGCCTGGTTGATCACCAGCGATTGCCTGCTGAGCGCATCGGCCATCGAACAGGACGGCGCGGTGTCCTTCTTGTCCCCTTTCGGGTCCAGCAGTTCAGGGAACAAGTCGCCCACATGGGGCAGCCGTTCCGCCGCCTTGCCGCGGACCTGCCCAAGAATGATCTGGCCGCTGTCCGACTCGTTGCCGCAGTCGAGGTAATAGCCGCCACCGCCACGCGTCATCGCGCCCAGGATCGCCTTGCGCGCGCGACGCGTATCGACGCAGCCGATCACCATGTCACAGCGAAAGCGGTCGCGACTGTCAACGCGACTGACCCGCGCTTCCCAGCGCGTGCCCATTAGGTTGTTCAGGCGATTCACCAGCAAAGTTGCCTTCGGCTGGCCAACATCGACCGGATAGAATCCCTGTCGGCCAACATTGGTCTCGCTGACGAGGTCATCATCGTAGACGGTGCAGGCGATACCGCCGGGGTGGCCCAATTCCAGCATCGCGTGGTGCAAACGTGCCAGATTGGGAAGCAGCGCACTACCCGTACCGCCGGCACCGACCACGATGACGTTCCAGGCGCGCCTGGTCATGGCCGTAGGAATGCGATGCTCAATCATGCCATCGCCTCCTCACAGGCGGCATACCACTCCGCCGGCACCTTTTCCACCTTCTCGAAAATGCCCTTGGCACACAGCCGCAGCGCCATGGAAGGCACCGCGGATGCGCAATTGCCAATCACGAACGCGAACTTCACGTCGTGCCGGTCGTCACCATCGTCGGTGGCGGAGAAAAACGCCGGTGAACGGCCATGAGAATGGCAATCGACCACCAGCACATCGTCTGTGCCGAGCTCGGGCCGCTGATACTTCAGGTGGCCAGCGCTGTGCTCGAGGATGCCAACCGGGACGAGACGGAACGCCGCGGTCGTGGCGTTCCAAACGATCCAGGCACCCGTTTCCTTCGGATGGGCCTCGCGCGCCATGGCGGCGAACTCTCCGATCAGCTTCGCCGGGATGCGGCCGCAGACCAGGTCCGTTTCCTCCCGGGCGTCGCCGTACGGTACAGCGGTGCGATGCTGAAACTGCCCGAGGCAGCGCACCAGCCGGATCCAGGGGCGTGAAACTTCGAGAAATACACCGTTCGCGGCAATGAGAAGCCGCTCGCCGGCCCGGGACATGGGTTCGAGCTTGGAGAAGCGCGGCACCATGACCGACGGGAACGACTGTTGCAGGGTGACATCAGCAGGATGCATGATCATTTATCCAGTTTGCCGGCGATCAGATCGGCCAGCGTGCGTTTCATGGGGATGAGGACTTGCTTCGGGTAGTCGGTGAACCGGCCGTCGAGCATGTCCTTCCAAAAGGCATAGGGACCGCGCTCGAAGTTGACGCGCGGATTCCCATGGTTGGGATGGGTGAAGGCCGAATCGAAGAACCCCGATTCCCAGCCGGCAATCGAGACGACGTCGATCTGCTTGGGCACATGTGCGCTGCCAATGCAGATCTTCCCGTTGTCCCAGGTGTTGAAGTACGGCGGCTCGTGCAGCAGCGCGGCCGGTATCGGCCGGTCCTCGCCAGACAGCGCGAACACGCGGAATCCCGCGTGCGAGGCTTGGAAGACCAAGCCCGGATGCGGCACCACTGCGCTGCGTTCTCCAAATTCGTTGCACTGGAAGAACACGCGGCGTTGGCATGGCGGGCACCACCACGTCACCGCGGTCGGACTGATTGACAGGACATTCGGCGTGAGGAACTCGCCTTTTGGCAGCGATGCTTCTGCAACCTGGCGCACGGCCTGAATCAGCGCCTGTCGATTGAGCGGCGTGCCGGCCCCGATGACGGGACGGCCAGTGCTTGCGTCAGGTTCGATCCGATGCGCGGTGGCATACGAGAACTCGGCGACAGAGCGGCCGTACAGCAAAATGGCGCCTTGCAGCGCCACGTCATGCGACCGCGTGGCGGTCAGGATCTCGGCCATGAGGCTCTCCTATGAAGAGATGAAAGTCAAGACACGGTCTAGCGCACCGATGATCTGCAGCATGCTGGCCAGATCACCGAACTGCTGGCGGATAGCCTGGCGCTGCGTCGCGATGGGAATGAAGCACTGGAACATCGTGGCCTCGCCACTGTTGCTCGCGCACTCGAAATGGTTGTCGAGCACTTCCGATACGTAGTTGCTCTCGCAATACGCGATCGTGGCTGCGGAGTAGGCTGGCTCAGCCCATTGGGCGCCGGCGATTGCTGATCGATCGCGCGCTCTCGCCAACGTCAGCCGCAGATCGGCCAAAGCCGCGCAGGTTTCACCCAGCCACGCATCGTCCGAGCGTGCCAAAGCACGCAAGGTGCGTTGCGAAAGGACCCTAAGGCTGGACGAGCCGGCCTGGACATGCGAATGCCGTGGCAGGGTGTCATCGGGCGCAAGCTCCGGCCGTACGACCGAAGGCAGATAGCGCTCGATGTCCGCGTCATCTCCGCCCCAGTTTTCCTTCAGGAATTCCCGCGCACTGTCGTCATCCGCCAAGGTCGCGTCGTAGTCCCAATGCCACCGGGCAAATTCGTCCAGCAACACATCGGGCGTTCGCACGAAGAGTGACCTCGAGCAGGCGGCGTCGACGAGACTCATGGCTGTGAAAAGCAACGAGGGGTCCGCCGCGCGCAGCGCCTGTGCCCTGGCAGTGCCGATTGAAAACACTTGCTCCCCGGGCAGCTCAATCGCCAGGTAAAGCGGCGAATTGAGCGCGTCTTCCCAACCGAACTGGGTCAGCTGGTCCGCCGCGGCGGCCTGGTCGATCAACGCGAAGCCAAACTGCAGGCGCTGACAGTGCGGGATGCGCGGGTTCAACCACGCGAACATCGCTTGCGCGAAGGCGTCGCCGGCCCCGGTGGGATCGGACACGTCGCTCGCTCGCAGCACACCTGCGTCGAACTGGGCGATCACCAGGTCGGTGATCTCGACCTCATCGCAGAAGGTCACGCGCGCCGCGGCTGGCACTGAGCGAGCGACCGCTGGCAGTGTCAGAAAACCATGGGCAGGTCCACGTCCGGCAGCGGGATGCTGTCGGTGAGACGTCCATGCGGGTTGGTGTCCTGCAGGGAAATCAGGAACAGTCGACCGAGGATCGAACAGCATTGTTGGGTCTCCTCAGAATGAAAAAAAACCGCCCTTTCGGGCGGCTCCTGTTTGATGGCGGCAAACTGCCCGGTGGACAGTGCCTTCATGAGGTCAGACTTGCGCATCAGCGCCCTTCGCGCCGGCGGCGCGCACGAACGTGTAGCGAGCGACTTCGCCCTTGTGCTCCGGGCCATCCACCGCGGCGGTGGTGAGCTCCGGATACTGAGCCGCATAGACGTCCTTGACCTGTTCCGGCGTGAACTGCTGACCAGGGTCCATCAACGTCATGCCGTTGTAGGCAAACTCGCGCGTGAGCTTCGTGACTTCGATTGCCATGTCAGCCTCCTTCAGAGCAACGATGCTAGATCCGTACCGCCCGAGGTGGCAGCGCTGCCTTCGGCTTTCGCCGAGGCATCGCCGCCAGCAGCCTCTTGCGGCTTGCTATCGCCTTCCTCGGCATCGGACGAGTCTGACGCATCCGACGGTGCCGCAGCCTTGACCAGTGCCTTGGTGGCCTTGCTCGACTGCGAGGACTTGGCCGCTTCGAGAATGGATTTGGTGGCCTCGGCCTGCTCTGCGAGCGACTGGCGGGCTGCGGTGACGCTGGCCAGGGCCTGCGCGAAGCCTTCGTCCAGTTCGGCGGGCGTGGCCGACAGCGCCAGCGGCGTGGTCAGCGCAGCATCCGCCGCATTCTTGATGACGGGAACAACGACAACAGACATCAGGTCGCCCTGCATGGTGAGCGTGACGACCACTTTCTCACTCGCGCGCACGAGCGCAGCCAGTTCAGTGAACATAGGTGAATCCTTTTGGGGAAAATGGAATGACGGGCAGCGCGCCGGTAGCGCGCCCCCCAGTGAATGAATCAATAGCCGAGGACCTTGGGGACCTTGCCGTTGTAGTCGAAGCCATTGACGGCCAGGAGGCCAGCAACCACTTCTGCTTTCGATTTGCCGAACAGCTTGGCAAAGCCATCGCCCAGCACCTTGCGGATGCCGAGCTCGTCTGCCAGAACCTTCATTTCGGACTTGGTCAGCATCTCAAGGAAGTCCTGCGATTTCTGCAGGTTCCAGTGATGGCGCAGATCAAGCTTGTGGTACCGGCACAACTCACGGAGGTTGCTCACCTCCATGCCGTCGATGGCCGCTACCGTCATGCCGATCGTCAGCTGCTGGCGCCGTCCGACGCCCATGCCGTGGACCGCCGTGAGGCAGCCCTGCAGGGTCGAGGATGGTTTCTGTTCGGTGAGCTTCTCAAAGAACTTGCCCATCACGTCGCCGCTGATGTTGCGCGACAGCCCGTGCATGGCGATTGACAGGAGATAGGCATTGGCCTGCTCGGCGTTCTGCGCGACCTCCTTGCGCAGGGCCTTGCGCCAGAGTTCGGTGCGGTACTGCTTCACCTTCTCCGACTCGCTGATCACCGTGACAGGCTTCTCTGCGGCCGCGGAGGATTTATCGCCCTTCGTTGCCGCCGCCGGCTTGCCAGCGCCCTGCTTCCCAGCAGGTGCCTTGGCGGCGTCACGTTCTGCCTTGATTCGGGCTGCCACCTTCTGCTGGTTGCAGGCCGTATCGAAGCATTGACCGCTGAACACCTTGCCCATGGAATCCGGCAGGCCGCTCACCGCGGCACCGAAATTCTGGCAGGCATGGCACGCCTTGGCTTGTTCCTCGCCTACGCCGGTCGGGCCATCCACTTTCAGCTGAATGCGGGTATGGTTGTCGCCGGTGCGAACGATGCGCACGATCGGGAACTCTTCCTTGAGCCCGTAGGCAATGCCTTCGAGCTTGCGGTCGTTCTTTTCGTTGTAGCAGGCCCTGTTGGTGCAGTTGCCGGTGGCGATTGCCTCACCGAACATCTCCGTCTGCAACGAGGAGTTATGCGGGCAGGCGGCACAGTCGGACTTGTCGAAGATGGCCGATTCCAGGCTGCACGCGGCCGCCTCGATAGTCTTCTTCAACTCCACCACCGACTTCTTTTCGCTGACGATGACCGGCAGGAGCTTGTCCTGCTTGTCCTTGGCAAGCGTAGCCAGCAGTTCGGCATGGCCGAGCTGGATGACACGCGTGTTCAGTGCCTCCAGGACGGATTCGCTGCAATTCAGCAGCGCAAGGCGCTTGTCGAGCGTTGAGCGCGACCAGCCAAGGACGCGGGCCGCCTCGTCACGGTTTCCCTTCAACAGGCCAACGATGTGCGACGCCGCCACGGCCTCCTCGGAGGGCGCCATGTCGGCACGCTGCACGTTCTCGATCAACGCCAGGCGGTCTGCATCGGCGTCAGTCAGCACCTTCAGGGTGACGGGGATCTGGTATTCCTCGCCATGGGCTGCCAGTGCGGCGCGGTAGCGGCGTTCACCTGCCACCACTTCGTACTCATGCCCATTCTCATCGTCCTCAATGGGACGGATCAGAATCGGCTGGACGACACCATCCAGGCGGATGGATTCGGTCAGCTCAGCCATCTGGACAGGATCGAAGTACTTGCGCGGATTACGGCCAGGACGGATCTTGCCAATGACAACAGTGGGGTTTTGCATCTTTTGGGTTCTCCGGGACGGAATGGGGAACCCGTTGCCGCACCGGGAACAGGTTCCCGGTGGGATGGAAAGGTGGGCTGGCCCGGCAAAGCGGGAGGCCACCAAACTGCAGAAGCTGGCCCCAAAAGGGGCGAAGGTCGATGCGTCTTGGACGCGGAAAGCGTTGAAAGGATAGCCGAACTCACCCTCCCCGATCAATAGCCGCGCGCCGGCCCGCCGTTCTGGCGTTGGGACAGGCAAAAAAAAAAGCCCTCACGTGGAGGGCTGAGTGCATCTGAGAGGGTTTCCGTAGCGGGGGCTACGGAAACCATCATAAGGGCCATGCCGTACCGGCTGACACCCAAAAGCTCGCCAATTTCGACGTGCTTTCTTCAGAACAGCGCAAGCTGATCGTCAGGAACGAAGATTCGCGGGACGGACCTGGCCGCTGCCCGTTGCATCAGAGATGCGTCGAGTTCCAGCGCCCCTGACTCAACATCCTGCGATTGGGACTTGCTCAATGCTTCAGAGGAGTTTTCATGATCCCGTTCGGGCATGGTCGAGACCTCCGCCCGCGCCTGGGATGCCCGCTTTCGACGTAGCTTCGCGCCCCATCCCCCGAGGATGTGGGCTGGCGTAAACCAGCTCGACCACGCTTCCACGCTCAGCGCATTGCCATGGATGACAATGGCCGGGATGTGGAGCAGCGACAGCTGCAGATACGTCATGTGAACGCACCGTGCATCGATATCGATGCACGTAGCATGCATCGTTTGCTGGTAATTGCGGCCGGCGTCATGCAGCGCATCAGCACAGGCAATGACCATGCCGCCGGCACCGCATGCCGGCTCCTCGATCGTGACAAATCCGTCTCGATCGACGTACGGGTTGCCGTCGCGAACGTTGATACCCGCCATCAGCCGCGAAACGGTGTATGGCGTGAAGAACTGGCCCGCGCGCTCATTGCCAAGGTCGAGCATCATGTAGGTCTGCCCGAGGATATCGGCTAAGCCATCCCCGTTCGGAACCAGGCGCTGAACCCGATCCTCAAACGTCATGGTGAGCGCACCTAGCATCTCGGAAAACTTGCTCAGTTCGGCGCGATCGTACTTCTTCGCGATCTCAAGATAGCGCTTCTCACGCGGGTCATAGTGGTGTCGGTCAACAGCGTTGCTAATCGCCAGGGCCGACATCTCCACAAAATCTGAGAAGACATCGTTGGTGCTATGCCGATAGCCGAACGACTTGATGAGCGATAACAGCTCTTGATGAGGATCGGTCGCGTTGACCTCGAACTTGCGTTTGGCGGCGCGACTCATCCCTGCACCTCACGCAGAAATGGGTACGCAGAGCGATTCGATCTACTGGGTTGGGGAGGCAGGTGGGGAAACATGTTCCGAAAGGCCGGGAAAGTACTTCCCGGCGGGTAGGAGCTGGCCGGTGACCTGGTAAGGTCAGGCGGCGGTGGCAGGCTTGGGATCCAGATTCAGCAGCTTCGCGAGAAGCCAGCTGATCAGAACCAGAAACTCGATTTCGGCAACGATGTGCAATTGCATTGCGGCAAGACGATCGTCACCAGTGGTCACAACGAAATACAGCGCCGCGAACAGGTTCAGAACCGTCGCGAGGACGGCCAGCGTGCTGGTACGGGAGGAGATAAGCATGGACAGGCTCCGGAAATGGAGCCTTCCCCATTGGGAAAAGCCCCAATGGGTGGAAAAGCAGATGGCCGGTACGCCGGCAAGGTCGATGCGCTGAAAGCGCGGAGAATCGGGCGGATATTACAGCGAATTGACGCCGATGGACAAGACCCGGGGCGCGGTCAACCTTCAGCGCGCCGCCGTCGGCTCGCTTCTCGCAGGCGATTGATGACATCCCAGCGGCGCAGGTCAACCTCTTCCGGGTTCTCCAGGTTCGAGTGATCCAGTATCGGACCGTCATCGCCAAACGGCGTGTAGTCTTCGGGCAGTTTGCCCTCCTCCTTCAGCCGCGCGGCCTGCAGTTTTGACAGCCCGTGGCTGGTTTCGCTGATCGCAACGTAGTCCCAGCGCTGCGGCACCGCGGCTTCGGAGAACCAGTCGTCGCCCTCCCCCGTCGCAACGAGAGCGACGACGTCATAGACACTGCCTGTCGACGAGGGCAGCGCCCTGACCTCGAAGCGAACGACCTCCGGCCGTGGATGCCAGAACACCCGATCCAGATAGCGTTTGAACGTGAAGGCATCCAGGCGCGCGATCTCCCCGTATTGCGGGTCCCCCGGAGGGATGAACTCGCGCTCGCCGGCAGGCCGGGTGCCGAGGGACACTTCGCGAAAGCTGGTGGTGGGGGACGCCATGACGTTTTCCGTAAAAGATGGCCCCAATTCTATAGCTTTCACCGACAACTACTGCCGGCCGGGCCGGGAGAATAGCGTTTGGCAAACCTCGTCCGTCGGGCGCCTTGACTTCGGTGCGGGGCCGGTATCTTGGTCTTAGACCATCCAACTTCTTGCCGCCCATGCGATTCACCCGACTCGGACGCCACGACCCCATCGACTTTAACGCCCGCCGCGTGGCCGCCTTCGCGCGCAAACAGCAGCGCGAGCGCGACCGATACCCGCTCTTCACGGAACACGTGGCCGCCGAACAGCACTCCGCCGACGAGGAACTGGCCCGCCGCCAACGGCGCTCCGACAGGCTCGAAACGGCGATGCGCACACTACACGCCCGCGTCTGGCGCGAGAAGCGCGCTGTCTACTTCTCGCTGACGGCCGAGCAGCGGACGGATATTCGCACCAAGTGGCTGGCGTGGACCGGCCCCACCACCGCCCTCTACTTCGCCTACATCGTGGACACCGTCAGTGGCGAGGCTGCGCAACGCGCCGCAGCCTCCCGCGAACACGCGCTGACCATCAGGCGACGGGTCCTTGCGAGCCTGCCAGAACAACTGGAGATGGCATGACGCCTACCGACGAACAAGAGCGTGTCGTCGAGGCGGTACGCGCCGGTGGTGCCCTCAAGGTAAAGGCGTACGCCGGCGCCGGCAAGACTTCCACGTTGCGCATGGCCGCAGAGGCTCGCGGCCGCGCCCGGGGCCTCTATCTCGCATTCAACAAGGACATTGCGACCGAAGCCGCCAGCAAGTTCCCGTCCAACACCCGCTGCCGGACCGTACATTCGATCGCCTACGGTGCCACCCGTCCCGAAATCACCCGCAAGCTCAAGAATCCGGTCGAGCCACCCCATCAGCTGGCCTTGCGCTACAGCCTGGGCCCGATTCGCCTGCCCACCACCATCGGCAAGGATCTGGAGCTGAGCGCCAGCAAGGTCGCTCGGATGGTGATGGACGGCGCGGCGCGCTTCTGCCGCTCCGCGCAGGGCGAGCCGCTCGCCTGGCATATCCCCGTCGAGCCCATCATCCGGGAAGAGGAAGCCGAGCACCTGCGCGAATCCCTGCTCCCGCACGTCCATCGGCTGTGGCAGGAATACTGCGATCCCGCGACGCCATCGGCCATCACCCACGACGTGTATGTGAAGCTTTGGGAGCGAAGCCGCCCGACGATTGGTGCGGACTTCATCCTGTTCGACGAGGCGCAGGATGCCGACGGCCTGATACTGTCGGTGCTGCGCGCCCAGCAGGCGCAAGTGGTCTATGTGGGGGACCCCTACCAACAGATCTATGAGTGGCGCGGCGCAGTCAATGCGATGGACCACATTCGGGCGCCCGAGCGTTCGCTCACCGAATCTTTCCGGTTTGGACCGGCGATCGCCCAGCTGGCAAGCCGGGTGCTCAAGCTGATGGACGAAGACGTGCCGGTCCGGGGCCAGGATCACATCGAGTCCCGGATTCTGCAGGACTCCACGCCGGGACATGACCGCTTCGACGCCATCCTGTGCCGCAAGAACGCCACGGTGCTGACCCACCTCGCCCAAGGTATTGCCCGCGGCGACAAAGTCGCCGTGCGCGCCAATGTCGAGGAACTCAAGGCCTTCGCCGACGGCGCCGAATTGCTGATGCGCGGCCAGCGCATTGGTTACCCCGCCACGCTGGCACTCTTCGAGTCCTGGGAGGAGGTCCAGGAGCACGCCGAATCGTTCGCCGGGCGGGACCTGCAGCCGCTGGTGAAGCTGATCGACAACGAGGGAGTGGACTACCTGCGCCTGATCCTCACTCGGGTGTTCCCCGAAGCCGACGCCGACTACATCGTCAGCACCGTGCACCGGGCCAAGGGCCTGGAGTGGGATCGGGTTCACCTCGCCGGCGACTTCAAGTTCAAGAGCAACGACGAAGGCGACTTGAGCATGTCGCCGGAAGAAATGCGGCTGCTGTATGTCGCGATGACCCGGGCCAAGCAGCTGCTGGACATCAGCGAGATTCGCCGCGACCTGTACACCATGTTCCGTGACGCCGGAGTTTAGGAGGAGCCCATGATCACCGTGCGGGTTGGCAACAGCGAGTTGCCACTTGAAGATGTGTTGGAAAACCCCGGTCGGCATTCCCGCCTGCTGGAACGCGCGAAGACCACACAAGGCTTTGCCGAGTGCGGTTGCACGGCCGGGCGCCCACGACCCAAGCTGGTCATCCGGCGCCACCGCGAGATCTTCCTGCTCGCGCGCTGGCCCGAACAGGCTCAGCTGCACGGCGATAGCTGCCCCTTCCAACGCCGCAACACCGGCAAAGGCGGTACCGGCACCGAACTGGACCCATTCCCCTTCCGCAACGGCGCGCTGGATATCCGCCTTGAAGCGAGTCAGCGGATCAGCAGCCGCACGCCGGCGAAACCGGTGCAATCCAACCCCGAGGGCGAATCGAGGAAGCCGCAGCGGCGCACCGCAGGCCTGCTTGCCTTCCTTGAGTTCGCGTGGGAGCAGGCCGGGCTGAACCTCTGGCCCGGCACGGGCGGACGGGGGTGGAGCGCTTGCTGGTCCCACCTGAGCGCCGAGCTGGCGGATTGCCGCATCAATAGCCAGCCCGCCGACAAGACGCTCCATATCCTCGAGCGCTGGGACCCCGCGCGCAAAGCAGAGATCCTGGCGGAACTGGATGCGTGGCTGGCCAGGCTCACACCATCCGCCTCTGGTAGCCGGCGAGGCCTGCTGATCGCCGAGGTTGCGTCGCACGAGCCGTCGCAGTTCGGAGCAAAGTTCGTTCTCCGGCAAACGCAGCTGCGGTGCTTCATGAGCAGCGCGCTGTACGAGCGCCTGCAGCGCTCTTACGGACCGGCGTTGGCCGGGGCTGGCCAGCCGAATCTGCGATGTGTAGCCGTGTTCCTGGTCGAAAAGCCGGTTGACAGGAACTATCTCACGATCGTGGACGGCGCCGCGTTGCTGACGAACGCGCAATTCCTGCCCTGCGACTCCACCTACGAAGTGGCGATGGCCGATCACCTGATCGGGCTACGCCGCGCTTTCCGCAAGCCGCTGCGCCACCTCGGCAACGCGCCCGTCCACCCGGATTTTGTCCTCACCGATACGGCTGCCGAGGTCATCATCGAAGTCCTTGGGCTCACCGGCAACCCGGAGTACGACGCCAGAACGGCGTCCAAGCGTGAGCACTACCGAAGCGCCGGCATGTCCGTGGTCGAATGGGAGGCGCCCACGCAGGCGCTGGATTCGGTCCAGCTGCCGCCGGCGGCGAAGTGATCGGGGGCAGCCCATGAAGCGTGACGACGCATCCCTCAACGACGAGTTGTTCCACCAGGCCGTCGAGCTGGTCCACCAGCACCGCGCGGCGTCGACTGCGCTCATCCAGCGCCATCTGCGGGTCGGCTGGCGAGCTGCAGAAGCACTGCTGCAACGTATGGCCACCGAGACGATGGCCGTGCGCAAGATGCAGAACGGCCTGTACCTCTACATCCACGGCCCCATTGGCGAGGAACTGGCGCGACTCACCGGCTTCGCCCAGGAGGTGTTGAGCGCGCTGACCACGGATCGGATCGACGCGGACCAACTGCGCGCGGCCGCGCTCCGGCACGGGCTTGCTGAAGAGGCGACAGTCTCCGCGCGTTGTGGCGACGGGTGCGCTTGCGCGACGCTGTTCGAGTTCCCCGTCGTGTGCTTCCGGCCCAGTGCTGACCTGGCCGGGCGCTGAGGGACCACCGGGATGGCGAGCCGGTATCCCTTTCCTTGACTTGCCTGTACGCGCTACGCTGGATCGCATCCAGTTCAAGCAACCCAACCGCGCCTTCCCCGTCCATGAAGGCATTGCGAGGCGAGGAGATTCGATAATGCCCCTCTTCAACATAGAACTTGTTTACCGCGCCGTCATCCAAGGCGACGACGCCGAGGCAGCGTTGGCGACCGCCAGGCGCGAGCGCCGGGACATCGAGGGCGATTGCGCCGAGCCGCGCTACGACCTGGCGGGCCAAGTGCGCGCGCCTGCCGACCTCAAGGACGGCTGGACCGAATCCGATACCCCGTACGGCGGCGACGGAGCGACTTCCATCGGCCACCTGTTGCTCGCCGCGGAGTGGCAACCAGACCGCGACACCCGTACGATCGACATGTTCGAGGGCATGCCGGCATGAGCGATTACACCCGCATCGAGTGGGCAGACCACACATGGAATCCGTGGGAAGGCTGCCAGAAGGTCGGCCCGGGCTGCGACCACTGCTATGCCGAGGCCCGCAACGCCAGGTTTGCCGGAGGCATCGCCATCAACTGGGGCCCGGGCGCGCCGCGCCGGCGCACCTCGGCAGCCAACTGGCGCAAGCCGCTGCTTTGGGATGCCCGACATGCGGCGTTTGCCGCCGTCCATGGCCGCCGGCAACGCGTCTTCTGTGCGAGCCTGGCGGACATGTTCGACAACGCGGTGCCGCTGGAATGGTTCATTGACGTGCTGGAAGTCTGGCGCCGAACCCCGAACCTCGACAAGCTGGTCCTGTCGAAGCGGATTGGTAACGCTACGCGTCGGCTCGAGGCAGCCCTGGAGCACCTCCTGGCAAGGGGCGACAGCGGCTCGACGGCGCAGTGGCTGGACAGCTGGCTGGAAGGTAACGCTCCCGCCGATATCTGGCTCGGCGCCACGGTGGTCAATCAGTGCGAGGCCGACCGGGATATCCCGAAGCTGATGCGCGTCCCGGCCAGCATGCGGTTCCTATCGATGGAGCCGTTGCTGGGCCACGTCGATGTCTTCTCCGTCGCCGGCGCGCCGACCATGATCGACTGGGTCATTGCTGGGGGCGAGAGCGGTCCTGGTGCACGGCCGATGCATCCGGACTGGCCCCGCTCGTTGCGCGACCAGTGCGCCGCAGCTGGCGTTCCGTTCCTGTTCAAGCAGCATGGCGAATGGGCACCAGGGTCGGGCGATTTTGGGGCAGGTCGTTACGAGACTGCGGCGGTGGCGCGCGACGGGCGCGCGGTGCATGGTGGATTTGAAGCCGCCGGCTACCCTGCCGGCGCGTCCAGCGCTGATGGCTGGTCCATGGTCCACCGCGCAGGAAAGCGCCATGCCGGCCGTCTGCTCGATGGCGAACAACACGACGAATTTCCGATCAGCAGTGCGGATATCGCACAAGCCTGTCGCCAAGCCCTCTACAAGGAGACCGCCTGACGTGGCGGGCTCGAAGAATCAGTGCACTCAACCAAGGAAGCAATGCAGCATTTTGACAACGACCCATCCGAGTATCCCGAGCCCGAGACCGTTCTCGCGATCCGCGGCGCGATCGCCACCGGCAGGATGGGGGGACCTATGGGCGAGCCGGGTCACTGGCTCAATGAATTCTGGCAAATCGGCCGGGCCCTTCGCGAGCACAGCGAAATGCTCCAGGGTTTCCAGGGCACGGCCCGCCGCGGCTTGCTCAGCACCTCAACACGCTACCTGGCCATCAACGAGCCGATGTTCGAACAGCCCGACGACCAATCCTGATTGCCGGCCGGCGGCGCAGGGCATAATTCCGGCTTTCTCCATCCCGGATCCCGCCATGCCAACCGGCCTGCTAAACTGCGCCCACTGCGATGGCGCCCCCCTATTCATCGCCGGCCGTCTCCAGGCCGTCGTTGTCTGCGAGGAATGCGGTGTCTCGACGCCACCGGTCCGCCTCGAATCCACCGACAGCGACACGGCCTTCGCACAACTGCAGGCCATCTGGAACACGCGGGTGGAACACCGGCCAGCCGATGAGCAGACGATCTCCATGCTTGCCCGGCGGGAACTGACCGCCTCCGATATTCCCTATTTCCTGAACCTGCTCGCCTCCACCGCGGGAGACTGGACCTCGAACGGCCCAAAATTCGCGGCCATGGCCGCGGCGCTGGCACGGCCAGGCGTCGACTTCAGGGACGTCTCCCCGCCCGAAACGGTGCTCGAGGATGCGGGACGGTACCGCAAGCTGGTGCGCCGCTCCAAGGTCATCTATATAGATGGCGCTCCCATGGTCAGGTTCGACCACGTCCCGGCCATGGCTGCGGCGATCGCCGAGGAAGCCAAGGAAGACGATCCATGGCCATTCCCGATCCTCGAGGAGTTTGTCGCGCGCGCCGTGGACAGTCTGCCGGATAGCGCCCAGCCTTGACTTCCCGCCGGCCGCGGCAAGCTGGAAGCTCTACCTGCTTGAGAACATTCCATGCTGCGCACCATAGCCGCTTCCACCCTTGCTTTCGTCCTGTGCTTCTCAGCCGGCGAGGCGAGCGCCAGGGACTCACTGCAATCCGCATGCCCCCAGGTCTTCGCCGATGGCCGGCCACCTGCCATCGGCAGGCATGCCGAGAACCGTCTCCTCTGCTTTCGTGCCTATGCGCTCATGCATTCCGCGCGAACGCGCACGGCTGTCTGGTCGGCCGAGCATTTGACACGCGCGGCGGTCGACGCAGCCCGTGACCTGCCGCGCGACAGCGACTTCTACGAGGAACCGAGGCTCGCGCGCAACGAGCGGGCCAGCCTGAACGACTACGGGCGCGGCGCCGGGTTCGACCGGGGGCACCTGGCGCCCAGCGCGATTTTGGCGACAAGGCATCCCAGGCGGAGAGCTTCAGCCTGGCGAACGTCATCCCACAGCACCCGTTCTCCAACCGGCGCACATGGAGCCACCTCGAGACATCGACCCGGCGCCTGGTGCGCAAGGTCGGCACCGCCTACGTGGTCACCGGCCCTGCGTTTATCCGGGACGCCGGCACGCTGCGAGGCCGTATTCAGATCCCGGACTTCGTGTGGAAGGCCATCTACGTGCCCGGGATGGGCGCCGCGGCCTACATCGCGCGCAATGACGCGACCCCGGCTTACAGCGTCGCGAGCATCGCGGAGCTGGCTCACTTCGTCGGCGTGGACCCGTTTCCGTCGCTGCCGGCGCCCATGCGCATGACAGCGTTGGATTTGCCGCCGCCTACGCCGCACCCGGGCGAGCGTGAGCCAGGAAGGTCTCATTCGCGTGGCTGGTCGGCGCCGAGTCTGCCACAGCTGTGCCGGCGGCAGATCCGCTGCACAAGCTTGCTCGCACGGCGAGCACCATGCTGGCGCTCGCGGCGGCTTACGCACGATAGCCTCTCCACGCCCGCACGCGAAGCATCGGTTCGCTGGGCTGGCATGCAAGGCACAATCAGGAATTCAACGCCTCCTTGAACTTCTGGCCCGCCTTGAACTTCACGGTCTTGGCAGCCCCGACTTCGATTTCCTCACCTGTACGCGGATTGCGCGCGATGCGCTCGCCACGCTCGCCCTTGCTGAAAGAGCCGAAGCCAACAAGGCTCAGCGTATCGCCCCGGGCCACTGCTTCCATGATCGAGTTCAGTGTCACGTTCAGGGCCTGCTCGGCTTTGGTCTTCGTGAGGCCTTCCACGCCCGCCGCGATCGCGTCGATCAGTTCAGATTTCGTCATGCACTTCTCCTAAGGATGCGTTACGTTGGATTGAAGGGGCAACTTATCATCTTGCGACATGCAGTTTCCCGGCAAGAGTGTCGCAAATGCAGCAAGCTTTTGGGAAAACTGAGTTGAGCTCCTCTCAACCTAGGCTGGCAAGTAGCCGATAGAGCTTCGCACGCGAGATCCCGAGACGCCGTGCTGCCATCGCCTTGTTGCCATCTGCCGCGACAATCGCGGCTTTGATCTCGTCCAGCGTCGGGTCCTTCTGGCCCAAGTTCAACTGTGTCGAGTAGGTTGAGAGGTAGGCATTCGCCTTTGTCGCCCGACTATGGCCTGCTGCCTCAACGACCTTTTGCATCGCTTCCCTGTGAGCCGCCACATCGACTACCCGACCGCCGCCCTTCACAGCGGCCGCCTGGCCACTTTCTCGCTCGTACATCTGTTGCAGGAATTGGTGGCGCAGGCCATGTGCCGTCACACCAGCACCGCTCTTGGTGACGCCATGCTTCTCCAGAACGGTATAGAAGCGCCTGCGCCAGCGATTCTGCGTAAACGACGCTGGGATCAGCGTGCCCCGCTCCGGGTTGGTCGCATGAGCCAGCGTTGCGGCCTGGCCCAGGACTTCATACTGCCAACCAAACTCGATCGGAACACGCCGCGGCCTACCGCCCTTTGTGCCGTCATGGACATGCAGGGTCCCTGTGGGCAGTACATCGTGAGCCGGGCGCAGGCGCCAGCTTTCCTTGGCTCGGAGCCCGAAGGCGGCTTCCAGCTTGAGTTGCAAAGCGACATGCGCATCAGTCCGCGCGATATCCGCGATCAGTGCCGCCGCGTCGATTCCCTTCCCCTCCCAAGACCGGTCTTCCGTTGCCACGTAGCCGCGCACGTAACCGTCGGGCCTGACGATGTAATCGTCGATCCTGCCAACCATACCAGCCTTGCCCATCCAGGATGCGAAGGCCCGCAGATGAGTCAGGCGCAGTTCCACGGTCCCCACGTTCAGCTTGCGCGCCTCGACCCAATGCCGCACGAGCCAGGCGATGTGCTTCTGCCTGATGCTGTAGGGCGATGTGACGGCCATGCCGCCGACCCGTCGCAATTCCACAAACATGGCCAGGAGCGACTGAATCCGCTGGCGCTGCGACATCTGCGACAGGAACCGTCCGCTCACGCGCGTACCGCTGTGCGGCAAATGGAGATTGTCCGCGGCAAGAACGGCGAACTCGTCCTTGAACCGCTCCGGTAGCTCGTATTGGCTAATGACAGCGCGGAGGTTGATCGTCTTTCTCATTCTGAGCCCCAAGGCGCCACACAGTGCACGGCGCAGTTTCCCGGGCAATCACCGACCCCGATTCGGACATGCCCCTCGAGTGCGCCGGGATACCACCCCCGGCTTTCCGGCCCACCCTGGCCGGCCTTACCCACCACCTTCCTGTCCTTTAGCGATGCCAAACCGATCAGCCCTGAGCATGGAAGCAATGCGTCGTGACTGTCCGCTGCACGAAGCGCGTCGGCTTTCGCCCACACGCCGCTGCGCGGCCACCCTATCCGGATGCATCTCTCGATGCAGGGCCCTGCCGCGCCAGGATTGCGTCCTGATGCTGGCGGGCCCGCCGTGATGGGTGATTACCTGATGCGCTGTTCTGGTTCCGGTAGCGCCCTCCGGTTCGAAATTGCTCAGAAGCCTGCTATCCACCTTCTTGCGGTGCGCACATGGCTCCCCGCCCCAAAGCCAGATCATCCCCGCCGCAGTGTGTCGGGCTTCGTGATCCGCACCCAGCCAAGCGGCTGAACGGGCGTCGTGCATTCGCGTCGATTCCACAGAGCACCTGTCCGGTGTCCGGCTTCGGAATTGTCCGCACTACGGTCTATTTTCACGAACAGACCGCCAATCGGCTTGGTATCGCGGTGTCCGGTGTCCTCACTATCCGACACGGTCCACTTGATTTGATTGAAAAAAATGCCGGGAAAATTTCCGGCTTGGTCAACTGGTGTCCGCAAGCCCTCGCCAAGGAGGTTTTGGGACTTTCATTGCCGCGCAACTGGCGGCGAGGTCGATGCGTCGGGGACGCGGTAGGTGCTCGAAGCATAAACCAGCGACCCACAGCGTTGCAATGTTTGAGGGTCAAATTCGGGAGATTTTGGCGACTTGACTTTGACTTGGCCAAGGTAGAGTCAGCTATGTCGATGTGCCACGACGTCCGACTGAGTTGACCCGGGACCGAGTAAGTGCCACCAAGTGCCAAATGATTCCAGCGCCTTGCAGCGAGTCATTGGCACATGGCGCGCCCAAGACCGACTGTCTCCCAGAATCAGGTACCAAGTGCCACTTACTGGGACATTGGACGTCGCAGCACATCGTAGCCACCCATCACCCATTTCCTCTAGGAGAAGAGCAATGAAGATCTCGACCGTCGCTATCGACGTTGGCTATGGCAACACGAAGTCCGCCTTCCCCCTCGGTTCGGAGATCGCAACCAATATGTTTCCCTCGCTGGCTCCGGTTGCGGCCACGTCCTCTCTCACCGCGCACGCCGGCGGCATGTTTCGGGCGCGCAATGTCGTCAACGTCGAGATCGACGGCGCGCGGTACGAGGTCGGCCCCGATGTTTCGCTAAGCGCCGCGCACGTCAATACTGGTCGCTCGCTGTCCGAAGACTATGTGACGACGCCCAACTATGCCGCCCTGCTCGCCGGCTCGCTGCATTACGCCAACGCCTCCGAAGTGGACCGCCTTGTCCTCGGCCTGCCGGTGCACAACACGCACAAGTACGCTGCGTTCCTCAAGGACCGCTTCACGGGCACTCACAATTTTGGTTGGGGGAACGTTCAGATCAACAGCGTGCTGCCGCTGCCGCAGCCGCTGGGCACGCTGATCACCTACATCCAGCAAAGCGGCAACAAGTACGATCCGGACAACGCCTACCTGGTCATCGATGTCGGCTACTTTACGACCGACTGGGTGGTGGCCCGCGGGTACACCATGGACGACACCCGCAGCGGCGGCGCGCCTGGCGGTGCGGCCCGCATTTACCAGCAGGTGGCCAGCCTGATCTCTGCCGACCGTGGCCAGCCCACGGACAGCATCGAACGCATCGACAAGGCCATCCGGGACGCAAAGCCGATGGTGTTCTATGGCCAGGATCTCGACGTGTCGCCCTATCTCGCGGAGGCGATGGCCGTCACCCATCAGCCGGTCAAGGAAATCCAGGCGCGCGTCGGCCGCACCGAGGATATCCGGGCCATCATCCTGACTGGTGGTGGTGCCCAGCTCCACGCACCGACAATCCGCGCTGCATTCCCGCTGAATGTCATCCACATCATGGACGCCCCTTGCTTCGCCAACGTCCGCGGCTTCTTCTCCATCGGTTCCGCCAAGCAAGTTGCCAAGGCGGCCTGAGGACAGCGGCCATGGACAAGCTACAGATGACCGTGACGCTGTCCGCCGACTCAGCACCGGATCTGCTTGCATACCTGCGGCAGTACACGGGAGCGAGGGAGCGGTCGTTCATGCTCAGGCTGCTCGCACAACGAGGACTGCAGCAGGTGCTCAGCGCTGGCCCGGATGCGCTGCTGCGTCCGCTATCGCCAGCGCCCGCGTCTACCGGTACTCCGGCCGCGCCGCCGGGCGGCTGGAGACCGGATCAACCTGACCGGGTGCCGGCGACTCGGATGGAGACGCCGCCGGAAAGGCCTATTGGGTTGCGAGCCCCTGTGGGAGCGCCAGCTGCTGAACCGCCACCGCCGGCGCCCGCATCACTGGCACCTGCGGTGGGATCGGTGGCCGCGCCCGTGGCGGCCCCCACAACGGGTAGCCCGGATCCGCTTGCGGGTCTCGATCTTGGCGCCCTCAATGAGGCTATGGCACGATTCGAGTAATCGATATCCCCTTTGCGCAAGCTTGACAAGCGTCCTTCCGATGGCAAGCTTGTCTCGTCGGCAACAACAACTGAGGAACCGAACCATGTTCGAATACCTTTCCACCAATCACGATATCAACCGCTTCGTCTTCACGGTCCTCATCGGCTGGTGCGTGTGGGAAGCCCTTCTGGTGGTCTTCAAGGGCGTCAAGTCCCGCAAGCGAGGTTGACTCGCTGATCCACGCGGACAAAAAAAAAAGCCCAGCAATCGCTGGGCTTCAGCTTGCTGACAAAGCCTCCCACTTTGCGGGAGGCTTTGTTCATAATGGCGTGATGCTCAAGACGCCTGCTCCTTACCAGCACGAGCTGGAGATGGTGACGCTGGAATCGTTAGTGCCAGCCGATCACCTGCTTCGCAAGATCGATGCTGCGGTCGATTTCGAGTTCATCCGGGCCAAGGTCGCGCACCTGTACTGCGCCGATAACGGTCGCCCGGCGCTCGATCCGGTGGTGATGTTCAAGCTGCTGTTCATTGGCTACCTGTTCGGGGTGCGCAGTGAGCGGCAACTGATGCGCGAAGTGCAGGTCAACGTCGCCTATCGCTGGTTTGCCGGCTTCCGGCTGACCGACAAGGTGCCGGACGCGTCGACCTTCTCGCAGAACCGCCGCCGGCGTTATACCGACACCACGGTGTATCAGGAGATCTTCGACGAGGTCGTGCGTCAGGCGATGGGGCACGGCATGGTTGATGGCCGGGTGCTGTACACCGACAGCACCCATTTGAAGGCCAGCGCCAACAAGAACAAGTTTGACGTGGTGCAGGTCGAGCAGACGCCGTCTGCCTACCTGGCAGAACTGGATGCTGCGGTCGATGCGGACCGTGCCGCGCATGGTAAGAAGCCGCTCAAGCGCGATAACGATGGTGATGGGCAAGCCGGCGGCAAGCCCCACACCAAGGAGACCAAGGTCAGCCGCACCGACCCGGACAGCGGCTACATGGTGCGCGACGACAAGCCCACGGGCTTCTTCTATCTGGACCACCGCACGGTCGACGCCAAGCACGCCATCATCACCGACACCCACGTCACGCCGGCCTCGGTGCACGACAGTCAGCCATATCTGGCGCGGCTGGACCGGCAGCGCGAACGCTTCGGCTTTGATGTGCGGGCCGTTGGCCTGGATGCCGGCTACTTCACGCCGATGGTGTGTCACGGCCTGGAGAGCCGCCGCATTGACGGGGTGATGGGCTACCGCACACCGAACCACAAGCCCGGCACCTTCTACAAGCGGGAGTACGAGTACGACCGCTATCGCGATGTCTACGTCTGCCCGCGCGGGCAGGAACTGCCCTACAGCACGACCAACCGGGTGGGCTACCGGGAGTACAAATCAGACCCGAAGCAGTGCCGGCAGTGCGAGGTGCGCCCGCAATGCACGAACAGCCAAAACGCGATCAAGGTGGTGGTGCGCCACGTGTGGGAGCGCGACAAGGAGCGGGTCGATGCGCGGCGCCACACCGCCTGGGGCAAGAAAATCTATGCCCGGCGCAAGGAGACGGTCGAGCGCAGCTTCGCCGATGCCAAGCAGTTGCACGGGCACCGCTATGCGCGCATGCGCGGCTTGCGCAAGGTGGCCGAGCAATGCCTGCTGGCCGCGGCGGCGCAGAACATCAAGAAGATCGCGCTGGTGCTGGCGCGCCTTTTTATGCGTCTTTGGTGGCTGATGCCGACCCAATCCGAGCTTCACAGTTCGTTCGGGGGCCGATTCCGGATCATTCCGCAACGCCGGCCGATGCTGCGGCGGGCTGTCTGAGCGGACCTGGCCACCAAAAACAAAACCCCACACTCCGAAAAATGTGGGGTTCGTCAGCAATCTGAAGCCCAGCAATCGCTGGGCTTCTTGTTAAGGGTTGGCGCGCTCAATGCAGCGTCGGCGCAAGGCAGTAGTCGAGGGCGGAATCGAAAGACAGCAGCCGATCGAGGAACGTCATGCTTCCCGACGGATCACGGCGATACACATCAAAGAACTGCGCTTCCGACTGGCCGGCCGTGACGTCAGTCGCGGCCGAGCTGCGCATCGCGTGGATATGCAGCTTGTTGACGATGGCGGTGAATCCCTTCTGTGGCATTGTCAATCTCCTGAGAGAGCCTGCCACGGGGGTGCTCCCCCTGTGGGAAGGACCCACAGGGCAGAGGTTAAGTACGGCGCCACGAGAGGTGGCGATTAAGTCAGGCTGCGATCGCCTGGCAAGACATACGGCGCAACTGGTATTCGGTGCGCCATTGATCGCAGAAGTCAGTGCCCCGGACTTTGGGGCGATGCATTACGGTACGCAGCCCGGCAGCGCGCAAGCGCTTGTCCAGCTTCAATGCGTCAGCCATGCCTGGCGATTTTCCAGTCGCTGGGTCAATCTGGTCGAAATCCGCAAAGATGTGGACCGTGTGAATGCCCAGGCCTGGGGGTATCTCGAACTGGCTAAGCAACACGCGATTCAGACAATTCCAGGTCGGCACGCCAAAAAGCATGTAGGCTGCATATGCATTCTCCAGACCTTCGGCCACGCCCACTTCGCCGGCGCGTGGCGACATTAGCCGCACCGCACCACCGGAAACCGGCAAGGCCGACACATCGTTGCGCTTGGAAGGCAGGATTTCTCCATCCTCCGCGACAATCAATGCCTTGGCAGGGGCCGAAGGGTCCAACGAGGTACGATGCACCGTTGCCATGCGCCCATCCGGTAGCGTGAACTTCGCAAGGATTGTTGGATAGCGGCCGATGATCTGACCGTCATGCCAGTAATCCTGCATCGCAAGACGCAGCGCGCTTGGCTTTGGTGCCCGCAGGCCTGGCACGCGTGCAGCGAGATACCGCATGGCGTGATCCCCAGGCGACAGCTCCGTTGCGGCGTTCCACTTCCTGGCGATGCGGCGCAGCTTTGCTGCCGAGTCATTGATCTTGTGACGAGGCGCTGGACCTCGCATTGCGCTAGCCTCGATCGGAAGGGCTGGCCCACCATTCAGTTCCAGCAGCAGCTGTCGATACGACAAGCCGGTGAAGCAGCGTACGAGCTCCAGGCCGTCGCCAGCTTTCGGACTTCCTGCATTGCACTTGCGGCACACCCAGTCGCCGCGGCCGCGCTTGTTGTCATACGTGAAACGGTCGTGGCCACCGCAGAGGGGGCAGGGACCGGGGCGGCCCTGCCAGAAGCTGTCCGTCAGGACTTCCGCTGGCAGATAACGCCTGAGCAGACCTTCCCATTGAGCGGGCGTCCAGCTTCCAACAATGTCACTCAGATATTTCATGGGATGGCTCCGTAATGGGAGGATGGGTCGATGCCTGAGACAGGCGTGAAGACGCTTGCTCAAAGGACATCCCGGCGTTGGCCAGAAGGTCGTTTCAGCATGGCGAGGGGAGAATGTCGGCGGGATCGCCGCGGAAGGAGAACTGCGACCGCCGAAGCGATCGCAGTTGTGAAGGCAGAGTTCAGCTGGCTGATGCGGGTAGGAGATCAGCAGCCGTTACACCAGAACGGGATGCCGTCCAGTGCTTACTCAAGATTAGAACGGAATATCGTCGTCCATATCCTCGAAGCCGTTCGACGCCGGCTGCTGCGGACGGCGCGCGGCGCCACCCTGCTGGCCGCCACCGCCCTGCGCGCCACGGCCGCTGCCATAGCCGCCGCCCGAAGATTCACGCTGATAACCGCCGCCCCCGTGGCCGCCTTCATCGCCGCCGCTGTCGCCGCCGCCCTGGCGCGAACCCAGCATCTGCATCTGGTCGGCGACGATCTCGGTGGAGTACTTGTCCTGGCCGGACTGATCCTGCCACTTTCGGGTGCGGATGCGGCCTTCGATATAGACCGATGAGCCCTTGCGCAGGTACTGGGCGGCGATCTCGGCCACCTTGCCGAACATCGCTACACGATGCCACTCGGTGGCTTCCTTCATCTCGCCGGACGGCTTGTCCTTGTAGCGATCAGTGGTGGCAATGCGAATGTTGGTGACCGCATCGCCGCTGGGCATGTATCGGGTTTCCGGGTCTGCACCCAGGTTGCCCACGAGGATGACCTTGTTTACGGATGCCATGATCCTTCCAATTCAATGTACGAGGTTAATTGACCAGACCCAACGATCCCAGAGCTTTTGCACTCCGGTCGCGCGGTCCATGATGGGTGCACCGCTCTTCTTGTCGAAGGCAGGCACTTTTTCCCGATGCAGTCTCCTGACGGCAATCCGGTCCCCCAGCTTGCAACGAGCGTCGGCCAGCGCATCCTTAAGGCCTTCGCCTTGAAGGATCTTCTCGCCGGTGGCCGTTGAAAGCTTCAGCGCGAACGACGTGTAGGAACGAGGCCCGCCCGCCTTTCGGTTAGGGAATGTCATTTCGCCCCACTCGAGCAGCTCACCCACGGTGTAGGTTTGAGAGGAGGCCTGCGCCGGCGCAGCACTTCCGGAGCCGCTGCTGGCCACCTCCTGTCGACCACCACCCTCCGCACTCGGCGCGGAACGAGTCGGCCGCTCGCGGAGGCGGAGCTCCGGCTCCACAGCAGCTTGCGAAGGCCCCTGGGAATCAGGCGGGTTGCCGTCCTGAATGACGCTCGCAGCAACGTGTTCCAGCGACATGTCCACATGCTCGCTGACCTTTTTCCACCGGGGGAAGACTTCAGGCAGCAGCTTATCGCCATACGGGGTGCGTTGGAGCCGGTGTTCGAACACACCAACGAAGTGAACCACGCGATCACATTCCTTCCGAAGCAGATGCGGGACACCGTGAACATAGAACTGCCGTTCGTTCGGGTCCCCTCTCCCAACGGGAATCGGATCGGTGCTGTCCCCTCGTTGCTCAGGGTTCAGGACTGCGGCAACGCGCTTGATGAGGTTGAGCCAGGACATGATCAGAGAAGTGAGCCGCAGCACAAGCGACGGACCGCTTCAAGGTCCTCGCGCAGGCGGCGGTGGTTCAGAATCACGTCTTGCAGCGTCTCGGGGTCGACCCCCGATACCGCGCAGACGTACGTGTAGGGCAGTGCGCCGTTCCAGTATCCAAAGATCCAGCCCAGCGTCATGGAGTACTCCTCCCGGTCGAGCGTGCGATTGCGCATGCGGGCACGCAGCATCTCGGCGCAATCGATCAGGGACTCGGGCATGTTGTCGCCGCGCCTGCTGTCGCAGGCCAGGCTGATCAGGGCGTCGACCATTTTCTCCCGCACCGACTCGCTCCAGAGGGACGGGTCAGGCAAGGGGTCGAGCTTGGGGGGCGGCACCTCGATAGCGGCTGCTTCACCGAAGAAGTCCAGCTGCCATCCGGCGGTTGTGGTTTCCATGATGGTCTCCGGGTAGGCACCCGACAGACCCACCTGGCGGCGGGTATCGGATACCCGCGACAGGTGAAAAGCGCCGCCCAGAGGGGCGGCATGGGAATTAGGAGCGGTCGTGCGTTCCTGTCCGGCGAATAGGCGTTACCACAGCCGAGCGCTCGTACTGGCGCTCGGGCTCCGGCATCTCCTCAGCTTCGGGCTTCAACTTGGACAGGTTGTCCGGCATCGAAACCTTCGGTGCAGCGGGAATTGCTTTGGACCAGGCCACACCCCTGTGATACAGGAACGAGAGCCCGACGACGGTCACAAAAGCACCGACGATGAACGACTGCGAGGCCACATACAGCACCATGCAGAACATAAAGAGTTGGAACGGACGCTTGATGAGGTTCGTGACAAAGGATTCCACGGTTTCTCTCCAGAAACAAAAAAAGGGAATTCCTGGCGGATGCCAGGCGATTATTCGATGCTCGGGCGAGCAAGGAATCTCTGGAGGGAAGCTGCAGCGCTTCAACGTACTTGCGTCATGCGGTAGTGCATGGCGAAAGCACGCTGGCGGGGATGAGGGGCTGCTGCAATGGAGCGCTAGGTAACCCTAGGCTCATGTCGATGCGTGGTGAACGCTGAAGTCCATCCGATCCTAATTGGACTCTGCTGTCGACAAGCGGCAGAAAGCTCACCAAAAACACCCCGCTTTCCGAAAACTTGGCCTGAGCATGCTCATCGTTCGACCTGGCCACCGTACCCGGCGCTCCAGAACCAGCGCGACACAAACGCACCATGAGGCACCGATATTCGTCTCTTTTATCTCTGATGTAAGCGTTGTTTAATTCGACCCCTCACCTTAGGGGTAAACCTCTACATTTGATCGCCGGCGACGCCGATATGGGCTGCATAAGCAACCAGCTTTCTGCCATCACCGACGAAAGCCACCCCTAAAAGAAGCGCTTTCTCCGGACAACGCGGCTGTCTCGTTTCGTAAGCTCCTCGAGTTCACTTGACAACGTTTTTGGGTCGTTACGCTGGTTGTCAGGGTCCATTTCCGAGAGCAAAGAATGCCGCAAAGCCAAGACAAGCCCAAAGAGAATCCGGCCGTACAGGCAGACATCGTCAATTTCCCGTTGCAACCCGAAGCTTCACGTGCCGAGTTCGCACTGCGTAGAGCGCTTGGTGGCGTAGCGGTGAACGAGGATTCGTTCAGCCGGCTACTCCAATGCGTGCGAAACCTGCAGCGGACGAGGGACAAGATTGAGCGGCTACTGCAAGACCAGGGGGCCGATCTCCAAGTCATGCACGACCATACGACCGAAATTGCAGTCGGTCTGTATGGCGACACCAGAGCCGCACACACACGTGCATGGGAGATGTTCTATACGATCGCCGAGGAGGTCTTGGGCCTGACACGCAGCCAGGCCCATTTACAGCTGAACCTGTACAGGCGCTTTCTGCAACACAACGGCGCGCTCACGAAACTGAACATCGGTGAGCTGATGATTCTTCGCCGTAGTGACTACACCGCGGAGGAAATCGACGCCGTGATCGAATTCAAAGAGAACGATCCGGCGTATCGACGTAAGGATATTCGCGAGTTCGTTGAGCGACTGCGCCGCAAACAGGAGGAAGTCCTCGATGTGCAGTCCAAGCTCGACGTCGCCACAGCCGAACTGGCGACCACGATCTCGGAGAATGCCGACAAGGACCACGAAATCCGACGTCTCAACACCGAGCTGTCCCGCTTGACGGCCGAGCGCGACACCGACCGTCTGACGCTTACCCAATTGCGGGAGGAGATGACCAGACAAAACTCCAGTTACAGTGCGCTCGGAATGCAGGTCGCAGACCTGGAGCGGGAGAAGCGCGAGCTTCAGGAGCGCATCGCATTTGCGAAGGGAAACGTCCGCCCTGAATCAATCGAAGTGCCCATCGTTCCCCCAGGCTATGCCACGTTGGAAGATGCATTGGCAGCCAAGAACGACGAGCTTACGACCGCCAAGGCCGAGCTGAACAACGTCATTGCTCACCGGCACAGGATTGAAGAAGAGCTAGCCGAACGGACCGCGGTCCTGGACAAGCGAGCCCGAGCCCATGACGAGCTGGCAAAGCTAGTGGATGCGTTCCGGCAGGCGGTCTCGAGCTTTGCGTCGGCCCAGTTGACGGTGCAGATGGCCGGCGACATCTCCGAATTCCGCCCGACCCTGACAGTCCTCGACGGCATCGTCGGACGTCTTCAATCCGAGATTCGCTCTGCGATCAAAGCAAAATAGGAGCAACGACCCATGCAATCGCTTTCCCCAACCGCTGAGTTCGAGCGCCTGCAACTTACCCGGATGACGTGTGATCGTATTCGCTCGGCTAACTATCACCTCACCGACCACCTGGCCGAACTTCTGGGGGCACATCCCGAGCTTGAGCAACCCCTGCACATCAGCAAAGCCGCCGTCGATCGGGTGCGCAAAGCTGAGGCGACACAGCGAGACTTGATGGGCACGCCGTTCCTCGTTGTCGTGCCCACGCTGTCCGAAGTACAGGATTGGCGGTGCCTGGCCGAAAATACTACAACGACCCTGGCCGTCGACGCATTGCGCTCGCAGATGCCCATCTGGAGCAACGACGACAAGCTCCGGTTGTTCTACAACAATCGCCATTACATCTGGCTGATCGTTGAACTGCTGCACGTCAGCATTCTGGCCGCGCCGCTTCTCGGAATCACCAAGGAGCTGGCAGATTACCTGCGATCTCTCCCGCAGCATGTGCTCGACATGGCCATCGCACGGGTCGACTTTCCGATCTTCCGCTGGCGCTTGCATAGCAAGACCTTCTGGGTCGACTTCGACTCGAAACGGCTGGGACCGGATTCCAATGGCCATCACTTCCTCGCCTCTACGCCGATGCGCGCCGACCGTATGGCAACGAAGCATAGCTGGACCAATCTCAGGTTGGAGCCGTTTCAAAAGAAGGTGTACAGCGAGATGATGGTTCGTAGTCACTGCCGAGCTTCCACAATCACGTCCCTGCTGGGGATTACCTCCACGCGCACGCGAACGCTCTTTCAACAGATCCATGGGAGGTCCTCGCCATCGGGGCAGCTGCCTACCTCGACCGCATGGTACTTCGAGCATCCGACGCATCGGCTCCAGGCGACCATCATGGTTTCGCTATACCGCATCGCATTGGCCTTCGGAGCCAACGTCCCCGAGGCCTTCATCTCAGCCTATAACCTCTTCGACAAGTTCTTCGGAACTACCTCGAAAATCTCAGCGGACCGTGCGTGCCACATTTGCCGGACCATGTCCACCGACGCACAGCTGGAACTCGCACCCTGCAGGGTCTGCAGGACCCCCTATCTCATTGCGAATACTGCGCCGCGCATTGAACTAAGCCATGCGTTCTCCTGCCCAGGCTGTAGCGGAACGTTGGGTGGTCACGGTGGATCTCTTCGTCGTCGCAAGTAAGCGAAGGAAATTTGGAATGCACACCTTCATCCTTTTCGTCTTGCTCTTTGTGGTACCCCCGATTCTGGCCTACCGACTGGCTCGTCGTTGGGGCAGGAGCGGCTTCAAATGGGCGGTGATTTGCTTTTGCACGCACTACTTCGGCCTGCTCCTACTCATTCTTCTGCCGTCAAAGGCGACGCCGACGCTTCAGAACTATCGGCTTGCAAATCCTCAATGCGCAACGAAGCACGGGATGTGCTGCAACTCATGCGGTTCCCGCAGCATTCGCATCTGGCGCAAGCAATGGATGCTTACGGTGAAGCAGTACCACGTCTGCAATCACTGCGGTCAGACGCTCTACACCACCTGATCAGATACCCCCCAACCAGGGGGGTCAAGTTCTCGCTAAGCTTGCCGTCCTATCTCCTGTCCGATCGTGTATTCTCACGCCCGGCTGGGGATTGGCGGCACTTGACTTCTTGCGCAGGCCGGTAAGCTAAGAGTAACGGTCGATCCCCGGCCGGTCCAAAGTCAGAGGAAGAAAAGAACATGCAACAATCCAAACTCGCTCTCTCGGCCCTGGTCACGGCCATGACGCTCGCTCTCGCCGCGTGTGGCGGTGGTGGCGGAGGTGATGACGGCGGTTCCAAGCAAGAGCCTAGCACCCCGACCGCGCCGACGACGCCGCAAGGCCCGACTTCGGTGCCGCCTTCGACCACCGTCACTCCACCGACGTATGCAACGACTGACGCGCGGTTGGCAACCTTTAACGAAGTGAACGACTACCGCCTCAAGATGGGTGTAGGCGCGTTACGTCAAGATGACGCATTGGATAAGGCAGCAGACAGCCATCTTTCTTACCAGAAGGTGAATTCAGATTTCGGGCACGACGAGATTGCTGGAAAGCCGGGATACACAGGGGTCACTCCTTACGACCAGGCAGTTGCTGCTGGAGCTATGTCGAACCAGTGGATTGCGCAGGTATCTGATCGGTCCGCCTTCTGCGTTGATAGCTTCAAGAATTCGATCTATCACTTGCAAGCTCTCACCAGCAATCAGGAGACTATCGGTATTGCGAACCGCGATAGCCTCTGTGTCATTAATTTCGGTGTAGTCACCGGAGCCAACGGAAGCGGTTATGGGCTTCCCACATGGGGCGGTCAACAATTGACCGAGACGGCCTTCGCTTATTCCCCTATCGATGGGGAGAATGTTTGGGGATCGTTTATTCCTGCGGCAGAGTCGCCGAATCCTGCGCCGGACCTCTCCACCGCAGGTCATCCCATCATGTTCAGGGTCCCGTCTGCGAAGGCGTCCGATGTGCTGACCGTATCCAGCTTCTCGCTCGCGGGTCCCGGTGGAGTCGCTATTCCGGTGCGCATCCTGGTTCCGACGAACGCGAAACCCGGCTCCGTAAGTAGCGCCATCGAAGACGCCCGTCTCTATTCGGGTGTCGCATTCATGCTCCCGACGCAGCCGCTTCCGGCTGGAACCTATACTGCTACCTTTAGCGGCGCTCGAAACGGCGTAGCCGTCAGCAAGACTTGGAGCTTTACAGCGTTCTAGGCTGACAACCACTGAGAACAGACTAAGCGTCTGCAAGACACGAGCCCGCGATTGCGGGCTCTTTCACGTGGTGCGGTCCCTCGGGTGTTAGTTGCAGACTTCGTAGAACGCAGTATCGCCGTAGTTTCCGTTGCCGAGCTCCGACCTCTTCCAGGCACCCAAGCGGTATTGGGTCGCTGCAAGAGCGGCCATCGCCTTATTGTAAAGATCCTGTTGATCGGCGATTTCCCAGTGCGACCAAATTCTGGACCACACCGGTGTATAGCCCCCATCGTAGACGGCAATTCCCTGGCCAGCGCAGCCACCATCGGCCGAGCAGTCTCCCATAGACCCGATCGCGATAGCGACTGTTGGGTGCTGAAACCGGCACGCTGGAGGGGGAGGAGGCGGAGGGGGCGGCGTCGGCGCGGGTTCTGGTACGCCACAGTATGGCAAACCGTTTCCCCGCCGCAACCACTGCTGACCGGGCAGACAATCGGCAACGGTCATTGGCGGTGCGGGGAACGAATACAGTTGCGCGCTCGTTCCGGGAATACATGCGATGAGACTGCACGCCAGGATGAAGCGTTTCATTAGTTTTTCCTTGCTAGTACATGCAGCCAGTCGTAACGGTTCCTACCAACTGCCCACCCAGCGCGCCGACATCGTTCCCGCTATACCAAGCCGCCGGCGAGATTGCATTCGCCTGCGCATACCAATAGGTGCCATAGTCGTTCATCGAGAAGTACGTGCCTTGAATCGGGGGCATGACGTTCCCTGTAATGTTCACCATCTGCTGCTTCGGCGTGTAGAGCGCCCATGCGGTGCCGCCCGGACAGTAGTCCTTGCCGAACGTCATCCCGTCGGTCACGTTGTCGTACTTTCGCGTAACGGACATATTGCCGAGCGCATTGTTCAGCGTCACATAGCGATTGCCCTTGCAGATGTAGCCGACATTGGTCGCACCCGTCGCCAGCTGGCCGCTGTTGGTGCACGCCATCCCTTCGTAGATGTTCGCCACCGCGGTGCCGATAGGCTGCCAGACGCCACCGAAGCAGATCACGAAGCCCGTGCCGGTGTTGCTCCTGCGCGTGGATGGTTCCACGTTACAGGCCGAGCCGGTCACGGCGGTGTTCGTGATGTAGGTCTCGCCATTGCTCGTCAGCGCCGTTGTGGTAGTCACGCGCCTTGCGTTGTTCACGTCGTTGCCCCCCATGTCGAGGGAGGTCTGCATCCGGTTCAGTTCGGGATGACCTGGCACCTGAACCCGATAGAGGTAGCCGCTGTTGGCCTGCGTGCCGGTAAAGGCGAGCAACGAAGCCAGCCGACCGCTTCCGGGGTTGGTGTAGTTGGCCAGCGGCACCTGCCAGGCGCCGTAGGCGCCATAGGCATTGCTTGCCACCATCGTCGGGTCCCCGTTCTGCCCCGGATACGGCACGAACCCACCCTGCGCGCCGGCCTGGGCCGCGATCTGCACCAGCTGGCGCGTGTCCGAGATCGGCCTTCCGCCCTGCGACGTCACCAGTGCCTGCAGCGTGTTCGGCGTGGGCTGAAGGACCTGGAGCAGCCAGGTCTGCCCGAATACGTTCGTCGCGGAGAACCCGGCTGGCAGGTACCCGCCGTTGATGAGCATCGCCGGGGTGACCGAGACCGGTACGCTGGCAGTGGCCTGCGCGGCAAGTGTGGCGGCTTCGTCCTGCACGAACTGCAATGCCGCCTTGTCGAAGACCAGCATTTGGCTGGCCGCGGCCGCCGTCTGCACGTTGGTGACACCGGCTTTTGCCCACGTCGCAAAGCCGGCGATGCTCAGCATCGACAGCATCAGCGCGACGAGATAACCCAGTATGGCTTCCATTCGAGTCTCAGGTATTCAGCTGGACCCAGTGGACCAGCGTCCCAACAGGAATTGACGCCGGCACGCTGTAGGCCGTGCCGGTCGCAAGATTGACGGCGGTGCCCTGACTGCGGACACGGAACCACGCCACGCTGCCTTCGGTGCTGTTCAGCAGCACCGCGCCTGCGCCCGGAGCGACGCGCACGAATCCATAGACGTCCCTGCCGCCCGCCGGGTTGGCCACTGCCATGCAGCCGGCACCGGCAGGTGCGACCATCCCGGCCGGCAGCATGGGAGCCACGCTCGCCCCGACGAGACCGGGCGTGGCGCCGGCGGTCGAGACGCACGCGGCGCCATAGGCCTGTGCCTGCTGCGCGGTCACTGCGGCAACGGACTCCATGCGCCCGGGCACGCCAGCGCCGGGGACAGCCTGCGACAGCTGTCGGCTCTGCGCCACGATGCCCATGCAGAACAGCACCGTGGCTAACGGCAGGATGAGGTATCCCATGCTCGTCTCCAAGATCCCGGCGTCACGCCGCGAACATCACTGGAAGGTCAGCGCAAAGGCCGCGGTGGCACTGCAGGCTGCTCCAGCGGTAACCTGGTCCGGCAGGTTGCCCTGGTCGAACGTCGTCGTGCCAACCGTCAACGTCACGTAATCCTTCAGGCCAAGTGCCGCGCTCACGCACTGCTTTGCCGTCTGTGCGTTGCCGCCACCGAAGGAAATCACGCCCCGCGAGCCATTGTTTGCCGAAGCGAGCGTGACCGCATTTCCCCAGGGATCGACCAGCGCATTGCCGCGGACCATGTCGGTGGGAAACATGCCGCCGGTGATCATCGCTGCGATGTTTGCCGTCGTGAAGTTGGTATAGCCGTTGTTGCCTTGGGAGAACCCGGCACGGGCGTTAGTAATCAGCTGCGTGATATTGGTTGCCACCACGCTCGCCTTGTGGTTCTGGAACCCGTTGTAGCCGGCATAAGCGATGCCTACCAGTGCAAGCAGGCCCAAGACAATGGCGACGACGCGCCCGAGAATGCCATCCATGTGAAACTCCTATGCTGTTGAACACGCCAAGATTTAGAACTTGCCCATCGACGACGTGAGGATCGATGAGAGAGAGTTGGAGCCCAGTTGCAGCACTACGAAGGCGAGGAACATCAGACCGGTGAAGGCCGCCGACATGACCATGCCTTTGGCGAGCAATTGCCGCTCGATGACCTCCGCGTTCTGCCGCACGGCGACCGTGATCTTTTCGGTGAAGTCATCGAACCCAGCATACGCACCGATTTCGTCAATCAAGTCCATCGACGGGAAGCCATACCCGGTCTGCCGCATCGCCTCCGCCAGGTCCAGGCCGTCGGTAAGTCCGAGGCGGATGGGCTTGAGTCGTGACGCCATCCATGGCGAAGCGGTCTGGATCTGCCCCTCCAAGGCGACCACGTCAGGCACGTTCGCCCGCAAGAGCGCTACAAACGACCTGAGCCAGGTGAATCCGTTGATCTCGCGATACACCGTAAAGGGAAAGACATGCTGGTCAAGGAAGCGCCTGCCCGAGCCGTTCCATCGGGGTAGCGCCCACCAGCTCCATATCGCATAGGCACCCAGGCTCCCGAACAGGACCGGCGCAGGCCACCCCACCGCCAGTTGACCCATCCAGTACATGGCATAGGCCCAGTCCGTCCACTGGTCCAGCGGCACGAAGTCCAGAAACTGCGGCACGATCTGGGCACCGATCAAGAGCAGCACCGCGTATAGCGTCAGCAGGTACACCGTTGGGGCAAAGAAGCTGGCCTGCAACTTCTGACGCAGCCGGGTTGTCTGCTCGCGCACGTCAAGGACCAGACGCATGGCCTCCGGCAACTGCCCGGCACGTTCGCCCGCATCCAGCACGCTGCGCTCCAGATCGCTGAGCCCCGCCCCCATCGCCGCCATCAGGGTCATGCCGTCCCGGACCTTTCGGGCGACGTCATGCGCGGCCTCTGCCGCTCGCTCACGCCCCCGTCGGGCCAGCCGCTCGCGGAAGTCCTCCAGAATCTGTGCGAGGCCGAGTCCGTTTTCAAGCTGGCTCGATGCCTGCTGGTACAGGCGTCGGCGCATGCTCCAGGATAGTCCGCTCATAGCTCGTCCCTGTTTGGTATCGCGTCAACACTGCGTTCGGCATCGACCGGCGAGAGGCGGCCCGCCAGTACGAGATCCATCGCATGTGAGATCATGGGCTTGTCGGCGCCGGCGCGCTTGCGATGCTTTCGTCGGGCTACCAGCACCCCCTCCTTGATGCAGTCCTGCATCAGGTCCTCGCTTGTCACCACGACTTCGGCCACGGCTTGCTGGCCGACGATGGCATCGCCATGGCAATGGTCGCAACCTGCGCCGCGCACGCGCACTTCCGACAGATCGCCCCATGTGCGCATGGCACGCAGCATGTATTCCGGCAAGCGTTCCGGCGCATGCTCCAACTTCACGCTGCATTTCGGACAAAGCAACGGAACCACGCGCTGTGCAATCAGCCCGATGATCTGGTTGTGGTTGCAGATCACCTCCATGGCCAGACGGACGTGGTCCAGCATCACCAGACGGGAGAACGTTTCGAAGGGATCGGTCACGTGCAGGGTGGTCAGCACCAGGTGACCGGTCGCCGCGGCTTGCAGCGTGGCCACCGCTTCCTCGACACCACGGATTTCGCCGAGCAGGATGGCATCCGGGTCCATTCGCAGCGTCATGCGCAGCATCTCGGGGAAGCGTTCGCTCTCCGTGGTCAGCTGAATCGCCCAGTCCATCGGATACTCGGTCGGGTTCTCGATCGTGACGAGACGCTTCTCGGGGAACATCCTGGCCTGGTGCCGCGTGCACTCGAAAAGCGTTGTCGTCTTGCCGCTGCCCGTCGGGCCTGTCACAACCACCACGCCCATCGGCCGGCGCAGCAATTGCGAGATCAGTTCCACCTGGAGCGGCGTATATCCCATCTGGCCGAGCATGAAATCGCCCGAAGGGCTATTCGGCGTGCTCAGGTCCAGTCGCTTCGCCGCCTCGATGGCGTCAGCCTTGCGTGCGCCTTGGTGGTGCTCGCGGTACTGCAGCCGCGCCACGAGGAAGCCGCCGCCGCTCTCCACTGGATAGGCGGGCCCTCGGACAATCCGCACGCTCGAGAGCCCGGTGCCAGGCAGTGCATCGCCCGCAATCTGTGCGTCCTGCACGTCCAGAGGGTTGTAGGTCGCGGCTTTCACGGTCGCCAGGCCGGTATACATGGCACGCACCAGCCGTTCCCCCTCCTCCCGTCTCATGGAAAGCGCGCCGACCGTACGCAGGTCGCCCTGCACGCGTACCTGAATCTCGGTATGGTGCTCACGCACCAGGACGTGGATATCCGAGGCAATCAGTGCGGCGCAGTCGGCCACCAGCCGGCGCGCGAGGCTCAGCGTCTGGAGGTCGGCGTCCAGCTGCTGGCCAGAGCCGCGCTGCTGGCGCAGAACCGCCAACTCCTGGGCGGAGACTTTGCGCACCTGAGGCGCTGCACCGCTGCGCCGCACCTTGGCTTCCCACGTCAGAAAACGTGGGGTGCCGAAGTGGCGCGCATCCACGTATATGTCACATGCGTGCACGGCAAGGGCCTTCTGGACGGTCTCACTGGTGAGCCCATGGTCTAGGGCGAGGTCTTCCACGTAGAGGCCCGTTTCCGCTACGCGTTGGCGCAGCGCTGCAGCCTCGTCCGGCGCAAGCAGGTTCAACGTGCATGCGACCTTGTCGAAGCTGCCCACGAGCGTGCGGGGGTAGAGGATATGCGGCGCCAGCACCTCGGGCGGGGGCGGCAGCGTCAGCATGTCGGACTTGACCGATGGCTCCGATCGCGTAGCGACGGTCGCGGCGCGGTCCCCCTTGCGAGCGGCACCGCCCCACAGGCGCGAAAGTGTCCCGATCATCATGGCTTTCCTTGGTGTTGAGCCTGGGGAGCGGGGGCGGCAATTCCGTTCCGTTGGGCGTACAGCTTCCCCACCCCTTTCCATGTCTGGGTCGCCGCTTCATAACTGACTTCGGTCAGCCGCAAGCCAGCCACGTTGTCGAGACCAGCGCCCATGCCCAGCCACGGCGGCGTGCCGAAATTGATGTCCGCGGTCATCACAAGCCATGGATCGACAGGCGTCTTGCCATCCGACGGAAGCAACGCCGGCGGCATCGTGACCTGCAGCGCCATGCCGCGCGCCTGCGCATAGGTCCAAATCGCGCGCTGGGCCTCGCCAACGGCGGCGATCTCGGACGGGGACGGCAGGAAAGCCGCCCGGGCAACGGCGGTTGCGTTCGCCTGGTTGCCGTCCGCCGACAACGAGCCGGGCGCGTTGGCAGCCACGCCCCCTTCTCGCTTCCAGCTTGTCTCGATATGCAGCGTGGTCGCCGTCGCCGGCTTGCAGCGCCAGGCAGCCATCGTCCAGCCACTCTCGGCAAGCAGCTGCCCATCCCATGCCCGCCGGCATGCCTGCAGGAAAGCCGACGGGGATGCTTCCTCCACCCACGGCAGTGTTCGCGGGCGAGCGGCTTCGTTCAGGCGCTGCGCAGCGGCGATGGCGCGATGGCGCGCCCGCTGGGCCTCGCGCTCGGCTTCCTGCTGCATGTCATACCAATACCAGCCACCGCCGGCAATCGCACCGACCGCGCTCACCGCGGCCAATGCATAGGCGGTTGACCGCCAGGGCCCCGTCAGCACATCGTGCATTGCGGAAACGCCCTTGCTCGCGCGCGCCATCGCGGCGAGGTCGCGCAGGGTGCCCTCGACCTCGGTCCAATCGCCCAGTGCACGATGGCGGGCGCGGATTGTGTCCAGCTCCTCGATGGTGCCTACCCGATCACCACCCGAGATGATGGCGTGGCCCTGTCGAACTGCGACATACCAGTAGAGGCTGTCCTGCAGGTGAAAAAGGCCCATCCATGGCTGCTGATGCTGGCCGGCCACGATAGCGGCGAGCGGCTTGACAGCGGAAACCTTGACACCCGCCATGGGTTCGCAAAAACCACTCTGCACGGCGCCTTCGGCGCTCTGGTGCACGATCCCCCAGCGGAAGTGGCGGCCGAGTGCCATCGCGCTCGCGCGCACGGCGCTCTTGCTCGGCTGGACCTCCTCGTGCTGCCAGGTCAGCCCAATGGCGAAGGCACCTTTCAGCCCAGGAAACGACAGGATCTGCGCCATGACTCAGGGCCTCAGCGTACGCACGCGCTTGCCGTTGGCGATCTTGACGCCCCCATCGTCGATGCTGACCACCTTCCAGCCACCATCGAGCGCGTCCCCGGCCACAACCGGCACAGTGCGCCCGTTGACATCGACCACCGCGTTGAACTGGCCGTCGAACGCGCGCAACGACACTAGCCTGTGTGCGTCGCCCGCCTGGCGCGGCATCCGTTCTGCAACACCTGCAGTCGGCACCGGCCCGGAGAGGGAGATAGCCGGCGCTGCTCCGGCAGGTGCCGCGCCCTGGGAAGCCGACAACAGCGATTCTTCCGCCCGTTTCACTTCCGCCTTGTATTTCGCAATCTCGGCCCGGGCCTTCCACAACGCAATCTGCGACTGCAACGCCGCGAGTTCCGATGCCTCGGTATGCCGGAGCGACGCGGCCGCGTCGACAGCCGCCGCCGCAGTGGCGGACGCCGCAGCACTCACTGCTGCCGGCGCTACAGCGCTGGCGCCGGACGGCTGCGCAGCCGGCGTGGACGCGGGCGGCGCGGCCTCCTGCTGCGATGTCGCCGGCCGCGCTGTTGGCTGCGCCGCCGGCTGTGATGCCGGCTGCTTACGACCGGCCGCTGCGATCGCAGCGGAGATGGGGTCGGACATGGAAGACGCCGCGTTGGCCGAACAAGCCACCGATTGCAGCAACACTGCTGCGATGGCCACCCCGAACTGAGTGCAACGAAGGTTGAATGGGCGATTCTGCATGGGAATGTCCGAAGTCTTACAGCAAGCGGGCTGAGATCATGATCGCGATGACGGTGTCGCCCCGCGTCGCACCGACGCCGCCCCCGAGCGCCGCCATCCACGGCTCACCCACGCCGTTGTTGGTGGTCGCCGCCTTCTGGTTGCGCAGGCCGGTGAGCACCAGGGATTCACCAGGCTTCAGCGTGATGGACTGCGTGAAGCGGTTGGTCGGCATCGTCCGCAGCTGCACGCTGGTCTGGTTGGCAGAGCCGCCCGAGTTGAACGGCTGCAGTGGCAGGAGGTCCGAGAGCGTCATGTCGAAGTTCATCAGGATCCGGCCATCGACGACCTTGGGCAGGAAGTTGACGGTGAAGCCATAGGTGACGGTCCCGGTCTGAATCGAACTGGTCGAGCCGACATTCGCGGCCAGCGTGGTTTGCGCCTGTGCAACATAGTCCTGCAGCGTTGCGGTCTGCAGCGCCAGGACCTTCCCGTTCTGCGTGACGCCCGAGCGCGACACCACCTGCGACACGTTGCCCAGCGTCGAGAGCGCCTGGACGACGGCCTTGCTGCCGGCAAACGGCCCGCTCATGATGGTCACGCCAAGGTTCATCGGCGACGCGCCGCCGGCGACGTTTGGCATGCTGGCGGAATTGAACGTGACACCGGGTTGCCCGCTCGAGCTCCGGTACGCGAGGGACAGGTTCAGGCCATAGTTGTCCTCGCGCGTCACGCGAACCTCATAGACCTGCACGTCGATGGCCACCTGCTTGCCATACATGGCGGCCAGGCTCTTGACGAACTGTTCGATACGATCGCACTGGGCCGGATCGCCGGTTACCGTGAGAGTGCCCAGGTGCTTGTCCACGACAACCTCGGCGCCGGCGCCAGCAACGGCCTTCGCGGTGACATGAAGGGTCTCCCACGGCTTCATTTCGACCGACATGCTCATCGACTGGCCGCTGCGCCCCGCCCCGCTCCCGCCATTGCCTGCCCCGGTAGCGCCGGCCCCTGCCATGCCGCTCGAGCTGCTGTCCGTCGTGGTGATCGATCCGTTCATCGAGGACGAATCCGCGAGGCTCGGCAGCATGAAGGTGCGGGTTTCCGTCTTGAAGAACGTCACCGTGCCGTCGTTGTAGCGAGACCAGACCCCGAAATGCGCTTCGACGGCTTCCAGGAAGCCCTTGAAGCTGCCCTCGTACCGCAGGGTCAGCGGCACCGCCGCGGCCGCGGGGCTGGCCGAGCCCGCAGCGACACTGAGCGGAGCGCCCAGGTCCACGCGTGCGGTGCCGCCCATCGGAATCGGCCCACCCGGGCGACCAGCCCCTGCGGGCTGCACCACCGGGGCCGCACTGGACGCCACCGAGGCGACGGCCGAAGGATCGACGGTCGAGCGTACGCCGACACTTTGCGCAATCCAGTTGGCGGCTTCGTTCAAGGAACCCAGAGTCCCCTTGAACACTACGTGCTTGCCGTAGATATCCGGCTGCGGCTTGCTGGCGCGGATCTTCTCACCCAACAGCCAGGCGCCTTCATGCACCCGGAACACCGGCCGACTGCGCGGGGCGTCGGCGTAGCGCGCATGCGCCTCGCTATTGATGGTGTTTTGAATCTGGCGCGTGTCCATCACGCCGCAGCCAGAGAGCAGTGTGGCCGCCGCCACGGCCGCCGCGGTATAGCGTTTGCTTTGCATCTTCATTGTACGACCCCGTTTTGGCTGATAATCACGGTGCGGTTGCCGCGCCAGCTGTCGCCCACCACGTCGGCGCCGTTGTTGGCCAGCTCTTCAACCACACGCTTGACGGCGAGCTCGAAGTCACCCCCATAGTCCTTGTCGCCCGGCACGATCCAGCCATCGGGGACATTCCAGACCACCGTCCAACCCGCGCGGGCAGCCCATTTCTGCAGCTGCTGTTGCAGGGGCTCGCCTTTGACGAGGCGGTAGAGTTCACCGATCACCGGGGGTGCACTTGCTGCCGCTGCCGTCGACGGGCCGGCACCGGCCGTTGGCGAGGCGCTGTTCGCCGCCACCAGCGTGCGGTCGGCCGCCGCTGGATTCGCGCGAGCGGGTTGCAGCGACTGCCAGCCGTCGTTCAGCAGCTGGGCGGCGTGCAAGGCCGGCGCGATGAACAGACCGCTCAGAAGCGAGGCCGCAGTCAGGACTATGCGGACGGTGCGTTTGGGGTGGGACATAGCTATGGTCTCGATTGGACGGATAGGACTAGCGCAGGGCCGCGCGCTGCAGCGCTTGCCACCGGGCATGAATCTGATTGGCGTACCGCAGCTGCTTGTCAGGCGACGAAGCGTTGTAGGCGCCAACCGCTTTCCACGTCGGTCCGAAGCGCTGAATGTTCTCGCGCAGAATCCACGCGCCGACGTACGCATTGGTGCATCCATCAAACAGGTGCGCCCGCGTGATGCCATATCGCCCCAGCCGCGGCAGATGGATGGAGTTGATCTGCATGAGCCCGATATCTTCCGAGCCGTTGGCATTGCGGTTGGTGACCCAGGGCCGCATTCCGGACTCCTGCCAGGCAATGCTGCGCAGCAAGGTCGAGCTCACGCCATGGAAAGCCGCAGCATCGTCCAGGCAGTCCGCGCGGGCGCTGCCGCCTATGAGCAACATCAGACAGCACGCTGTGGCCACTGCACGGATCTTCATAGCGCGACCTGCCCAGGTTGCTCCTTGAACCGCACCTGCGGCACACGGTCCACGTAGACCACGTTCCCGTCGGCGATCACCGTCAACCGCGCGGCAATCCCATCGAACTTGTAGTAGCGGTCCTTCTGCTCGCCGTGGTGCTGGTGATCGTCGCCGAACACCGAGACGCTCACCATCGATTTGGCAAAGCTCAGATAGGTGGCGCCGTCTTTCTCGAACACCATTTCCAGCCCTGCAGCGTTTTCGCGCGGGAACACATACTCGATCGCGGGGGCGCGATCGACCTGCACCGACTTCCCGTCCGCGGTCGCGGTGAAGCGGTCGACCGTCGAGAACGACAGCACCCGCTGCGCCTCATCCCACTTCGTCCAGATCTTGCTGCCAGCAGCGTCGCGTAGCACCAGGTCCTTCGGTTCCTTGTCGAATCGGATTTCGATGCGGCCTTGCTTGTTGTCGCGGATCGCCACCGCGCCGAACGCCGACGCCAGCGTCGGCCCTTCAGGCAGCGGCGTGCCAGCAACCGGCAGGGTCGCCGCCTGCAGCGGACCGTCCTGCCGCGCCGGCTCGGCAACCACGGAGAAGCCCTTCGGCGGCGCGGCCCGCAGCGCGATGTTGCGTCGGATAAAGTCCACTTCCGCATACAGGTTGCGGCGCTCCAGCACGCGGGCGAGCGCCTGCAGCCAGTTCTCCCCATCGCCAAGCTCCACGGCGACATCCTCGGTCAGCGGAATGTCCTTCTGCGCGGTTCCCGTCCAGCCAGCCGGCGCGATGGACTTGATCATTTGCGCCAGCGGCAGAGACGAGCGCCCAGGACGCACCACCGGAAGCGTGGTGTAGCTGCCGATCAGCGCCAGACGCCCGGAAATCCCGGCCAGGCTGCGCGGCAGGTCGCCCGCTGGATTGGCGGGCTCCGAGGTGAAGCCGTTCGCGCGCTTCCATCGCGCCAGCACTGGCTGCCCGTTCACGGTATAGCGGACGACATCGGGCACACCATCAACCACCCAGTATGGGCCGGTCTGCAAGGCGCCGTCGGCGTGAACAGCCTGGCCGGGCCGAGGCTGAATATACGTAGAAAGCCCGTCGTTGAAGATGAGCGCGGGACGATCGATGGCCCGGGCAACGATGTGGTAATCGAAATCGAGCGGATCGGTGTCGGCCGCCAGGGCGCTAGCACTCGCCGTCAATACCAAAGCGCAAAGAAGGAGCGGCCTGATCATCGGAATTGTGCGACGTGATTCATGAAGCGGGCGAAGTACGGACCACCCCGCTCGGGATTGGCGCTGTGGTACCAGGCAACAGCCTTCATCGTGGAGCCGCTGCGCCGGAGGTTTTCGGTCAGGATGTCTTCCGCCACCCGGATATTGGTTGCCGGCGCCAGCGCTTCCCACGGGGAAGGGAAGCGCTTGCCGTGGTAGCACCAGTTCACCTGCATCAGGCCAACGTCGAAATCGCACCGCTGGCTGGCCAGCAGGCGATTGATCGCCATGTAGGCTTCCTCCCGCGTGGCAAAGAACATGCCGCGGCCAGCCACGTTCAAAGTCCAGGGCCAGGGCCGCCCGCGATAGGCCGATTCGTTCATCGCGATGCCGGCGGTGATCTTCGGGTCCACGCGCTGACCCATCTGCGCGAACGGCTCGGTCTTCGGCGCGCATGCCCATCCACCACGGCGCTCGGCGAGCGCTTCCTGGGCGGCCTCGGTCAGTACGGGCGGGCGCAGCCAACCCTCGCGGGCTAACAGCACCGAGATCGGCAGCGCCTTCTCGCCGATTTGGACCACAGGCCCCGCCTCCGCTCCCGCTTCGATCGGTGCTCCGATCAGGCGGGCGGACCACGCAAGGAACGCATCGAGCCCGCAATAGAGCACCGGTTTTCCTGCGATCGTGTGCAACAAGTCCTTGCCGTCGGCGTGCACGACCACCGCGGTGGGGCTAATGACCGCCTGGATCGTGGCGGCGGCTGCGTGGCTCGCTGCCAGACACGCAACGAGGGCTACCAGCGTCTTAATCACGGTAGGCCTCCAGCACCATGTCGTGCTTAACCTGCACCACCATCTTCTGGCCCGGTTCGGTCGTAATCGTCGGCCGGATGCCTTGGTTGCGGCTCAGGATCGTGGATGCGGTCTGGGCAGCGATCTGACCGGCAGCATTGCCGTAGGTGGTCAGTCCGTTCGCGCCGACCGTGGTCGCCGTGTTGTTATCCTTAAAGGCGTGCTCGAGCAAGCCGATAACCAAGGCAGAGCCGAAGATTCTCAGGAAATGATTGTTGACATCGCCGCTGATGCCGGAATAACCGTTCGGATCGGCACCCTGCATGCCCATGAGCGGAACGGTCTTGCCGTTCGGCAGTTGCATGCGCACAAAGGCCGCAAGGATGCGCTCCTGGCCCACTGCAATATCCGCGTTGTAGGCACCCACCAGCGTGCTGCCCGCAGGGATGACTTTGCACCGGCCCGTCACCGTGTCATACACGTCCTGCGACACGGTCGCGCGAAATTCACCCGGCTTGTCCGAATTCAGGCCACCGGCAAAGGTGGCGGGGATGACGAAGCCTCGACTGACCGTGCATTTCGGTAGTTTTCCGTCGAAGCCGGTGCGCAACGTCCTCGCGGCAGTCGCATCGCGCAGGAACTGCTTGTCGGACGAAACCGACGCTTCAGGCGGCTCCGGGAGGCCGTTGCTTGCACTGGCGCGCGCGACCGCCACCTGCTGCAAGGCGCGCATCTGTGCCGGGTCGGCCAGGTCCGCCATGCCAGCCGGCATCTTCGTGCCGCCCATCTGCGACTTGCGCATGCCCTTCTTGTAGATCGAGGCGGTGAAAATGTCGTCTTCCTCGTTCTTCTTGGCGGCAGCCGTGCTGGGCTTGGACGAGGCAACCAGATCGCCGGCCGTCATGACCGGCGCCGCGCCGCTGTCAGGCTTTTTTTCCGCGAGGGCGCGTTGGCGCTCGGCCTCTTCCCGAGCCCTGGCGGCCTGTTCCCGAATCGTGGCCTCGAGCGTCTGCCCGTTGTCGCCGCTACTGGCACGCTGGCGCAGCTGTTCCGCGCGGTCCTGCTCCGCCTTGGCATCGGACTGCTCCTCGCTGACAGACTGGAAGTAGTAGCCGAGCCCGCCGACGAGAAAGGCCGCAACGACGCCAAGCACCATCACGATGTTGCGCGGCAACTTCCCCTTGACGGTGCGCTCCTGCGCATCCGTCACGTCGGAGACGTTGTTGGACGACTTCCGATCGCGCATCAGAACAACCCCAGAATGCGCCGGCGGCCGCGCTCGACCTTCACTTCCTCCGAACCCGAGCGCAGCGCCACCGTCTCGGCCAGACGCTGGACGACAAGGAATTCGCCTCGCCGAATGAAGTTCACCACCACGAAATCGCTGCCATCCTTGACCAGGGCAACGGGCCAGTCGGCCCCCTTCGGGATGCGCAGCCAGATCGCCTTGCCGTCGTCAAAGGCCGTGTCCGGCCGGAAGCTCGCGCTCCCGGAGATGGAATAGTCGAAATTGAGCTGCTCCGGTGCGACCGCGACGGTATCCGCGCTGCGACCCCCGGCATCGACGGACAGCCCATCGGCGCTTTCGGCACGCGATTCATTGCGCGCCTTCGCCTTCGCAGCGAACGACGTCGGGATGCGAAACCGCACCTTCTGGTAGAAGATCCCGCCCAGGGGAGAAGACACCAGCGTGAACTCGTAGCTGCGCTTGTTCGTGTTGACCGAGAGCGTGTTCACGAGGCCTGCCGCCTGCGGCTTCACGTACAGGTGATTCTGGCCATCGGCCTCGTAATCCCAACGCACGCTCTCACCCCACGCGGGTTCGCCGACGATCTGCTCGTCGTCGGGAAACTCGATGGTGGTCATCTTCAGCGGTGCCGAAAGGACACGGAAGATCTGGTCGCGACTGTAGGTAAAGACAACCAGCCGGGAATCGCCGGGCAGCGCTATGGGATCCACGCCACCGTTGAACGGGTTGGCCGGGTTCATCGCATCGCTGAGGTCCCCAATGCCCAGTCCTGCCACGCCCGCGCCCGCGCCCGGCCGGCGCTGGGGCTTGTCAGCGGCATGTGCGTGCGGCACGGCCAGGCAAAGCGCCACCAAGGCGGCAGCCAATGCACTCAGCGGGGATGACTTGCGAATGTCCATGAGCGTAGTCGCGGCCTCAGGCCGGCGATTTCTGAAGGCTGAAGAAGACGGGATGGACGCCGAACGGATTGGTGCCCAGCACGGCATCACTGGTCGGTGGCTTCACCTGGTAACGGAAGGTCATCGCGTAGCGCATGCTGCGCGGCTTGTAGCCGTCCTCCGTCGTGGTGGTGATGAACTCCACCGCAACCGTGCTGTCGGGCAGCACAGCGATATTGGTAACCTTGACCTCCCGCACCAACGTGGCAGAGGCGCCAACCTGGCGGAACGGCTCGTCCTCGGTCACCCAGTCCTCGAACTGCTTGCGCGACGATCCGATCATCTGTTCACGCACCGACCGCAGGTTCCGAGCCATCCGAGAATCCTCGACCTGCGTGGTCAGAATCGGCTCGATCGTGAACCAGCGCGTGACAAGATCCTTGAATGCCCACTGCAACTGGATCCCCTCCGGCTGGAAGGCCTCCAGCTCGCGCACGATAGGCTTGCCGCTCGCGTCGGCTGACACGCCAACCGCCTTCACCACCGAGGGCGGCGGCTCGCGCGTCATGATCGCCGCCAGCGCAATGCAACCCAAACCGAGCGTGGCCACCTTCCAGTGATTCCGCTCGATGGCGATCCTGGTGGTACGGTCGAAGATCACCTGTTCAGGGCTCTCATTGCCGTACATCCCCGGGGCTACCGCCAGGGTCTTGGCATTGCTGGAATTCTTGCGGAAGAGGGGCATGCTGCGGCAGTCCATTGGGATGCCGCTAATTGAAGCAGTGAACCGTCACGCGAGGACCGAAGAAAGCGGCGCGATTTTGCGCGGCTTTCTGAGATTTTCCCTGTGCCCGGTGCACATCCGTGTTGGATCGCCACGAACCGGAGCTGCAACGAGCCCCAGGTTGCCAACCGCTCGCGCGGTACCGCTACTGCCTTCAATCGGAGACCTGTCCGGCAACAATAGGGCGGAAAGCTCTCAGTTTTGACATAGCTTTCCGGGAAACCAGCCTGAGCATGCTCAGGCTTCGAGCACGGTATGCGCCGCATAAGATCGCTTCGGCAGGCTGTTGCTCGCGCGAGTTTTCGGGAAAGCTCACAAAAATCGCTCGTCTTTCGACGCCCAATTGCATTCGCGGCCCGCCAACAATAGCGGGCATGCAATCCACCGATCCGTCCCATCCCGTCCTGCAGCTCAGCCAGCTCGAAGCCAGCGCCGTTGCGATGTTCTTTGAGTCGCTGTCGCCGATCCGCGCATACGTCGAGGCGTCGGATGTGGCCGAAGTCATGGTGAACCGCCATGACAGCATCTGGGTGGAGCGCCGCGGCGAAATGACGCGCCTGGACGTCCGGCTCGAGCCCGCGAAACTCGAAGGTGCGGTCCGATCCCTGGCCTCATCGGTGCAGAAGTCGGCCGTGCGCGGCACATCACAGGGCATCATCAACGCCGGCCATAAGGGGCTGCGCATCGCTGCAGTGATGCAACCCACCGCCATCGACGGCCACGCCCTCAGCATCCGCCGGCATCGTGAGACGAACCTGTCCCTGACCGACTATGTCAAGGCCGGCGCCTTCTCGTCCCGGCATGCCCGTAGCAAGCACACGGATCAGCCCATCTTCAAAGGTGCGGTCGAAGACGACGCGCTCAAGGATGCCCTCATCGAGTTGGTCCGCCAGCGCAAGAACATTCTCGTCGCCGGCGGCACCTCCTCCGGCAAGACCACGTTCCTGAATGCGCTCGTGGAGAACATCCCCGACGGCGAGCGCGTCCTGACCATTGAAGACACGATGGAGCTCAAGACGCGAGTGCCGAATGCGGTGCGCCTGCTCTCCAACACCGACAAGAACGTGACCACCCAGCAACTGGTGGCGCTGGCGCTGCGATTCCGCCCGGACCGCATTCTCGTTGGCGAGGTGCGCGGTGGCGAGGCCTTCGACTTGCTCCAGGCGCTCAACACCGGCCACGACGGCGGCATGGCCTCGCTCCACGCCAATAACGCCCGTTCCGCGCTGTCTCGCATGGAGAGCCTTGCGATGCTCGGCATCCCACAGGGCTCGCGCTGGGAGCTTGACGACATGCGCAAGCTGATCGCGGAGTGCTTCAACTACGTCGTCCACATGCGCCGCACCGGCGAGATGCGCCACATCTCGGAAATTATCGAGATCAAGGGCTTTCGCAACAACGACTACGACATCGAACGCGTTTTCTAACCACACCAGGAGCCTCTCCCATGTCCCACCCCTTCATCCAACGTGCTGCCATCACGGCGCGCAAATCCCTCCCCTCGATGCTTGTCATGGTCGGCCTGATGGGCGTCGCCACCTCGGCCGCGGCTGCCGATTTCGGCTTCCTCGGCAACCTCGGGGAGTTCATCTGCGGCATCGCCACCTTCATCAACACCAAGTACCTGTTCGTGGCTGGCCTGATCCTCATCGTGCTGGGCGCCATCGGTATCGCCAACTCCGAGTCGACCATCATGAAGTTCGTCTCGGTGATCTGTATCGGCATCGGCCTGGCCGCTGCGGCGCCGGCGATCATGAAAACGCTGGGCGTCGCGGCTCAGTGCACCGGCTTCTGATCATGCGCGAACACCACGTCAGCATCGGTCTTTCCCGGCCGCGCCAGATCGGCGGGGCCGTGCGCGGGCTGGCCATCGCCAATGGCACCGTTGTCGCCCTGCTGGTGTACGTGACCTTCCGCAGTGGATGGAAGATCCCGGTGGCCGTGGTGGTGATGGGCATGGCCTTTCACGCGCTTCTGCGCTGGCTCACCAGTCGGGATCCCTGGTGGAACCAGATCCTGAACGTCTACAACCACTACGGCGACGTGTACGAATCGATTCCCTGGCACGGCAAGCTGGGCACGTTATTCCGCCGCCCCTACGGATTCGACAGCGACCTGCCATGCTGAATCTGAAACGCCGCCCGCTCTACGAGATCGCGCCGTGGCTGACCTCGATCACCCCGGAATTGATCCTCAACAAGGACGGGTCGCTGCTTGCGACCTACGAGTTCCTCGGTGTCGATGCCGACAGCCCCGACAGCAACGACACCACGTCGGCCCGGAACCAGCTGGACCAGGCCTGCCGATCGTTCGATAACCGCATCACCGCATGGTGGAAGGTGAGGCATCGGCGCGCGCGCAACTATATCGAAGGCGAGTTCGCCGCGCCGGCGGACGCCCGGCTGGATGCGCTGAACCGGGCGCACATCACGACCGGTAAGTACTTCCACAATACCCACTCCCTGGCGCTTGCCTATACCCCGGAGAGCGGCATTGCGAAGTTCTTCGACAAGACTGGCTACCATATGACAGTGGGTGGCAAGTCGGTCATCGCCGCCATCTTCGAAGCGACGAAAGACACCCTCTTCGCACGCAGCGCGTTCGCCTTCGACATGGAGAAGCTGACGACGGACGCGCGCCGGTTCGAATCCATGCTCGATGCGTTCGCGGGGGGCGTGCCGCGCCTGCGTACGCGCCGGTTGGTCATGCAGGACAGCTACGCCGTCCTGCACCAGGCTGCCAACCCAAGCGTTCCGCCCCGCCGCATCCGATACCCGGTCACCCTTCTCGATACGCATCTGACGGAATCCGAAGTCACTGTCGGTTCCGAGCGGCTCCTGTTCGAATCCGCCCATGGAAAGCGCTACGCCGCAATCGTTGCCGTCAAGGAATGGATGAGTTTCCAGGAAGCGGCGTTGGATAGCCTCATGCAGATCGACGCCGAGCTCGACGTCTGCATCATGTACCGGTTCCTCGATACGGCACGGGCGGCGGCCTACATCGAGAAGGTCCGGCGCTTCTACAAGATGGCAGCGCTCAATGTGCGAGCGATCCTGAAGCAGTACTTTGCCAAGGAAGAAGCCGAGAACGACGAAGGGCGCGAAGAGCTCGCCAAGGAAGCGGGCAAAGCACTTAAGCGCCTGACCGCCGAAGGCACCCAACACGGATTCGCGAACATCTCCATTGTGGTCTACGGCGATACCGAAGCGGCCCTGGAAGACTCGATCAGCGAGGTGGTCGGCGCGCTCACCAACGCCGGCTTTGGCGCAATCCGTGAGAAGGCGAACCTGATGCCCGCGTGGAACAGCACCCTGCCCGGCCGATGGGACAAGCAGCGTCGACTTCAGTTCGTCGAGACACCCGCGGTGTCCGATCTGGCGCCCGTGCGATCCGTCATGCCTGGCCCTACCCGCAATGCGTGGCTGTCCGACAAGGCCGGCAAGGAAGTGCCTCCCCTCACCTGTCTGCCCACGCGCCATCGCACCGCGCAGCGCGTTGACCTGCACCAGCCGGGTGGCAACGGACACCTGCTCATCATCGGCCCTATCGGCGCGGGCAAGTCGGTGTTCCTCAACTTCCTGGTCTCTCAGGCAGGGCGTCACGACGCGCGCCGCATCCGCTTCGACAAGGACCGCTCGACCCGCATTCCGACCCTACTCAGCGGCGGCGCGTTCGTCGACGTTACCGGAAAGTTCCAGGCGGCGACACACGTGAACCCGCTTTCGCTACTCAACAGCCCCGCGAACTTCACTTACGTCACCGAATGGGTGACGCTGGCCCTCGAGGACGAGGACTTCTCGCTCAGCCCCCAGCAGTCGCAAGACATCTTCGAAGCCGTGAAGATTCTGGCGGAGTACCCGCGTGAGCATTGGACCCTTGGGCGGCTGGCCACGCTGCTGCACGACAGCCTGCGTGAACGGCTGCAGATTTGGCTGCGCGGCGGGCAGTATGGGCATTTCTTTGACCACGCGGAAGACGCGTTCGACGTCAGCGACAACCTGTCGATCGAGATGGGCGACCTCTTCGAAAAGTATCCACGTGCGGCCGTGCTGTTCTCCGACTATGCCTTCTATCGGATCAGCCAGTCGATGGACGGCCTGAGGTACACGATCATCGAAGTCGAAGAGGCTGGATTCTTCTTCCAGCACCCCCGCTTCTACAAGCGGCTGGAAACCTGGATTACCACCATCCGGAAGCTCAACGGCGCCGTCTGGATGGCCACGCAGTCGCTGCGGCAGCTCGAGCGTGTACCGGACTTCGAAATTCTCAAGGACAACGTCGGCAATCTGATCTACCTGCCGAACAGCCAGGCCAATACCAGCAAGGACCTCTACAAGGACAAGTTTGGCCTGACCGACGATCAGATCCAGATGATCAACGACGCGGTCCCCAACCGGGACTATCTGTGGATCACGCGCGCGCAGACCCGGATGCTGCAGAGCACGTTCTCCGACGAAATGGTTGCGATGCTGAGGTCCGACGGCGTCGCGCAATCGATCCTCGACCGCCATTACGCCTCTGGCGCGTCCGACTGGCAACAACACTATGTGCGCGAGATGCTCGCGCGTTCTGCATAAGGAGAGACCCGTGAAAGGTTGGATTGTCCGTGCTGCCTTGGTGGCAAGCCTCGCAATTTCCTCGAATGTTCAAGCCAGCGGGCTTCCGGTCATTGACGTCGCGAACCTGATGCAAACGACCAGGACGGCGCTGCAGTCGCTCAAGACCGAGATCTACGAAAACACCAACATCGCCTACCAGTACCGCATGATGGCCAACCAGTTGCTGCAGGCGACTGGCATGGACCCGGCCCATCTGACCGAGCAGCTCGATGCAATCAAGGACGAGATCGGCAAGTTCGATCTCTACGGCGTAACGCTGAACGACCTCTACGGGGCCGTCTCCGACAACGCGGATTATTTATCCAAGGTGCGCAGCATGGTCAAGGCTTCCGGCAAGCCCAGCGGACAGTGGCTCGAGGATCAGCGCACCCTGTTGGCAAATGGCGACAAGACCGCGAAGAACCTGTTCGACCTGGGCAACTCGGTGGTCAAGAACGTCCAGTCCCAGGCCAAGCGCCGCCAGAAGATCCAGAAGGAAATGAAGCTCACTGGCACGGCCCAGGCCGCTGCGGAAGCGACTAACGAGATGCTCGACGTCCTTGCGAACCAGAACTCCGACCTGCTGCAGATGATGAGCGCCAAGGTGCAGTCGGATGCCGACAAGGACCAGAAGGCCTTGGCGGTTGAAACCGAGTCGCTCGACACCGCCCGGCGCCTGCAAGCCGAGCGGGACCAGCAGCGTCAGAAGATCCTGAACCTCAAATGATCGGGATGTTGACCATGGGAGTCTGGGTGCGCTTGCGCTTCGTAGCGCTGCTTCTCGCCGCGCTTTGCCTGCTGCCGCAGCCAGGCAATGCCCAGGAAGCGACCGGCGGCAATCCGCCCGTGGCAGCGGCAACTGCTGGCAAACCGGGGGATATCGCCACCGGGATCATGAAGACGCTGAACAGACTGGACAGGATGCGCAGCAGCCTGATTCAGGCCGCCGCGTCGCTCAGCCAAACCACCGTGGAGGACGCCAACAAGATCGCGTTCGGGCTCGGAGTCATCACACTGGTCCTGGCCGGGCTTCGATTCGCTGCCACCTCCGATCCCGTCAGCGCCTGGACGGATCTCTTCGAGACGATTCTGGTACTCGGGATCTTTTCCGCCCTCTTTGCCAGCTACACCAGCTTCTCTGCGGGCCTGTTCCTCTGGTTTGCGCACCTTGCCGACTCTATCAACGGTGGGGTGAGCGTCTATAACCTTCCGGCATCCTTGGCGAACACCGGCGGAAAGTTTGTCGATTCGATCGTGACGAACCTGAAGGCTGGCCTGATCAATCCCCTGTCTCTGGTTGACGCGCTCGTCGCCGCAATCCTGTTTGCCTTCGCCTTCATCGCCGTCTTGATCGCCGCATTGATCTATTCATGGTTCATTCTTGTCGGGCATTTGCTGGTAGCAATCGGCATTGTTGTCGGGCCCCTTGCCGTGGCCTTCGGCATGGCTGATATCTCCCGACGGTTCTTCAACGCCTGGCTCGACTACATGGTCACCGGTTCGATGTACATGGTGGTGGCAGCCATCATCTCGCAGCTGGTGAGCAAGTCGCTGATCAGCATGGTGTCGGACGTTGGCAAGGTCGGCACGGACACGACCATCGCGGCCAGCTATGCGCTGAGCACCGCGATCATTCTGGTCTTCGTTGCCATGGAGATTCCGAAGATCGCGGGTTCCCTCTTCGGGACCGGTGGCGGCGTGGGTGCGACGGGCGGCATGAAGATGCTGGGCCGCGGCGCCTGGAACCTCGGCAACAAGCTCGCTGGAAGATGATGAACACACACGTCCACCTGCCGACAGATTCGCTGCTGGCGTCGTTCTCCGATCGTGTCGCGCTCATCCGCCAGTATGCCAATGAGGCGGAAAGCGACGACTTCGCCAGCAAGTGGCTCGATGTGCTGGAACGCTGTGCTACGTGGTTCTCCAGTATGCCGCTGCGGCCCGGGGAGCACGCTGAGGCCGGCGGCGCGTTCCGCGCCACCGTGGAAGCGGCCTACTTCGCCATGCGCCTGTCCGGTGCACAGAAGTTCGCCGCCGACCAGACGTCGGAACGCCGCAGGCAGCTGGAACCCCAGTACCTGTATGCCCTGTTCCTCGCCGCCTGCTGCTCTCGGCTGGATGAGCCATGCCGGCACTTCCAGTTTCATCGGGATCGTGATGGCATGGAATGGATTCCGGCCATTCACGGCGCTTTTGGTCCATGGCTCGGTGGCGGTACGTATGGTGTCACGCGCCGCGAGACCGCGCTTCCCGTCGAGCGCATGCGCACCGCGCTGCTCGCACGCGAGATCCTCGGCGCTGAGCGCCTGGCAGGATTCGATGGCCAGGTGCTCGCCGACCTGTTCGGCGCCATCAATCCGGAGCAACGACCCAGCGGACTCGAAACACTCCTGCACAAGGTTGTTCGGCAGGCTATCGACACGGTCACGCAGTTCGAAGTCAAGGCGCGGCGCGCTGCCTTCGCTCCGGATACGACGCCGGCCCCGAAGGCAGATTTGCTGAGTGCCGCCGCGGCCGATGCCACGGCACAAGCGAAGCCGCCTGTCACCATTGCGACAGTGCCGGCCGCGGTGGCGCCGACCGAAACCCTGGCACCGGTCCCGCCCCCCTCTCCCCCGCAACCAGCAGCGCCAGCGACGGCACAGGCGCCGCGCGACGCCGCGCCGAGCGCCGTCCAGCTCGACGGCTCGCGATCGCTCCGGCCGGAACAGGCCACAGACCCGTTCAAGGAGGCACTGGCGGGCGCATCGAACCTGATGCGTGAGTTCTTCCGTGCCTTGGTCCAGGACGTGGCGGCCGGGAAGGTGAAGGTGTCCTGGGTCGACGACCGACTCGCCATCAGCAAGCGCATGTTGAGCAACTACGGCATCGCCTCGGAAACGCTCATCGAAAACCTGCGCAAGTTCCAGCTGCTCTACAAGATCGTCGGACAGGACATCCTGCTGGTCGACAAGGTAGCCAACCTGATCGCAACGCGGCCGCAATCCGCCGGCAACGAAGTGGACGCCTGATGCACCACTACATCAATCATTTCCGCCCCATCTACGAGTTCCGCGCGGCGGCCGGATGGTTGCTTGCTGCGGTGCTCATGCTTGCCAGTGGCATGCCGGGGGCGGGGTATTTCTCCCTTTTCTGCCTGGCCATGCTCCTGTTCCGCTCGGTGCAGGTCTGGCGGGCGCTCAAGTTCCGGCTTGCCATCTCGACCAAGTGGCTCGCCGTGATCCCTGTTAACAAGCTGCTGGCACTCAGCGTGCAAATGCGGAAAACGGAGAACGCCATGTATCTCGGCACGGGCTTCGAGTGGACACAGAAGCATTGCCAGATCGCACACGACATCCTGCGCATGCCCTCGAGCGACATTCCGGGGCTGCCGCGGTGGCTGCCGCAGCCTGTGGTGGGGCGAGTGGAGTCGCTGTTTGCCCCGCCTGGAAGCATTCCCGACCAGTCTCCGCAGGGAAAATCATGGATTCACGGCATGGAGCCACGGAAGATAGCGATCCCTTTCCATTACAAGGCGATGCCCGGCCACACTTCGGTGAGCGGCACGACGGGCGCCGGCAAGACCCGCACCTATGAGGTCATCTCGACCCAGGTGATCCACAACCCCAATGACGTGCTGATCGTGGTGGACCCGAAGAACGACGCCGAGTGGGCCGCTCGGGTGAAGCGGGAGTGCGAGCGGGCGGGACGCAAGTTCCTCTATTGGAAGCAGGCGGCGCCATCGCAATCAATCCGCCTGAATCCGCTGGAAAACTGGTCGCAGCCGTCGGAGATTCCCACCCGCATTGCGCAACTGATGGAGGAAGGCCCGTTCCGGCAGTTCGCGTTCCTGTTCATCGACCGCGCGGTGAAGGGCGAGCTGTACGTCGGGGACAAGCCGAACCTCCGCTCGATCCTGCAGTACGCCCAAAACGGCATCAACAATCTGCTGGACCGCGCCCTCCAGCGCTTCTTTCCCGAGGCCGGCAAGCCGGACTGGGAGGAAGAGGTCACGGGTTACATGCAGCAGGTAGGACAGCGTGCCGGCGGCACGAAGCTTGATGCGATGGTCCGCCTCTACATCGAGCGCTTCTCGAACAAGGGCCAAGGCCATGAGGCCATCGACGGCCTGATCGCCACGTTCCAGCACGACCGGGATCACTACGGTCGGATCATCGCCTCCGCCCTGCCCTTGCTGCAGATGCTGGCCACCGGCGAGACAGGCCTGATGCTCGCCCCGAAGGCCGATGACTTCGACGACAACCGCGAGATCTGGGACATCGACAAGGTCATCAAGCAGAAGGCTGTGCTCTATGTTGGCGCGGACTCGCTGTCGAATTCCCTGGTGGCTCAGGCGGTCATGTCGATGCTGCTGGCGGACATCGCTTCCGTGGCCGGCGCCATTTACAACTTCTACGCCAAGCCGCCCGAGGTTGTGCTGATCATTGACGAGGCGGCCGAAGCGATCAACGAGCAGATGCTGCAGATCCTAAACAAGGGGCGCGGAGCAGGCTTCAAGGCGTTTGTCGCCTACCAGACACGCTCCGATATGACGGCGAAGCTCGGAAACGTTGCCAAGATGCAGCAGGTTTTGGGCAATTTGAACAACCAGATCGTCTTACGATTGGAAGATATCGACACGGCACAGTGGTTCTCCGAGAAGGCCGGCACGACCGCGATTCGAAACATCGTCGTGTCGAGCAGCACCAGCACCGGGACCGAGGCTCATGTCGGCGAGTTCAGCGGTTCGGTCTCGCGCTCGATGCAGCTCGAGAAGGCGCCGCTCATTCCGCATGAGCTGATCATGCAATTGCCCAACCTGCAGTACTTCCTGCGCATCTCTGGTGGCTCCGTCTACCAGGGTCGAATTCCAATTATCCAGGACTAATACGGTCAATGCCCTCCACCCTGTTCCGACAAATCGTCAAGGAATACAAGCTCTCGGCGAAGCTCTCACCGATGTTCATCGTGTCTCCCGACCTGGATGACATCTGCACCCGTGTGGTCGATTACATCGGCGTGAATTTCCGGGTGCGCGACGAACCGCTGGTCAAGGAGATGCTGACGGACGCCATCGCTGCGTGGCGCGCGGCGCGCAAGCACGGCGATGCAAACGTCGCCTTCATGCAGGGTCTGTTCGCGCGCGCCCATGATCTTTACGCGAAGCGCTACGCCGCCTTCAAGGGCGAAAGATACAACGTCTGGTATCCGTACCACGAATCCATCCCCGCGTTCGAGCAACGCCAGCCCGCTGGCTATGTCTGCCAGGTCGTCGACGAACCCGTGCCGGGAAACATCTCGCAACGGTGCGCCGCATTCCAACTTGCCGCTCGCGTCCTGACTGGCTACAGCTTCACCCGCTACTTTGAGACCTACGATGTCGCTCGAGACTATTCACACTAAGGCCGCGCGGTCCTTGGCAAGCCTGCGCGAGGCCCCGGTCCGGTGGACGGCGCGGATGTTCCGCGTCGATCTCGCGCTCGCACGTGAGATGCAGGCGTGGCTCAGTCAACCCGTATCCGGGCCGATGCCCGAACACTTCAGGCATGGCAATGCTGCAGCTTGCTTCGCCCTGATCAGCATTGCCGCGCGCAAGCCGGGGATCTTCTGGGGCGCGCTTATCGCCATCACGGCACTCCCGCTGCTGCTTCTGCTGCGTTGGGCCTGAACCATGGCCAGCTCCCGATTCGTCTCCCACGTCCGCGTATGGCTGCTGGTGTCGCCACTGATGCTCTGCGCGCTGATTCCGTTCATCCAGAACGATGCTGCCTTCGAAGTCAGCGATGCCGAACAGGCCTCGGTTTCGCACTGGATCGGCCCGGCCAGCGCGCGCGACGCTGCGTCCTTGGCGAATGACCGGTTCGATCGCTGGTTTGTCCAATCCGGCGCCCTGCAGGCATCGTTCGCCGGTTCCGATGCGGACACAGCACTGCCGGATGCCGGTGCATCCGAGTTCGGCCGTGGCTGGATGCGTCGATTCTGGTTGACCGTCTACCGGGCTGTCTATCGCGCGACCGTCGCCCATCACTGGCTTCTGGGCGGGTTCATCCTCTTCGCTGCCCTGCTTAATGATGGGGCGGTGTCGCGCAAGATTCGCGCCGCGGGCGCCGGATTCGCCAACCCCGTCACGTTCCACGTGGCGGCCCACGGCTTGCTGCTCTGCTTGGGCCTTGGCGCCACAGCCCTGCTCTTACCGGTTTCCCTGTTGGCCCATTGGTGGACGCTGGCCGTCTGCCTCGTGGGCCTCTTCAGTTGGCGCCTTGCGGCGTCTTTCCATGTCGGCAAATAACCGACACCCAGTCTCTATGACCCTCAATGGCCTCGAATGCTGGCCACTCCAGGAGAAATGAATGACCACCACGGAACTGTCCATTGCCGAGTCGCCTGCTGCTGCGGCCGATATCCCCACTCTTTCGACGGATATCCCGTCCGTTGCACCAATGCATTCTGACGTGGGCACCGCGGGCGCTGCGGACCGAGACGACGTCGAAACCGAGCTGATCGAGATGGAGGCGTCGGCCAACGCGCTGCGCAAGGAAGGTCTGATCTCGACCGCTGACCTCGAGAAGAAGAAGGCTGAAGTCGAGCGCACGCGCAAGCTCTTCCGCGAACTGCCGCCGGAAGACCGCCAGGCCATCGTGCGTCGCCGGCGCGAACTCGGTCGGCAGATCCTCGATCGCGAACTCGCCGGCGCGGCGGTGGTTGCGGTGAGTCTGAAGCTCAACCATACCCGCCTGCGTCCGCTTTTCGAGCAGTGGTGGCCATATATGAACCGCATGTCGCTCAACCTGCAGCGCTTTGGGCAGTCGACTTTTTCCCGGAGCGAACTGACGACGATTGAGACCTTCCTGGAGCGAGAACTCGCCAAGCTGGAAGACTATGTCGATGAACAACTGCGCGTAGCCACCGCCTACCGTGAGCAGCGGGAAAGCGAGATGCGGGCCAAGGACGACGTCATCTTCCAGCCGACCATCACCCGACCTTCCGTCGATATCGAAGTCCAGGCCTTCTCGCGATTCGCTGTTCGCGCGCTACAGGTGCTGATCAAGTTCGACAGGGCCATGGACCAGTTCGATTTCATGGTCTGGAACGGCATTCGCGATATGACCGACGTGAACGATGAAGTGACGCGCTTTCTCCGCAAGTTCCAGCCGCTGGGGCTGCGAAGCTACACGACGCACCTTAAGCTCATGACGACCGTGCGCGGGGTGTGACTGTCACGCAAGCCTGCATGGTGGTAGCGGGTTGCCAAGCGCACCATGCGCTTGGCATTTGGCTCCATGTGACACATTGAAGTCCATTGGACGGGCAAGCGCCACGTTCTAGCACTGTGTCGGCGCATCTGCCCCATCATGCCACTTGGGGTCAGCGTCATTGACTTCATTGGTGCCAAGCCCGGCCAACTGGAGCTTGCTCCCAGTTTCGAAGGCCTCCTTAGTCGCCGGCATCTGCCTCGACGTACCACTTCCGCGAACTTGCTATCTCGAACCGGCACCATGTGCCACGTACTCCCACATTGCACTCGCCATGTCGCTCGACAAGGTATTGGATGGACTGAACTCGGCCCAGCGCGAAGTTGTTGATCTCCGCCAGCACTGTGTTGCCGTCGCCGTCCCAGGCGCCGGGAAGACGGCCACAATTGCGGCGAAGGCAGCTGTGCTTCTCGCTGACCCTGGCATAACCGTTGGTGCTGTAACCTTCAGCAAGGACGCCGCTATTGAACTACGTGAGCGCATTCTGGCTCTCGCAGGCAAGGCGGCAAAGCCTCGGCTGCTCGCTGGCACATTTCATTCTCTCGCCTATCGCCAACTGGCGACACCTACTGGCAAGCGCCCCGACATTGCATCGGAAGGGCACCGGGCCGCGATGGTCAGCCAGGTACTCCACGACCTCGGATTGGAGATGAAGCTCGAAGAGGCTATCGCCATTATCGATCGCCTTAAAATGAGCCTGCATGAGCCAGCGGACGGAGGTACTGAGAGCCGTCTGTACCATGTGTATCAGAAGGTGCTGGGGCGCACCAAGCGCCTAGATTTTCAAGATTTGATGCGTCTTTCCGTCCAAGGGATGGAGGGCGGCACCATTGCACCCTATCGCCTCGATTACCTGCTTGTCGACGAGTTTCAGGATTGCGATGAGCTTCAGTGCCTTTGGACGGCGATTCACACCCGAAACGGTGCCGTCACTTGCATTGTAGGCGACGACGATCAGTGTATTTTCGCGTGGCGTTCGGCGCTGGGCTATCGTGGCATGAGCGCGTTCGCTAGCGAATTTGGGGCACGCCAGGTGATTCTTGGAAAGAACTACCGATCGACATCCGAGATCCTGAGCTTAGCGGACCGCGTCATCCGGAATAACAACGACCGGATCGACAAGGAACTTGTGTCACATCGCGGGCCGGGCGGGTCCGTTGAGTTTCTCCGTTACGACGACGAGTACAAGGAGGCTGTAGCTGCGGTAGAGTTTCTGGCCCCGCTACTGCGCGGCGGTCACACCGCGGCAATCCTTGCTCGGACCAATCGGATACTAGATCCGGTAGAAGCAATATGCCGCTCCCATGGGGTCAAGTACTACCGTGCAGCTGGCAAGTCGATTCTGGATCAGCCTGAAGCCGCGCTGTTTGCAGGCCTGCTGCGTATGCTTGAACGGCCAGCAGATGCGAGCCTGGAAAGCCTTCTCGCGTTTGCTGGACTAGATGAATCGGAACGGCAGCTGTTGCATGATTCGCTTCATATGGACAAGACACGCCTAGAGGTGAAGAAGAAAGACCTAATAGCCTTGGGTCTTTCGGAGCGCTCCGCCGACAAATACCGGGATTTCCTTAAGCGACTTTCCGAGTGGGGTTCGCTCACTGCGCGGGGCTTTCACTCGCTCGTGTTGGACGGTGTCCGTGAGTGGATGCTTGGCCTGGCCACTGTTGACCGTGCAAAGCGTGCGATCAACACCACGTATGATGTCGTGTCCAACCTAAGGGGCGCCTTTGAAGAGCGCCTGAGCTTCCTGGAGCGCCGAAATAACGAACCAGCAGCGGATGCAATCGTTTTGACGACAATGCACGCGTCCAAAGGGCTGCAGTGGTATGCGACGGTGCTAATCCGGTGCGAGGAAACCATCATCCCCGACGACGGGAGCGTCGAGTCTGAGGAGCGCAGGCTGTTCTACGTCGGTATGACCAGAGCACAGAATTTCTTGCGCATGTCGACGGCAAAGAAGAACCCGACGTCTCGCTTCGTTGTTGAGGCAGGGTTGGCATAGCTTGAGGGCCCGCCGGGGGCGAGTCCAGTCAACGCGCGGCAAGCCCCTGATGTCAGCAACTAATCAGCGTCGTCGATAGCTAGGCCACTTGGGCCTTGAGCCTGCCGAACACAAACTGTCCGAGGTACCAAGCCAGATCCGGCGTCGTAAGGATGATGTCTTCGGTGATAGAGGATGCCTCCAGCTTCATTCGCCTCAGCACCAGCTTGGCTTCCCTCGAGGCAAGCCAAGCTCGAATATGCTCGCGCTTCGCTTTTGCGTCAGAGGCCACGAATTGTTCCTTCCCTTGGCGCGACTCTTCGTTCATGCGCGCGCGAGTTTCATCGTCTCGTGATGCCACGCTGCGCTCGACAGATGTCTGCACTGCAACCTTCGCGGCCGCCTTCTCCGTTTCGTCGGTGAGCAGCTTCGTCTGGACCTGGACCATGGTTCGTTCGGCTTCGGACATGCGCCAGTTGTCACGCAGGGCTTTCATCAGATAGCCAGACGGACTCTTTTTCACCTGCCCACGATTGAGCTTGAAACGCGTGTATTCAATGGCTTGGAGGATCCGGTCATCGTTCCATGTGTCCCGGTTATCGGAGATCTCAGTGAACTGCCGCGTGGAGAGATTGAACTCGTCCTTCAGGATCTTGTAGATCTGGCTCGCGTCCGACAGGCTGGCCATCACTGCATCGGCGGTATCTTTACGCTTGAGGAGGAACCGGATACGGTCCACCTTCTTCGATGACGTCGATTCGGTCCGGGTCTCATAGGACAGTTCGATGTCGGAGATCTCATTGATTTCCCTGACTGCCGGCTCGAGCCAGTCGCGCTTGAAGTATTTGAAGATGCTGGCATTCGCGCCCATCTTCCCGGGCCAGGTTCGCATCTCGTCAAGCTTGATCCAGTCGGTGCGCCCTGCAGGAACGCTGGGTAAGACCTTGTCGTAGATGGCGCGCGCCAAGCTGCGGGTAAAAGCGGTCGAGATCCGCAAGCTTAGCCAGTGCGACTTGCGTGGGTCCCGTATATGCGGGATGAGGCTGTGGTGAACATCGAACCGGATACGACCACGATGCATCGCAACCATGCCGATCAACTGCACTTGCACCCAGATGTCATCCTCGGCCGGCTCACGGTCCGACGGCGTGTTGGTCACGCGGATTTTCGCGTTCTGGGCTTCATCGGCGATGGTGCGCAGATGTTTCAGATTACGGCTGTCATACCGCATCAGCCATTTGAAATAGTTCAGTTCAACGTCGTACTGGTCAACGGCTTCGGGTTCTTGCGCAACGATGAAATAGGCGGCATCCAGGAAACGTCGCGCCGCGAGGCCCATGTTGACAATTTCCGTGAAGAAATTGTTGCGCTGATATCCGATTTCGCGGTTCGCCTCGCTAATGGACGTGCCGAGGTCAAACATATCTTCGAACAAAGCGAGCGCCATTTGCCTAGGCGTGGTCCTCGCTTTCATTTCGGTCGGATTCTCGGCCGCCATACTTGTGGTTCCACTTGTTTTAGGCTGGTCAGACTCTATCACGTCATGGTGAGGTGGCTCAACACAATGAACCTCACCATGGCCGTCCACTAGCGGGACCGTTACGCACTAACACAAGGGACCTCACCTTACGCACAATGAATCTCACCATGGCGCGTCGGGATTGGTTGTGGCGCTAGCTTGAAGCCTAGGGCCGGCAGACATATCCACAGGCCCCGCACAACTCACCTCACCTTCGCCCAGCCCGCACAAAGAACCGCACCTTGGACAACAATGCATCTCACCATCGCCGCACAACGAACTGCACGTTTGCGGCACAACAAGCCTCACCTTTGGCACATTGCACCTCACCTTGATCATGTCAAGCGATTGATTTATAAGGAGATTTATTTTCTCTGTTTGTTGGTTAGGTTGTTTACTTCAAAAAAACATACAAACACTGAGCATCCAGCCTCCCGAAACCGAAAGCCGAAGCCGAGGCACATGAAGCAACAGGAGCCTCCGCATCCATGCCGGGGATTTCGTTCCCTTCCCAGATGTATATGCGTGGACTTGAGCCCAGTTTAGATGTAGCCGGTTGGTGCCCATTCCCGCTTGCAGCGATGCGAACCTCCACACCGTACTTGAAGGTGAGGTTGTATGTGCGTAGGCATAGGTGAGGTTTATTGTGCAAGAGCTGATTAGGTGAGGTTGATTGTGCGTGCATATTTCGCGAGCACAAAGCATCGGGCTGTTCACTGTATTGCTTTTTCCGGCACGGCTGTCGCCCTGCGAGGGATCACGGCTCGAACTCCACAGACCGCTCTCGCCCGGACGCACCGCCGATGTTGCCGATAAGGTGAGGTTGCTTGTGCACAATCCTGCAATTTTTGCGGTACACGGAACGGGGCGGCGGGTCTTCGCGCCTTGGATGGTGAGGTCATTTGTGCAAAGATCCCGAGGCGCAATGGAGAAATATCCACGTACCTGAAGCTTCTGTAATCGCCTATGGAGGGCAAGGCGCCTCTTTACCGCCTCAAAGTTCAGCAAAGCTGTAGCTTTTTGGGAAAATTGGCTTAAAAAACAGCGCTATATGAGGCGTTACTTAGCCGTTTCCTGTATTCTGAGGTTTCCGGAATTTTGTGAAGAAACCTCAGAATGGTGAAAACAAGCCAACTTCCTGCCGTTGACCGAACTGTCCCGCTCGAGCAGATCTCCCAGTTCGCGGAAAAGGTCACGATTTTCACGGATGAGCTTCGCGAGACGATACTCGCGCCCCGCCCAAGAAAAACCGCTCCAGTCTATAAAACGGGGGAGATTGCCGAGATGTGCAACATCTCGCATTCCCAGGTCCAGTATCTCGCCACCAAGGGGGATGGCGATCTGCCGCCAGGTACTGCCGCCGGAACCGGTCGCACGCGAACTTTCACGCTCGAAGAAGCGCGCATTTGGGTGCAGAAAGTCTCAGACGTGTATCAGACGCCTTTGGTCACCGGGACAAGGGAGCCTCAGGGCAAGATTATTATCACGGCCCAGCTGAAGGGTGGGTCGGCCAAAACCACGACCACGATGTGCCTCGCTCAAGGGCTGACGCTGCGCGGCCGGAAAGTGCTGGTGGTGGACCTGGATCCGCAGGCTTCGCTCTCGGAGTTGTGTGGGTTGTACGCAGAGAAGGACGTTTCGCCGGACGACTCCGTGCTGCCTTTTATCTATGATCAGCAGATTGAGGGGGGCTTGCTGGGCCAAGTGCAATCGACCTATTGGGACGGCCTGGACCTGATTCCCGCGCACACCGAGCTGATCGGGGCTGAGTTCCATTTGCCTGCCATGCAAAAGGTGAAGCCGGGTTTCCGTTTCTGGACTGTGCTGAGGGAAGGGCTAGAGCCGTTACGAAGGCACTATGACTATATCCTGATGGACACGTCGCCTTCGCTGTCGTATCTGAACTTGAATGCGCTTATGGCGGCCGACGCGATGGTGATGCCGATGGTTCCGGAGAACCTCGACTTCATCAGCTCGCTGTCGTTCTGGCGATTGTTCTCGGATGTTTCCAAGAGCTTTATCAAATACGAAGCAGACAAGAAGTACGACTTCGTATCGCTGCTGCTGTCCAAGGTCGACTATGGGCGCACGTCGTCTGCGCCCATAGTGCGGGCGTGGGCCCAGAGCGCTTACGAAAGCTGGCTGCATTCGATTGAAGTGCCCGCCAGCTCCGTGATGAGCACCGGGGCTTTGGCCTTCTCGACCGTATTTGATGTGAGCAGTACTCATAGCGCAGCGAAATCGCTGCAGCGGGTGCGCCAGCCGATTGTGGACTATTGCCGATGGCTGGATGAAATCTATGCAGAAAAATGGAGGAACGCGCAATGAGCAATATGCGAGAGCAGCTATTGGCAAAGACGGCTGGTATCCGTAAGACGTCGGCGATTCAGAAGGACGAGATTAAGCGCAACGATCGCACCCAAACGGCGCCGGGACTGGCAGGTGCCTTGGCTGTCGCACAGATGCGGGTACAGGAGCTCGAGGCCGCCGGGGTCGCTTCGCAAATTGCAGTTTCGGAGATCGGCCCGAACCCCTGGCAACCACGGCGTGTCTTCAACGATTCGAAGCTCTCCGACCTGGCGGAATCAATCCGTGAAGTGGGATTGATGCAGCCCATCGTTGTGCGCCGCGCCGAATCAGGCTATCAGATCGTGGCCGGTGAACGGCGGTGGCGGGCCCACAAGATGCTCGGCGCGGATACCATCAAGGCGGTAGTCGCCGAGCCTTCTGACGCAGATATGGCGGTACTTGCGCTCGTTGAAAACGTGAGCCGGGATGACCTGTCTGACTATGAGATTGCGCTCTCCATTCGGCAAACGGAGAAGGAGTTTCCGTCCCGCGCCCGTCTGGCGGAAGCCCTGGGGCTTTCGCGAAGTGGCCTCTATCGTTTCCTCAGCTTTGCCCAGCTGCCTGACTATGTCATTCGGGATCTGGATCTTCAGCCGAACCTGCTCGGCGGGACGGCTGCCGAGGCCATCGTCATGACGATCCGCAAGTACGGTGAGGCCGGCGATGCTGCGGCAAGGGAAATCTGGCCGCTAGTGGCGTCGGGCAAGATGGATCAAGGCAAGGCGGCAGGTGCGATCAAGGCGCTAGCGACTCGCCGGGCTGAGGCCGCCAGTTCAGCAAGCGAGCGTAGCATCGACAAGTTTTTTTCCGGTAAGGAACATGCGGGCTCGATCACGAAGGACGTCAATGGCTTCACTGTGAAGATCAAGGGCAATGTTCTTAGCGAAGCCCTCGAGACCCAGATTCGCCAACTGATCAGCGAGACGTTTCATCACCAGCCGAAGTAGGTGGGTGAGCATGGCAAGAAAACCCGCCGATGGCGGGTTTTTTGTTGAGCGTCTTATTTTGATAGGATTTCAGCGGCCTCGAGCGCGGCTTTTCCGGCGTGACTCTGCAATGTGTTGGGCCTACAGAGTGTCCCAAGTCGCGACAGTTGCATGTACCACGGCTCCCTAAGCAAAAAGCAAAAGAGGTTGTTCACCTGCATTCGAGAGGAACGCAGCGGTGTCGGCATGCATAGTTGATGCTGTCCCAAGTTGGGACACAAATGCCAAGCCGATGCACAGGAACATGCCAGTGACATTGCCTAATTCCAATATGGCTGCGCTCGGATTGCTTCGTCCGTCTCGGGCTTCAGACAAGCAGCTGGGCATGTGATAGGACAATTCATACGAGAAGTTATCGGCAGGCCCGTGTCCCAAGTTGGGACAGCTCCGTGCGGTACGATGCGCCAAGGAATTCTTGGTGGCCACGCGTGGGACGGCGCGGCCTTCGAGGTGATCACATGAATGATATTGCGTCTCGCAAGCCTTCTGTTGCCAGGGATTCCAGAAGGCAGCCCACTACTAGCGCCGGTTCTTAGGCAGTGAAGGCACTTCAGTACCAATGCGTCGCCTAGGCTGTCCCAAGTAGCGGCCTTGCATAACTTTAAGGTGACGGTCCCAAGCTGGACCGTGTGAAGCCCCGAACCCTATATTGGCCCCTGCAGGGATCGCCCACATCCACGCCTTGAGTGGACTGGGCCCCACCGACATCGCCTGGTACGTAGGGGTTTGGCAGGGAGATCCAATCGCCACCCGTGTATTGCCGTGAAGGGGCCCCCTAGACGAGGTCATGTCTTTAGGACCCGAGTTAAACTTTAGACGAGCCGGTCCGGAGTCTGCCGGGATCTCTCTCTGGCCTGCCATCCGCACCTTGCCTAGAGCGCCTCTGCCGCCCGGTATCAAGGCGATTTTGGACAGCGTGGTGTCCCGACTTGGGACAGTCGCGGGCAACGGCCTCGATGCGAGGTCGACTAGATGTGAAGCGTCAAGACGTCCTTTCTCGGCGCTGGAAGTCAGGACATGGGCGCACGGCCACCGATGCCGCTATGTGGTCGGTGCCAGTTATAGTGTTGCTGCCAACCGAATCGCGGCGGTTGCCGGTCACGCGGTGCCTGGGCCGCTCCAATGCGACTGAGCTTCTTGGTGTCGATGTGCGGCAGGTCCCCGACGCGGCGTGTTCATAGCACATGACGGGTTCGCGTGGCGGCAGATCGGCGAGCCGGGACAGGCCAGCGCGCGCGAGCAACCGGCTGACAGTGGATTCGGAAACACCAACACTGCGGGCGATTTGCCGCTGGAGCATCTGCCACTCGAAAATCAACAGGGCCTTGGATGGGTCAATGGTCCGCGGCGAGCGCCGGCACGCCACCTGCCAGATGGCGGCCCAGCACCACTTGCGAGCCGTGAGTGCTGTAACGCCATGGCTAGCGAATGTCTCGCGCACACTCAGGCCATGTTCGGTGATGTCTTGGACCACCTCGAGTCGACGGCCAAAGGTGAGTCGGGCATTCTTATGGGTGTTCATCCGGCCGAACTCTTGGAGTCTGGGTGTTTGGTGACTTTCCGTTTCCAGACTCAGTTCGGATGAGTCATGAATTCAAGGTATTGGAGCGTCACCATTAGGTAGTTCTAATGAACTGCCTCAGGAGGCTGTCCCAAGTTGGGACAGCCTCTCTACGCTTCGCGTTCGGCCCATTCCCCAGGTCGGGACACTGCAAGGCCAACCCTACTCCGAATTGGGAAAAAGTTTCGCTACGGCCATGAGGCTACGGGCTCGCTCTGCCCGCACATACAATGATGTCGTCTGCAGCGAGACGTGGCCTAACAGCCGCTGTAGGACATCCGGTGGCATCTCGTTGGCTACCGCATGCGTGGCAAAAGTATGCCGCAATGCATGCGGCGAGACTTGACGCAGCAGACTACGTTCCGCATCCGCCAGTGGCAGCGTTGCATCCTCGGCGATGCGCAGCAACATTGCGGTGAGCAACTGGTACAGCCCGTCCGGTGAGAACCCCTTTCCGGTCAAAGCCTGCTGGCCGTCTTCCCGGCTGAGGTGCTTCGCCCGAGCCGTGGGAGTGGCCGGTACCACCACGGGTGAAAGCAACGACAGCGACTGCGTCCCGTCCTCGAAATCATGACCTCTGTCATTCCAGTGGGCACGCAATGCCGCAACGACCCGCTGCGGAAGAAACACCGTGCGCCACTGGCTGCGCTTGCCAAGCAGCGCCAGTTCCCAGAGACCTGCGGGCGTGGCCGCCTGCATTGGTACGGGCTTGAGGTGGCAACGCAGCGCGCGGGCGGCCTCCTCGCGGCGCGCGCCGGTGCACCCCAACAGCAGTACCGCCGCCCGTGCCAGCCGGTACTGCGCCCCCGGTGCGTCGGCGTCGTTTGCGGTCAGTGGAGTGGCCCGCACACTCTCCGGCGACGACGCGGGCCACTTGGCGCAGAGCTGGTCGAGGATGCCATCAGGCCGAGCGAGCGTGTCCCAGAGGCTGTCTGGCAACGCCTTTTCGATCGCAAGCGGCACGTCGCGGCGCGCCGTCAGTGGGTCGTGCACCAGCAGCCAGGGATTGCCGCCGAGGTAGCGCACGCCAACCAGCCACGCAAAAAAACCGCGCAGCACCAGCACCGCGTAACGCTGAGATTCCGACTGAAGAGGGCCCGCAAACGGACGCCAGCGTGCCGAACTTCGGGGAACCTTGGGGCCGATCCAGGCCGCATCCGGCTGAGCCAGGAAATCCTTGTAGCGCTCACAATCCTCGGCGCTCACGCTGGACAAGGCGGTGCGGCGCACCCCCACGCACCACAGCAGGAACCGCTCGAGTTCCTTCTGATAGGCACGGGCCGTTTTGTCCCGGTCGTGAAACCGGTAGAGGTACGCCTGGATAGCCTCGAGATCATTGCGCGCGGCGATGAGACATAGGCCTGGCGCGCGATTGCGACCCTGGCTGCCATCGAGTGCCGGTACTACCCGTCGGATCTGCTCGAGCGGCACCAGGTTGCGAACGATATCCGGGGCCAGTTCGACCAACGCTGTCTGCGAGGTGTCGTCGGCGACTACGAGCGGACCCAGCGTGGCGGCATGGCCCTGTAGCCAGCGCTCGATCGCACGCGCCTTGCCCGCGCCCAACCGCGGGATCGGCAGGTACCAGCGCTTGCCCCGCGACTCAATATAGGCTTGTAGTTGCGCAAGCGTGTGGATCTGCTCCGCGCGTAGCGTCCGGAAGACAATTGGCCGCAGCCAGGCGGAGACCGGATCGTCAGGTTGCGGCCGAGAGAAATCCGCGTCCGCGGCCCTTACTAGGTAATCGATCGCCGTCTTCGGCCAGCGGTGGAAGCGGCGCGCGTCGGCCAACGTTTGCGACAGGTACGGATTCGCAAGACAGACGCGCTCAACCAGATGGTCCCGCATCGCGTCGAGCCGCGCCTCCAATTGCGCCGGGGTGTCGATACCGGCAGCCTGCAGCGCCTCCTCGTCATATACGCGCGATAGGATGTCGGCGGTGGGGATCCGGTTGAGGCGGAAGCGCAGCGCCGTGAAGTCGGCGCGGGTATAACGAGGGTGGGTGGAGGCGACGTGATTATGTTGAGCCATAGCTAGAGCGCAATGTCTGTTCGAAGTTCGGCTTACCTGATAACAATATTAAGGCTTGCCGGCGTTAGAGTCTTACGTGCGCGGATGGTGTCTGGGCTCACGGGTTTCCTGTCGCGGAAAAGCGGTGGCGCCTGCGGCATTTTGTGGCTACACTGGGCCCGCGTCTCCTCGGATCTATCCCGTCCGCAGCGCGCCGGGCGGCCCCCAAAGCCGATGCCGTCACTCGTTTCCCCTAGGTTGATCCCAACGCACCCTGAAAAATGCCGCATTCGGTGGAATAATTCAAACCTGATAATACCAGTTATCAGGCAACAAAAGCATCAGGCGGTGCAAAGTTACGCACATCAGACTCGCTCCCACAGCGGACGGTTACTACCTGATGTTGTCGCTGCTCGCGGCGATGTCGTTCGCGCAGACGACTTCAAACCGGGCGATAGCGAAGCAACGCGGACCGTAATCCCAGATAGCGGCTCGGGGTGTTTCGCCAACTGCATGACTTCGCCCGTCGCACAGGCGCGCGACAAACGCGCCGACAGCTTCTCGGTAAAGCCAGAACCTAGTGCCGCGCTCTAGCCCGCCGAGCAGGCGCCGCCTGCGGAGGGCGCCGGCCGGGTCGAGGGCGGCAGCCACCGTCCACCCGTGAGCTTGCTATTGCGCGATAATGGCACGCCGGCGGCGTTGACGGTGCCGCATGGCGCGATAGCCGCGCGCTGCCTTGTCAGGCCGGGCGATTGGCGCCATGCCTCGCGCCGGCAATAACCGCCTAACGAGGCAGGCAGCGTGGCGGCGCCTGCACTCCACCACGGCCCCAACGGACCGGTCGCGATCTCGTCGGCGTCCGGCGCATGCAAGCCGCCGTCCGCAAGCGTATCGCGGACGCGCCGCTCCGCCAGCGCTCAAAGCCAGGCGTGGGGTCCAATAGCGTCGGCCTGCGACCACCTCTGAATACGCGAGGTACGTGAGCACGTCGAGCCACACCACCAACGAATCCATCGCCACCATGTCCGCCGGCACCATGCGAGGGTGGCGGCACAACTCGGGGGCAAAAAGCGCAGCCGATCGCAAGGGGCAGCTGCCGGGCGGGCCGTCAGGATCCGACAACGTTATTGGAAACGCCCGGCCGCAGCGACACTCC
>NZ_LT977072.1:337178-361011 GCF_900250075.1 Cupriavidus taiwanensis
TGGATCCGGCTCCAACACCGTCTGCACCTTCGCGATTAGAGCGGTGCGGCAGCCCGCGTCTCCTCCGGTATAGATGCTAATGATGGTCGCTGGGTGCGAAAATCTGTCGCCTGTTCAAATGCGTCTGCTACTTGGAAAAGTAGGGGCTCTTGAAACGGTTTGGCGGCGATTTGTACAGAAACAGGGAGATCTCCTTCCCCATAACCCGAGCAAAGACTGATCGCCGGCCACCCGGTGATGTTGAATGGGTCATAGAAACCAGGACTCGAAAATCCTCCCCATTTCTGCGTGCCGTCAATTCTCGGTGCCTCTTCCGGCGCGCCTGCCGTAATCAAAACGTCTACATCGGCAGCGGCTTGCGCCGTCGCAATGCACAACTCGTGGCGGCGGCGGATCGCCTGGATGTAGTCGGCGCCCGTCATGAGCCCACCGAGCACCAGGCGGTCCCGCAGCATTTCCCCGTACTCGTCACCACGTGTGCGCACCCACGTTTCGTGGACAGCGAAGGCCTCGCAGAGAATTATGACCTGGGCCGCCGCTTGGTAGTCAAACAACGATGGCATTTTGACTTCTACAATCTCGGCTCCCTGAGCGCGCCAGACGTCAAGTGCGTCTTCGATGCTGTTTTGGACGGCCGGGCTGACCCTGTTCTCGACTTCATGCCAATCTTTCGCCACGCCGATTCGGATTCCTTCTATTTCGCGTCCCAATCTCTTGGTGAAATTTGGAACCACGCGGTTAACGCTTGCTGGGTCTGTCGGATCAAAGCCTGCCATCGCCTGGAGTAGCAATGCGCAATCTTCAGAAGTTCGCGCGATGGGTCCCGGGTGATCAAGAGAGAAAGCCAACGGCAGAATGCCGGTGCAACTGCAGAGGCCATAGGTGGGCTTAATCCCTGTAACTCCGCATAACGCTGCAGGCGAGCGGATGGACCCGCTGGTATCTGTTGCCGTGCCGCCTAGAATAAGTCCCGCGGCTACGGCCACTGCCGTCCCGCTGGACGATCCGGAAGAGAAATGGGCCAGCTTCCACGGATTGCAGGCAGGCGGTAGTTCCAAGTCGAACGATGGACCGCCAAGCGCAAATTCATGTGTAGCAAGTTTGCCCAACGATAGGGCACCGGCTTGGGCTAGACGCGATACTATGTGGGCGTCAACGTTCGGAACCCAATCCCTTAGAAGCTTCGAATGCGCCGTGGTACGAATTCCGCTCGTGCAATAGTTATCCTTGTGGGCTATCGGGATGCCGTCCAACTTGCCAAGCAGTGTTCCCGTCATCATTCGATGTTCAGCAGCCTTGGCGTCTTGAAGTGCACGTTCGGGAGTAACTCCAAGAAAGCTGTGCAAGGTTCCGTCCATCGCATCAATGCGTGACAAACAGTGCTCTGCCAGTTCCACGGGAGATAATTGACGCGCGGCAATAAGCGTTGCGGCCTCCGCGATCGTGGGAGTGTTCATTAAAAAAATTCCTTTTCAGTGAAAGGCTTCAGATAAAAACCAGCACGAAAGATGTGAGACGCTTCCGCTGAGCGATCTCGTTCAGGATTGCGCAGGCTATCGAGCATGGGTTCCACCAGCCCCCAAACTTCGTATAGTTCCTCTATCTTGGACAGCGATAGTACAAGGCCGGCCCGTCGGATTTGTGCCTCAAAATCCTCACGAGATATCTGTGTCATATGTCTGCGTCCGGTTGTTGCGGGGATTCGTGCCCAGGGGATTGGAGCGGGCAACGGCCGGGGCACATGGCCCACTCAAGTAATTGATTTCGGCCGGTTGCCTCTGTAGCCATTCCTAATGCGTCAAGCGGCCAGGCGAACACGTTTTTTCCGTGCGGTGGCTATTCGACCTACGTCATATCCAGCTGTGCGCGATGTAAGCATGTCCCCCGAAGTGATTGCCGGTACCGCGTCGGCGCAGGCTGCAAGCACGCTCCGGCACGATCGATGCGCCTGCGCGGTGATCATCGTCGATATCCAGCGCGCTAGTGCAGCGTGATTGGCAAGGATGAGGGTGCCGTTATGCGTCTTCGAGCCGGAAAACCAGATCATGCCCCTCGCCGAATAGCGCGGGCGCAACCGCTGCCATCTCCCTCGCTTTCCTCGTGAGTGTTCATGACGTTGAGGGCTTAATTGCTGAAGGAAGATCGGCTGAGATCGTCCCGCATTCGGTAAGCTCAATCGCAGTGTGAGTCGTAGCGTAAGTGAAAATGGCGTTTTCATCATATATGTGTCGGCGGCGATTCGCTTCATGGTGTCGATATACCTAGTATATCACACTAGAGCCGGTGTTCAAAAAGTTCTGTCTGAATGGAAACATGCCAGTCCGATGTGGTCATGCAGATACAGGACGGCTTTCAGTCCAACCGGCCGCGTTTACCCTTATTTTGACTACTTGATATACCTAGTATGATTGCTGTGCAGGCGGGGCGTTGATGGCCTGGCGTTGTTTTCAAGCCGCTTCGGGCTCTCACGCTAATATTTTGGAGTCCATATGGTTTCCCTCTCAAGGGCGCTTATGCGCACGGCGATTGGCGACTTGACAGTGCTAGCGTCAGATGTGGCACATGGTGAGTCAATTAAGGGCAGGGTGCTGCTAAAGGAAGGGCGCATTACGGTTGGTATTCACGATCAGGCTTCTTGGGGCTTCAAAACTAACGACTGTCTGAAAAAGCGGAAAGCGGACGGTGCAATCGCAAAGATTATGTCGAAGTATGGCTTTACATCGGCTGAAACGGTGCCTGAACGCGTAACGGCGCGGAGCCTGTGCCGGGTGTTTACTGCTGAAGGAATCAACTGTGAGTTTCTATCAAGTTCTGGCCGGAATATTCGGCGGCTTTAAAATTACAGCTATAGTCTCGGCCCTTGCATTGCTCTATGCAGTCCCGTTTTCGCTAGTATTTGGAATACTGCAGCACTTTGCAAAAGGCTCGGTCAGAATATTCATTACGGGACTCATAGAGTTTTGGCGTAGTTCCCCCGTGATCGTTTTGTTATATGCGTTTTATTACTCATTTCCAGCCGTTGGTATCAACCTCTCAGCGATTACAGTAGGGGCTATGGTTCTAGGGCTGAATACGGGGGGGTATGGAAGTCAGTCCGTTCGAGCTGCATTGCAGGCGCTGGACCACGGTCAGTTGGAGGCCGGACTTGCAATCGGACTCACGCGGTTTGACGTGCTGCGGTTCATCGAACTACCGCAAGCGATCACCCGGATGATCCCGACGTTTATTAACCAGGCGATACAGTTAATCAAGGGAACCGCGCTCGTCTCGCTGATTACCTTAACTGACATGACCTTTCGGGCCAAGGAGATTGCACAGGTCCAGTACAATCCCGTTGCAATCTACTCCGGACTCCTATTAGCCTACTTCATTGTTTGCTACCCCGTAACAATCATGGGGCGACGTATTGAAATTGCATTCGGAAAGAGCAGGCAGGCCATCTATGAACTTTGACATCACATATGCGCTTCGCATAATTCCCGAAGTGCTGCATGGACTTGGTAACACGATCCTCGTAACTATTCTAAGCTCTATCGGAGCGGCTCTTTTAGGATTTGGCTGGGAAATATTGAGGCGTTCGAGTAAGCCGATGCGTTATATGATGCGATTCGTTATCGACTTCATCAGATCTACTCCGGTACTTGTTCAATTGTATTTTCTGTTCTTTGTTCTGCCCTACTACAATATTGTTCTGCCGGCAATGTTCGTTGGGGTATTCGGTCTGAGTCTGTATTACTCGGGTTATCTGGCGGAAGTGTTTAAGGCTGGTATAGATGCCATTCCACGCGGACAGTATGAGGCAGCCCAGTCACTACGCCTGAGCAAGTTCGATACCGTAGCTTTCGTTATCGCCCCTCAGATGCTGCGCAATATCGCTGCCCCAATGGGAAGCTACTTTGTTTCCATACTGAAGTCTACGCCGTACCTTGCTGTATTAGCGGTTCCGGAGATGCTGGGAAGTGCCTTTGACGTGGCCGCGGACAGCTATCGCTACGCTGAACCTATGATGGTCGCTGGAAGTCTGTTCCTTATTTTGGCGCTTACTGTTGCGATGTTTGTTCAGCGACTCGAAAGACGGTTACTGCTTCCGAGTCGGCGTTAACTAATAGATTGGAGACGTGAATGAGTGCAACTATGCGAGCAATTAAGGTCGAGCCGGAATTCGTGACAGGGAAGCCGTCTGTGGAAATACGACATCTCTCGAAGTGGTACGGTGATTTTAAGGTTCTGAAGGATGTCAATTTGTCAGTGTCGAATGGTGAGCGAATCGTCATTTGCGGCCCTTCGGGTTCGGGCAAGTCGACCCTTATTCGTTGCATCAACCAACTCGAGGTTCACGAAGAAGGGCAGATTTTTGTCTACGGTGAAGAGATCCGAGCGGGAATGAAGAACCTTTCTTATCTTCGACGCGACATCGGAATGGTCTTCCAGCAGTTCAATTTGTTTCCCCACCTTACAGTCTTGCAGAACTGTACGCTGGCGTTAATTCGTGCGAGAAAGATGGGCAAAGATGAGGCGCAGAAGACCGCAATGCGAAACCTTGAAAAGGTGCGTATTCCAGAGCAGGCTCATAAATATCCGATGCAGCTTTCGGGAGGGCAGCAGCAACGCGTCGCAATTGCGCGAGCGCTTTGCATGGCGCCGAAGATTATGCTGTTTGACGAGCCTACATCTGCGCTTGATCCAGAGATGGTTAACGAAGTTTTGGACGTAATGACTACTCTTGCTCGAGAGGGCATGACCATGCTTTGTGTGACCCATGAGATGGCATTCGCGCGAAAAGTGGCAGATAGAGTCATTTTTATGGACAGTGGTGAAATTGTCGAAGAGGCCGCGCCGCAAAAATTCTTTAATTCCCCCCAAGCCGAACGTACTCGTCGTTTCCTTGAACAAATTGTTCATTAGGCAACTATCGGGGTTTTCAACGTCCAAATAAATAATTATCATTTCCAATTTCATTCATCAATTGGCAGCGTAAAACTTCATCTCGGCGTCAGTTGGTAAAATGTATGCGGAAGCGACGCATGGTCGCAGCCCTTAGGGAGGGGCCGGAGCCGAATGCCAGCAGACTGTATTGTGGTCTAACTGCCGCTCTTGCAGGAGCAGGGCCGAAACATTGCGACCTACACTGCGTTATACTAGGTATACGAAGTATCGACGTCTCCCAACAACGAGGACCAATGGAAACTCCATCGCAACACCGCGGGGGAGCTTGGCAATGACCAAACATGCTCTCACCCGAAATGGCTTATCTCTGCATGAAGGATTGCGTGCAGAGATTTCGAAGCGTATTGCTGCGGGGGTATATCTTAGGGGGGAAGCAATCCCCTCGACTTCCCAGCTCAGCGACGAATTCGACGTCAGTCCCATCACCGTGAAGCGTGCCGTGCGCGATTTGCAGTCGGCAGGAATGCTTATGTCCGTTCCTGGGAAAGGCATATTCGTTAAAGAGCAACGTCGCTTTATTCGCGCTTTGGGCGATTGGATGTCGTCCATGGACGACGCACGACGATTAGGTTTCACCCCGACGTTGGAGTTGCTTTCAATCAGTAAGGAGAAAATTACAGACCCCGCGCTGGCTCTATTGAAGCCACCGCAACGGAGCTTGCTGTGCGTACGTAAAGTCATATTCGCTGATGGGACTCCGATAATGTATGATTCCGCGTATATTTCCGCGGATGTTCCTGACCAAATGGTGGAGGAGTTCGGCGAGCGTTTCATTGTTGATGTTCTACGCGCTCATAACATTGAGCTAACGAATATGTCGTTAATTATCGACGCCGCCCCAGTATCCCAGGGAGCTCAGCAGGTCTTCGCAATCCCAAACGGCTACCCAATGCTACGGCGGCTCTATCACATAGAGGCTAACGAGCCTGGCTTCGATGTGTTTGGCGTGGTGGAATCACCGTTCGATAGGCTTGCTTGTTCGGTAAGTTTCCCTGCAGAGAGAATCAACGCTAAAAAGTAGAGAGCGGGCATCACTCACCGTTCGGCCGGTGCAGCGCGGGATGATTCGAACAGTCTAGGCGCAGTTTTCCTCATAGGATCAGCGTGTCGACCTTACATTGTCATGCCGTAGGTAGTGCCGATGTCAAGGTTGTCACCGGCCCCGCAGACTTACAGGCATCCGGGGCGGAAGCGTTCGCCGGTAGCTTGTCGGGATGAAGGGCCGAGTTGTTGTGCTTTCACAGTGAGTTGCTGTTTTAGACCGGGAGCAAAATCTGCGGCATTCAAGCAGCGGTTCTCGATGGGGCCCGTACGATGTCGTGTGAACAATAGCTTATCGAAGGCTCTCATCCTGTTCTCCTGCCGAAGTTAAACGCTCTGCCGGTCTGATGTGGCGCTTCACCGATTGATCTACGGCGCCAGCGCTGAGGCAAGTCAGTCTTCCTTCCAACTCCCCGTCAAGCATCAATATGTGCAGGTTGTGGAACACGAACCGGCCCCACCATCAGTCGGCGAAACCGCCATTACAAGATCCACATTGCCAGCCATGGTGGCATTTTGCTAGGCTGGAAATCTCGTCGGACGTATCCACCGGTTGCACCCCGAGCGTGCCTGGTAGTTTTACGCGTTGAGTCTGTCCAAGCGAATCGATGTTGACATCGTCGCAATTGTCGGCGTTCGATATCAGCTTACGCCGGCGTGGAGATTGACTGGGACTGGACAATGCGAGGCCAAAATATTGTGTAGGCATCAATGAATCTCGACACAACAGATCTGCGAATTCTCGATGAACTCCAGCAGAACAGCGCTCTAACGAACGTTGAACTAGCGCGCCGCGTTCATCTTTCTCCGTCGCCGTGTCTCGCTCGGGTCAAAGCCCTCGCGAGTGCCGGCGTCATACGGCGCTATGTCGCACTTGTCAGTGCTGCCGCTCTAGGCCTAGGGCTGAATGTCTTTATCTCAATTAGCTTGAAAGACCAAAGTAAGGACTCCTTGACAGAGTTCGAACGCCGCATCGCCGAACATGACGAAGTGATGGAGTGCTATTTAATGACCGGCGATAGCGATTATTTGATTCGGGTAGCAGTGGCCGACATGGCTGCGTTGGAGAGATTCATCCTGGAACAACTTACGCCGATTCCAGGAATCGAAAAAATTCGCTCTAGCTTCGCGCTCAAGCAGGTTCGTTATAAGACCGCCCTGCCCCTACCGTTGCAGCAGCGTTAGGTTCATCGCGGGACTTCATTAATGTATTTGTCATCGCGATGTCAATTAGAAAACCGACGACCTGTGGCAGGGCACCAAAGCGCATCATCATTATGCCGCTCGATCAACGTTGGAGGCTGTGCTTGAACGTAACCACGTGGAAGAGGTCTACCCCCATGGTGCCGAGCCCCTCGGAATTGAGCCATTGACGTGGTTGTCCGAAGTGATAGTGTTGTGCTGCCCACATTTGATGCTGGCCGACATCCGAGCAAACAATGGCGTTCTCCGGTGCGATTCGGCAGAGTGTTTCGATCACGTATTGGGGTTTTATGGTTTTGCCTTCCCGCGTATAGGCCAGACAGTTCTTAGTTCGCCATTCAGAAATGCGCTCCCACCAAGCCGTTTTGCTGCTGTACGGCTCCTCGCTGTCCCTCCAGGACTCAATGAGGCGCTGCAAGATGCGCAGGGCATCTCCAACGATTGGCACTGTCGGTTTGACCCTCTTACCAATGCTTGTCGGGTCAATGTCAATGTGGATGATTTGCCTTGGGGAAGAGCAGAGGTCTGCAACGTTGCCGATAACGCGGTCATCAAATCGAGCGCCGACGGCAAGGAGTACATCACACTCCTGCATCCCTCGGTTCGCCTCATAAGTGCCATGCATGCCGAGCATGCCAAGATTCCGGATGTCCTTTCCCGGGAAGGCGCCAAGCGCCATAAGCGTGGTGGTGACCGGCGCGTCGATCAAGGCTGCCAGTTTTCTCACCTCGGGGCTCGCTTGTGCAGACACGACACCGCCACCGATATAGAGATAGGGCCGCGCAGCACGCTTCAGCAAGCGAACGGCCTGGCGGATTTGTCCTTCGTGTCCCTCGACAGTAGGTCGATATGAACGAATGTCAGCTCGCTCAGGGTACTGAAATGGCCCGGTGTTGAGGGCTATATCCTTCGGAATGTCAACCAGCACCGGGCCGGGCCGGCCAGTACGCGCGAGGTGGAAAGCCTTTTTCAAAGCTTGAGGCAGGCTCGCCACGTCTGTCACGAGGAAATTGTGCTTCACAATGGGACGTGTAATGCCGACCGCATCGCACTCTTGAAAGGCGTCCTCGCCAATCATCCAGGTTGGCACATTCCCTGACAGGATCACCAGCGGTATCGAATCAAAGTAAGCCGTTGCGATACCTGTCACAGCGTTGGTAACACCGGGGCCAGATGTCACGAGAGCGACGCCAACTTCTCCGGTTGCACGAGCGTAGCCGTCCGCGGCATGTACCGCGGCTTGCTCATGACGCACGAGCAGATGCTGAAGACTTGCTTGCTGTGCAATAGCGTCGTAGATCGGTAGAACGGCGCCGCCGGGATAACCCCAAACGCTTTGTACGCCCTCCGCCAACAACGCTTCTACAATCATTTCCGCACCACTCATCATGCGAGACGGCGAAGAAGTGCGGGAGTGAAAATCAGGAGAGGGACGGTTCATCGCGAGTGTGTCTTTAGATTTAAGAAAAGGCAATGCTAAGTCCAGTTGATTCTAGGCGGATCCTTGCAGCATTGGTCGCTGAATTCGACTGTGAAAGCCCAGCGTCTCAGCGCGCCATGCCGACGATATGAGGCTGGCCAGTGAATCCATCTATCCGTAACCCTCTCGCTAGCAAGTGTCATGCAGCGTAAAAGACGTCAGAGGACATGAGGCTTGGTAGAGGAGGGCAAACGCTGAGCGCGCGGTCTTGATCTGAAATTCGCTAGCCCGTGTTCTTCTGACCCGCCCACAATCCGACGATAGTGTCCAGGCTGTTTGTTTCGTTCTGGCAGGAAGCTGCATTGCAGCAGATTGTGCTGGGAAGATAACGACTTGCAGTCGAATACGGTACGACATGCTTGGATTTCCAGCCTAGAATTTTGCCTATGAATACGCCAACTACACCCCTGCTCCAGGACGCGATCGCTGCACAGCAAGTCGACCTCGATCCCGTCGAAACCACCGAATGGCGTGAAGCGTTCATCGGATTGATTCAGGCATACGGCCCTGAACGCGGAAAGTACATCCTTGATGAGCTTGCTCGCCTGGCACGGGACCAAAGTGTCGGATGGCAGCCCAATCTAACGACGCCATATGTGAACACGATCAGCGTCGACGCGCAGCCGAAGTTCCCGGGCGACTTGGCCATTGAGGAGCGACTGGGCTCTATGATCCGCTGGAATGCACTAGCAATGGTCGTTCGAGCCAATCAGGCATATGGCGAACTGGGTGGACACATCGCGAGTTACGCGAGCGCCGCGGATCTGTTTGAGACCGGCTTCAATCACTTTTTCCGCGCTGACGATCTGGTGTTCTTTCAGGCGCATAGTGCGCCTGGTGTCTATGCGCGTGCTTTCCTTGAAGGCAGGTTGTCCGAAGCCGACCTGGCCCATTATCGACAGGAAATCGTTGGTCCTCGCAACGGCGCACGGGGCTTGTCCAGCTATCCGCATCCGTGGTTGATGCCGGATTTCTGGCAGTTTCCCACCGGCTCGATGGGCATCGGACCCATCAGCTCTATCTACCATGCACGTTTTATGCGCTATCTGGCACATCGCGGCCTGCTGCAGTGTGAAAACCGAACGGTGTGGGGCGTATTCGGCGATGGCGAGATGGATGAGCCGGAGTCCATGAGTGCGCTGACGTTGGCGGCACGCGAGAAACTGGATAACCTCGTGTGGGTCGTCAACTGCAACTTGCAGCGCCTGGATGGCCCCGTGCGGGGCAATGGCCGAATCATCGACGAACTCGAGCGGCTGTTTTCCGGTGCTGGTTGGAGCGTTATCAAGTTGCTGTGGGGTAGCGACTGGGATGGCCTCTTTGCTCGCGACGCCAACGGTGCCTTGACGCAGGCCTTGGGCGACACCGTTGACGGTCAGATGCAAACCTTCGCGGCGAAGGATGGGCGTTTCAACCGTGAGCATTTCTTTGGGTAAAATCCGCAGCTTGCTTTGTTGGCGCAGGGTATGACCGACGAGCAGATTGACCGCTTGAAGCGAGGCGGCCACGATTTGGTCAAGATCTACGCCGCCTATGCCAAAGCGGCCGAACGAGATGGTCGTCCTACAGTCATCCTGGCTCATACGAAGAAGGGGTATGGCATGGGTGCGGCAGGCCAGGGCCGTATGACCACGCATTCGCAGAAGAAGCTCGATGATTCCCAGCTGATTGAGTTCAGGAATCGGTTCAATCTGCCGCTGACAGACGATCAGGCGACCTCTCTGACCTTCCTGAGACCCGAGGCGGAGAGCGATGAGATGCGATACATGCGGTCGCGACGGGAGGGGTTGGGCGGCGCTTTGCCCAAGCGCAATATACAGTGTGGTGTGGTTGCAAAACCTGCGCTGGCTTCCTATGCGCGATTCGCGGTTGAGGCCAACGGCAAAGAGATGAGCACGACGATGGCCTTCGTGCGCTTGCTCGGGCAGTTGCTGAAGGACAAGGAATTGGGTCCCCGCATCGTGCCAATCGTTGCTGATGAGGCACGCACCTTTGGGATGGCCAACCTCTTCAAGCAGGTGGCCATCTACAGCAGTGTCGGCCAACGGTACGACCCGGAAGATATCGGTTCGGTATTGGCGTACCGAGAGGCGTTCAACGGCCAAATCTTGGAGGAGGGGATTAGTGAGGCTGGCGCGATTGCCAGCTGGACGGCGGCAGCAACGAGTTATAGTGTTCACGGCCTCGCTATGTTGCCGTTCTATATTTACTACTCCATGTTCGGCTTCCAGCGTATTGGAGACGCCATCTGGGCAGCTGCAGACCAGCGAGCTCGCGGATTCCTGCTTGGCGCTACCTCGGGGCGCACCACGTTGGGAGGAGAAGGTTTGCAACACCAGGACGGAACCAGCCATTTGGTTGCTGCAACCATTCCCAATTGCAAGGCCTATGACCCCGCCTTTGCGGCAGAGATGGCCGTGATCGTTGACGCCGGCATTCGGGAAATGATGCTGGAGCAGCAAGACGTCTTCTACTACGTCACGCTGATGAATGAAAGCTATGCGCAGCCCAACTTGTCCGCCGACGTCGAGGCTGCGATCTTGCGGGGATGCTACAAGTTCGACGATTGGCAGCGCCGGGATATAGCGTCTTCGACAGCTTCGGCCCGGCAGGTCACCTTGATGGGCTCCGGAGCCATCTTGACCGAAGTCATTAAGGCGGCACAGCAACTGGCTAGCGAAGGCATCGATGTCTCGGTCTACAGCGTGACAAGCTGGAGTGAACTGGCCCGTGATGGCGCTTTGCATCGCAACCGTGAACTCCTAGGTGAGGCGAGCAATGAAATTCCGTTCCTCCAACTGCAACTGGAGCAGAGCGCGGGCCCGATTATCGCAGCAACAGACTATGTCCGCGCGGTGCCGGAGAGCGTCCGGGAATATGTGCCGACGGGTCGCCGGTACCTGACTTTGGGAACCGATGGCTTTGGCCGAAGTGATACGCGCGGGGCCCTTCGCGAGTATTTCGGCGTTGATGCAGCATCGATTGTCCGGGCGGCTAAGTACTCGCTGGACTAGTTCTGCGCTATTGGGTCCACGTCTCGCGAATCTCACAATATTGCCGGTAGACGAGCAGCTAACGCCCCGCGCAACTGCGGGAGCGCACGCTGCCCGACGCACTTCTGCGGCGCTCGTTATCACGTCGGTATTAGTCGCGGCGCGCTCAGGCGGGGCCCTTTGTCACGCTGCGCGATGGTGGGCCATTCGTCGAGATCCCGCTGGGACTGCGCTGATGTCGATAGAAAGGGTCACTTCCAGCCAACAGCCCTCGACGCCCTGCACGTCGCGCCGGTAGAAGGACGCCCCCCATCGCTGTGCCAGTCACTTCGGCCGCGCGCAAGCACCCAAGTAGAGCACAGTTAGCGGCAGCCTGCTGCATGCAGGCTCTCGCGCTCGATTAATGACTGACTTGGTTGCTGCCGACCATACTCCATCTTTCTGCACCGTGACTGGCTGAGGCGGCAGTGAAAACCAGCAGCTTGATCGCACGATGTGTCCGGCATGCCGTTCACACTGTGTATATCTCCCTTGCACGCTCCGCTGGGGAGCCTCTATTCTCTTGGTTGGAAACCTCGACGTGAAGTACAGCTTACCAGAATACAACAGCCTCGAGCGCATGGAAGGTAACGACACGAGGCCAGCCGTCAGGCTAAGTTTTCGACACGCTCGACGACGTCAGCCAAAAAAAGCTGAAAGGCCATATCCACGACAAGCTCAATGATCTTGTGATTAGACAGCGCTTCAGTTGAGGCGCGACTGGAAGCGTTGGCTGGTTGCCTACTGCAAAGCTAGCAAACGGAGGATGGCATGAAAGGCAAGACACTACTGGCCACGGCGGCGATGCTGGTGGCAATCACGGCTGCATGGGCGCAACCCAAAACCCGCGTGGACGTCACGCAGTCGCCTGAGCGGGCGACTGCGACTGGAACCGCGAAGCTCACCGCCACGATCGCCAAGATCGATGCGCCGAGACGAACTGTCTCTTTGAAATCCGGCGACGGCAAGATAACAGATCTCGTGGTGGGACCGGAGGCCAGGAACTTCGAACAGTTAAAGGTCGGCGACACTGTCACGATCGAGTACAGGGAAGCGCTGACCATGAGCCTCAAGAAGGGAAACGGACCGCTTGCTATGCATGAGCGCGAGATCTCGGAGCGCGCTGCGCCGGGTGCAAAGCCGGGAGGTTCAGTCGGCCGGGAAGTGACCGTCACGGCTGACGTCGTTGCCTTCGACACCGACGCCAGAACCGTCACCCTGAAGGGGCCAAAGGGACGCACCATGGTTCTGCTGGTAGGCGATCCGACACGCCTAAACGGCATCCAGAAGGGAGACCGGGTCGAGGCAGTCTTTACCGAGGCCGTTGCCGTGTCCGTTCAGCCGGTCGCAGGCAAGTAGGGGAAACAGGAGGGGCGCTGGTCGGCCACGCAGGCATGCCTTCCTTTCGACGCGGATTGGGGAAATGATCGAGGAATCGGCTACGCGCAGGCCGACGGTACCCCGGACGCACAGTTCGGGGTCAACCACCGCCATGTCGTCCACTCCCATCTTGCAAGTACCTGCCGGGTGCCAACTCGTCTGTCCCCTGGCCTTGATGTAGTCCAGCAGGCTGGCATCGTCCTTCACGTCGATGCCCGGCCGGATCTCCCTTTCCACCAGTCCCGCGAACCCGGATGGTTTTGTCAATGATGTCGGCCATATATTTGATCTGCACAGTCAAGTCGGGTAACGCCATGCCGGTAGTGAGCGTCATATCCCGCGAAGTCAAAGTTCGATTGAATGCCATCCGGGTGCGGGAGGGCGCAAATTCGCAAAGGTTGCCATGCGCATTAATGGCTTCGAGAAGCATTCAAGGATATGGTCGTAGCGTGCGATGTTCTGCGGTGTCTCCGCGATGACAGCGGAGATCGGCAGGATGAACGGTCGCGGCACGGCACCATCTCCTGTACCGGCGCTACCTGATAGTGCTCTGCGAGACACTTATACCCCATCCGTTCTGTGGGCCGCGGAGTTTAAAAATCCCGCTATTTCTTGATTGTTGTTTAAGCGACACTTTGTTGTTGAGGTCGAACGCTGTAGGGAACGCATATCTGGTCGAAGCGAGCGCTTCCGCTTTCGCTTGAGCAACCGGCGGCGTATGCGTGCGGTCAAGATTGTGGTGTGAAAAGGGCAGGCCGCGATCGCGTCGTGTGTCAATCTCAGTTGCCCGCACGAAGCATTAGGAAATCAGAAATGCAATTAATCGCCAGCAGCTAACCACAACAGTAATGTCAGCTACCAGCGAGGAAGGCCTGCATTTGGGCTTGAATGTCGATGGTATAATTTCACCTTCGTGAAATTACTTCCCTAATCTATGCCGCGGCCGCTTCCTGATCCAACGCCACCATCACGCGCGACCATCCGCAGCATTGACCAGCTTGGCGACTGGATACGGGCAACGCGGGCAGGGGAAGGTATGCCCATTGACCAGGCTGCCAATCATTGCGGGGTGTCCGTCGGCATGCTATCCAAGCTGGAGAACGGCAAGGGCGTCAATCTGGAGCACGCGCTGCGCGTGATGGACGGACTGGGTTTGACGATGCTCGTCGTGCCGAGGGCGCATGCGGCGTTGCTCGAACAGGCAGCGGCTCATGCGGCCAAGATGGACAGAAATGCAGCCAGGGAGTGGAAAGCCCGGGTTGAAGAGTAGACAACTGCATGCGGCAGGTAACGCGCGGTTGCTAAACACCCAGCCGGAATCGGTTGGCGAGCTCTTCCACGATCGATGCCTGCAGCCTGTCGCGAGATACCTTGAGCGGATCGCGCTCTGCGGTCGATGCCATCCAGCGCTTGAAGTCGACGAACGCGGCTGGACTGATCGTCGTCATCCGCGCCATTCTTCCGGTCACGGAAACGATGGGCGCAGAGAATGGAAGCGACCCCAACAGGACATTTGCGCGTCGCGCCTGCACTGCCCAGAGGTCGTCTTCGTCGTCGGTCAGTTGGAGCGGATGAGGGTCAAGATCGGCGGCCTCGCGGCGCAGGATGTCCACCTCGAAGCCCTTTGCATTCACTGCCGTAAAGAGTTGATCATCCCGAATCTCGAACGTGCTATCTACCTTGCGTAGGACATCCAGCATCGAGAGGTCCAGGTTCTTCATTTGGGAAGCAAACTGAAGGCGTTTGCGCGTATCCCAAAGGAGATCAACGTCGCGAGTTGCGAGGGCGCGTTCTTGTAGGCGGACCCCGGCTGCGGCTTCATACGCATAGAGGGCATGTGTCCCAATCACGATGAAATGCTCGGCGATATTGAGCCGAGTCATCACGTGTAGGATGGCCACGAGGATGTCTGGGGCCCGGCCGACGCGGATCGCGCGGTTCAGCCGCCGGTGCCGGTCGAGCTCGTCCGCGAGCGTCTTGAGCCGGGCCTCGGCGGCTTCCTTGCGTGCGTTGAACCGCGCGTACATGTCTTCAGTCGTTTCCGAACGCACCCCGAGGCTTTTCTGTTTGTTGTCGACGCTGGTTCGAATCAGGTACTCGCGGCCCTTCATGGTTCGCCAAAGCATGCCGCCGCGAACCTCTGCAGCCTTGGCGCGCGCTGATTCCCACGCTCCGAACACCGCCTTTGCGTCGATATACTGGCGCAGCGCATCTTCATCCAACTCGATCCACGGATCCATGGGTTTCAGTATAAAAAAGCTACATGCAGATTTTATACTGAAACCCAACTTTGCGCCGTGTTGGCCTTGAGCATCACAAGGCGCGCGAAATCGCCCGAAGAAGCACGCCGGCTACAGCGGGCTCGGACATTTCGCAGATGGCATCTGCGAAATGTAGCCCCCACCCAATTGCTAAAACGGGCGCTGACAATGCGACGATCGATTTACCGTGGCGACAGTCATCAGGGCGGTGCGCGTCGGCTGCCTTTGAGAAAAGCGATGATGTGGGTCGTGCGGGCTAGTCCTTCTTATGAGTGCCCCAACCGATGCGGTGCCGCTCCTGCGTGGCTTCGTGCCGCGCATCCTCCTCACTGTGCAGGTAGCCGCTGGTGGTAGAGATGGACGAATGTCCAAAGTTGTCGCGCACGTACCGCAGATCCACCTGCCGGTCGGTCATGTGGGAGCCGGCAGTGTGGCGCAGCCAGTGAGCCGAGGCACTGGCCAGGACATCGGCCTGCGCCGCCCAGTCGGGGCCGCGCGCGCGCAGGCGCGCGGCCGCCAGGCCGAACACTTCCTTCAGGATCAGGTGCAGCGCGCCGCGTGATAGGCCCCGTTCGCGGTTCTCCTGACCGATGACCGGCAGCAGCAAGGGGCGGGTTTCCCCTGGCTGCGGCGTCGGCGCCAGTCCGTGGGCGCGGCGGTAGCGCGCCAGTTCGGCAATCAGCTCGTCGGTGGCCGGCACTAGCCGGGTCTTGTTGCCCTTGCCGGTCACTTCCAGCCACCAGCGCTCGACGCCCTGCGCATCGCGCCGGCAGAAGAACGCCCCCATGGTCGTGCCGGTGACTTCAGACGCGCGCAAGCCCCCGAGATAAAGCACGGTCAGCAGCCAGCGGCAGCGCGCCGCATGTAGCCGCTCGCGCTCCGTCGCGGTGTCGGTCGTCCCCGGCATCGCCTCGATAGTCTTCTTGGCCACGTCCCACAGTTCGTGACTGAGGTAGCGCGTGATACGCGGCCGGCTCGGCGCGCGCCGCCGGCGCGCCAGCGCCAGCGGGTTGCCGGCTAGGTAGCCGGCCTCGGTCAGCCAGGCGAACAACGCGTTCAGGGTGACCAGCGCCTGGCGCACACTGCGGGGTGCCAGCGGTCCGGCAAACGGGCGCCAGTCCGGATGGCTGCGCGCGAGTTTTTTGCTGCCGGCCAGCACCCAGCGCGCGGCCGGTTGCGGGTCGGCGAGGAAGCGCTCGTACGCGAGCAGGTCCTCGTGCGTCAGCGACGACAGCGGCTTGCCCAGTTGCAGCACCGACCACAGGATCAAGCGCTCGACCTCGCGCCGGTAGGCGGTCAGCGTCGCCACGCTGTCGGCATAGCGCGCGAGCCAGGCGGTGACGGCGGCGAGATCGTCGCCCGCGGCAATCCGGGTGGCGCGGTCCGGGGCGCGGTTGCTGCCGGCAGCGCCGGACAGTGCCGGAGACAGGCGCAGGCGCTCCAGCGGGTTGGGAAGCGCGGTGGGGAGCGGGGCGGCCGGGCCGTCCGAAGGTGGGAGCGGGAGCAGTTCCATGAGTAGGCGCCGTGTTCTCAAGAATCGGCGGAGCTGGGGGAGTGGTCAAATCGGGCCGCCCTTGGCTGCTATGCCGCCACTGCCAATGCTTCTGTGGACCCTAAACACGAATGACGAGGTCGGAATACTTCCAGACGTGTTCGTCTGCCGAGAGCAGTCGCAATGGTTCGGTGAGTGCCTGAGCGACCAGCAGCCTATCGAAGGGATCGCGATGGTGGTTTGGCAGATGACGCACTGCGGCTGCATGTGTGTTCGTCACTGGAAGCTCGCGAAAGCCTGCGGCGGTAATTTCAGCGATGAGTTCGTCGACGTCGACCTCGATCTTGTCGAGGCCTGCCTCAATGGAGATCTCCCAGATGCTGGCCGCACTGATGAAGACCTCCTCGGCATCCAGGATCCGTTGCCGCGCGGTCTGGCTCAACTTCGGGTCATTGGTCACCGCCCAGAGGAACACATGGGTATCGAGCAGGATGCGCATTACCGTCCCTCGAAGGCGGCCATCAAGTCATCGGGGAGCGGCGAGTCGAAGTCATCCGCCGTGCGGATCTTGCCCTGCAGCCCGCCGAGGCGCCGTGGGGGCTTGGGCTTGGAGAACGGCACGATCCGGACCACCGGCTTGCCCGCCTTCGCAATAATGACCTCGTCGCCGGCTGCCACCTCTTCGATGAGCCGCGAAAGGTGCGTTTTGGCTTCATGAATGTTCACCATCTGCATGGCGTTCTCCGCAGGCAAAACTTAGTCTAGCTTAGTTCGTCAGAATCCACAAGGCGACGTACGGCGCGATCCTCTCTATATCTGTTGTGGCGGTTTTTAGATGTCGTAGGGCTGGCCAAATAGAAATGTCAGTCCAAGCGTGCTTTTTGTGCGGTTTCATGTCCTTCTCTGACTTTTTCGATAGGGCGGTGGCGCTGGCCTGAGGCGAGAGAGTCTGGCCCCGGGTGGGGCGATGGCGTCACGGTGGGCAAAGTTAAAATGTCCGCGTTCCGCTGCAGCGGTGCTGCCGCCAGCGCGCGCTCCAGATCGAGCCGGTTGATCAGACGCTGCCGTTTGACGTTCAGCGGCGCGCGATGGGGCCGAGCCTGTTCGCCCTGCAGCGTGCGCGACGGCCCGGCCTGCTGGCGACCTGTCGCGCTGCGCCTGCACCTGCGCCGTGATGGCCAGCACGTGCCCCAGCCGCTTGTGCTCGACGATCGCGCCCTGGTCGATCTCGCCGAGCCTGTCATAGGTGGTGTAGGGCAGGGACGCGCCCTCGGCCCACAGCTCGATGCGCCCGTCCGGATACTCGGCGACCTCGACATACCGATCAGGCGCCGGTGCCGCTGTTCATCCTCGTCGTTGGGCTGGCTTACCTTGAATGGAGGCGGCGCGATGCTCTGAAGCGTGGTGAAGGCTATGGCACCTCGCTTCTGAACGAACCGGAACCGGTGCGTACGGCGCTCCTGCCCCATCCTCTGCTGGCAATTGCACTGCTTGTACTGGTTGGTGTGTCCAATTTTGCGCTGACTCGGATGATCCCGCTGTGGTACGGCACGCAGAGCAGCCTCACATTGCCGGGGCTGGCCAAGCCGGTCACCATTCCGACCGCATCCGTGACCGCCATCTGGGCTGTTGAAGGTGCTCTACTGCTGGGCATGGCCTCGTGCTGCTGACCGCTTTCGCCGCAGTGCGCGAGCGCTTCGCTGAGGGTACCAAGACTGCCGTCGGTGGCGCGCTGCTGGCAGCAATGAATACGGCTTCCGAATACGGCTTTGGTGGCGTGATAGCTGCGCTGCCGGGATTCATGGTTGTCGGTGACACGCTCAAAGGCATTCCAAATCCACTGGTCAATGTCGCCGTTTCGGTGAGCGCGTTGGCGGGAATCACGGGCTCCGCCTCAGGAGGCATGAGCATTGCGCTGGCGGCGATGGGCGACACCTTCATCCAAGGCGCACAGGTGGCCAATATTCCCTTGGACGTACTGCATCGCGTCGTGTCTATGGCAAGCGGTGGCATGGACACGTTGCCGCATAACGGCGCTGTGATCACGCTGCTGGCTGTGACCGGCCTGACGCACCGCGAGTCGTATCGCGACATCTTTGCCGTTACCCTAATCAAGACTTTGGCCGTCTTCTTTGTCATCCTAGTGTTCTATGTGACCGGGCTGATCTGAACGTCAACCAAGGAGCTCGCGCGAAGGGCTTCGCGCGAGCCGTGCCGACCTTTTACAGCAGATTCCTATGGCAACCCTGAACGAAACAACCGCTTTCGTGACCAGTTCTACTCGCGGCATCGGTCGGCATCGCACAGGTGCTGGCTGAGCCTGGCGCCAATATGGTCCTCAATGGCTTTGGCGATACCAAAGCCGCCATGACCGCCATCCAAGCAACTGGCGCCCAGGTTATTCATCAACCGGCCGATATGCGTCAACCTTAAGAGATCGAAGCCATGTTTGCCATGGCTCGCGATTCCCTCGGCGCCCTGGATGTCCTAGTGAACAAGGCTGGCATCCAGTACGTATCGCCCATCGAAAGCTTTGACGCCCCAAAGTGGGATGACATCATCGCCATCAACCTCACTTCGGGCTTTCATACGACCAAGTATGCGCTGCCTGGCATGCGTGCGCGCAACTGGGGCCGGATCATCAATATTGCATCGGTGCATGGCTTGATGGGATCGGCGGACAAGTCAGCGTACGTTTCGGCCAAGCACGGGCTAGTGGGGTTGACCAAGGTTACCGCGTTGGAAACCGCGAAAACCGGTGTGACCTGCAACGCCATTTGCCCGGGCTTCGTGCTGACCCCGCTGGTGCAAAAGCAAATCCACGACCTCCCCCCACGGGAAGGTCTGTCTCCAGACGATGCCAGGGCGCGCCTGCTCGGTGAAAAGCCATCCGGCCGCTTTGTCACGCCTAAGGAAGTCGGGAACCCGTCTATATTTTCCGCCACCTCGTCCGAAGCCCGTGGAATCTACGGCGACTTCACGGTTGGCGCGTTGGGGGGCTCAAGCACAACTGTGCAGTCGCTTAGACGGACAAGGGTACGGGCGCCGCACTACATGATCTCGATTTGGACACTATGGCCCCTGGTCGACGGCATGCGGGACTCCCGTTGCAACAGCAGGAAATCTAGCCCATTTCTCCGCCGAGTCCGGCGGCTCGCAGACTCTCTCTGCCTTCACCGGTACTTTCCGCATCGCCTGGCATTCAAGCCCGCGTACTCATAGCAGAGCCGGAAGCGAGTTGGCGAAAAAATACGCTGCCAAGCGATCCAGTTCGCGCTATGGGCCCTCAATGACAAGTTCGGCACGGTCAGTGCCGATGGGACCGCAAGGCGACATTCACACCGGCAAACGTACTCGTGATCGCGTCAGCCATCTCAAACGGGGAGGGGCGGCGATCGCCGGAACTGGGCAGGACACGAACGAGCTGATCGATGGATTGGCCGTGGGGGAACCAAATGTGAACATTCATCCTGCCAATGTCATTGTCGTCCGTCGGGGCGAGCGGCGGTCGCTGCATCGGGCAAGCATCTGTATGACTACACGACGATTACCAATCGCTATCAGCTCTGCGCAAGCAATACGGCAATATTTGGCCCGCAAATTCTTTCATCGAACTTGCCGCCCATCATTGCTACAGCGGCAGTAGGCGACGTGATCGCAGTAAGTGGCGATTCCGTCAACGTGCCAAACTAGGCCGACCCTATCCTGCTTACTCCGCCATGGATGTCGTCTGATTCAATGGTGGGCGCGATTCACGCTCGTGTCCATGGTCGGTCGGGGCTAGCGAACCAATGAACTAAGTGTAAACGAGTGGTTGACTTTGTTTCGATGCGCTTCATAGTATGAAACATGAATCATGTATCATGTTAAAGACGGCGCGAAAAAACTTGGCGGCCTTGGCCAAGACTGCCTGGCTTCTCTTGACTGCGCCGGCCTGTCCTAAACTAAGCAGTTGTCCTTAAAGTGCGAACCGGCTTGTTGCAGACCCCTTGGGTCAGGGTATTGCCGTGACTCGAAGAAATCAGAAAAAGGAGACACTATGCTGAGACAGCGTTGGCGATACTTCGCGAGCGGGTTAGTCACGCTTGCGACGATGCTGGGAGCGTTTTCGCTGCATGCAGCGACGGCTGGTCCCGGAACGTGGAGTAGCGAGCAGACGTGGGCATCGGATGCCGTCAATGGTGGAAACCTGACCGGCTATTTCTATTGGCCGGCGAGCCAGCCTTCCACGCCCAATGGCAAGCGAGCTCTAGTTCTAGTGCTACACGGATGCTTGCAGACTGCCTCCGGCGACGTGATCAATAATGCCAGTGGGAGCGGGTTCAATTGGAAATCGATTGGCGATCAATACGGCGCTGTCATTCTTGCGCCTAACGCAAGCGGCAACGTGTACTTCAAGCATTGCTGGGACTATGCGAATGCTTCGCCAAGCCGAACCGCTGGACACGTGGGCGTACTGCTGGATCTGGTCAATCGCTTTGTTACCAATGCCCAGTATGCGATCGATCCCAACCAGGTATACGTGGCAGGCCTATCCTCTGGAGGCGGCATGAGCATGGTCCTGGGCTGCATCGCCCCGGACATTTTTGCCGGCATTGGCATCAATGCCGGTCCGACGCCGGGAACCACGACGGCCCAGATCGGCTTCGTACCTAGTGGCTATACCGCGACGACGGCAGGCAATAAGTGTAAGCAATGGGCCGGATCCAATGTGGGTAAGTTCTCCAGCCAGATTGCTGGCGCCGTATGGGGGGCCTCGGACTACACGGTGGCGCCGGCATATGGCCCGATAGCAGTCTCGGCCTTCCGCCAGCTCTTCGGCGGCAGCTTCACCCAGGGATCTAAGGTATCGATAGCAGGGGGCGGCACAAACATCCCTTATATCGATAGCAATGGCAAAGTGCGCACCCACGAAATATCGGTCGCCGGCATGGCACACGCATGGCCCGCTGGAACTGGCGGCAACAATACCAACTATGTCGATGCCACGCATATCAACTACCCCGTCTTCGTGATGGACTTCTGGGTTAAGAACAATCTGCGTGCCGGGAGCGGGGCTGGACAGGCGGGCTCGGCGCCGACTGGGCTGGCGGTCGCCGGGACGACCCTCAACACAATATCGCTGTCGTGGAATGCCGTGACAAACGCCAACAGCTACAACCTTTACCGCAATGGCACGAAGGTGGGCTCAAGCACGTCGACGAGCTACACCGATTCGGACCTGATAGCGGGTACTACGTACAGCTACACTGTGACGGCGATCGACGGCACAGCAGGGGAAAGCCAGCAATCTGCTGCTATCTCGGCAACAACAAAGAGCAGTTTTACTTGTGCGGCGACCACCGGCACAAACTATGCGCACGTGCAAGCCGGTCGGGCACACGATGTCGGCGGGTTTGCTTACGCGAATGGCTCAAACCAAAGCATGGGATTGAATAATCTTTTCTATATTAACACTCTGGCTGAGACAGCCGCCGGATACTATGTGATTGGCAATTGCCCATAAGCAACGGCACGATCGAGTTGGGGAGGCAATCTTTCAAAACATGCTTCTGAGAGAACTCATTGAAGCTATGTACGCGCCGTTCGGGAGGCGATCCAAGCTGCATTGGAAGCCTCCCGATTCGCTACGTCCGAATCCGCGCTCTGCACGCGCTTCTGCAGGTCGGCCTGAAGCTTAGCGATCAGCTTTGGCGAGGTTCCCTTGGGCTTGGCCCAGGCAAATCAGTTTGGTCATAGCGTAGTCCTTCTGTCCAGCTTCGCTAAGCGTTGGCACGTCGGGAGTGTCAGCGTGTGTGCCGTACCGGTGACGACCAGTGCTACCCTCTGGCTGTGGGATTGCGGTCGGCGTTGCGGTGATTGATGCGGAAGCAAATTTGCTGGTGAAGAGGGTGCAGTGAAAAATCCTGCCACTTGAACAGCACCCGTTCGAGGTGGCCCTGCAGTCAATAAGGGAATACTTGGGGCGGCTCCATGAATGGAGCGACTCCCTGATACACCGGACACAGTCCCCCACTTACAATAGCGGGTAGGGTGCGACGCGAAGTATGAGGCTCGGTATATCGGGCGCAGTGCATTCGTTCCAACCGCGGAGTCTTGATTCCATGGTAGCGGACCCGTCGAGCGACCGGCGGTAGCCTGGGAGCGCGTGCGTTGCTGGCAACGGCGGCGTGCGAAGTTGCTCTGACAATGTAGTCCGGCAGTGGGCAATGTCGCGAGGTGTTGTGTAGAGGCTCCGAGCAGCGATGGGGCTGAGACGCTAGGCTGGGCAGCGATTGGCCTTGTGCCACGTCAGTACAGCACAGGCGGGAGAGCCAATCTGCTGGGGATTAGCAAGCGAAGAGACAAGAACACCCGACGGCTGCTCGTGCAATGTGCGCGGTCGGCACGGAGACACTCAAGCGTGGTGGCTTGCGCCTTGGCCAACAAGCTAGCTCGAGTCGCATGGGCTATCGCTGCGAAGCACACTACATTCGATGCTTTTAATCGCCAGCCGCTGCCCGCCTGAAACAAGAGAAGTCAAGGGCTGGACCAACTATCTGGTTTTACGATCGCAGGAAAATTTGATGAGGTAGCGGTAGCCCATAGCAACAGCCGCTGGTGCTCTGAGGTCTTTGAGTTCTGCTGCGACAACGGCGAGCCGCTGCGCGTAACATTCGCCCTGAATTGCTGTCACCGGGAGGCCATGAGCGGGGCGGCTCCCACCGGCGTGCACAGTGGCGACATCGTGCGCGACGTGATGCTGGGAGCCATCGAGAGTCGTTTCGGAAACGCGCTTCAGGCGCCGACGGAAATAGAATGACTCAGCGACAACGGCTTCGGCTACGCGGCGGAAAAGACCCGCACCTTCGCCTCGGCCATCGGCTCGAAGCCTCTGACCACGCCGGTCTGCAGTCTACAGAGCAACGGCATGGCGGAGAGCTTTTTGAAGACCATGAAGTGGGACTACGTGGCCTTCATGCCCAAGCCAGATGCCGAGACAGCGGTTCGAAATCTG
>NZ_OFTT01000001.1 GCF_900250075.1 Cupriavidus taiwanensis
AAGCCAGGAGTGGATGATTCCGTCGCCAGGTCGAAGGGAAACGCCGGAGCGCTCGGTCATGAACGAAGGCAATTCCTTTTGGACGCGGATGTCCGCCGGCTTGGGATATGCAACCGTGTGACAGAACGACTGAAGTACCAGGTCAGCAGAAAAACCAAGGCATGCGAGATCCTTCAGTTCGTCGCGTGTGAGTGGGCCAGTTGTATCGGGGGAGCCAACTGTAGAAATTTGGGGCTCGCAATAGGTGCCCGGGCTCACACCTTGCCCATCGGGCAAACCGCATGCACGTCCAACGATCTTCTGCGCGAGGGAGAAGCCCACAGCCGCGGCGGGCGCTTCGGCGTGCTGCTGAAAGACCTCGGAGGGCGGTAGCTTCAAGTAGTTGCGCGCCTCAGCAGTGAGGCGGCGGCCAAGAATCAGGTTAATTCGTCCACCTGCTCGCAACTCGTCGAGCAGCACTGGACTTTTCACCTGAAAAGGGGTCTCGTTTGCGCTTCCCTCGACAACCAGCCTGCCAGCATATGGGTAGAGCGAAATCTTGTCGCCGGTTTGAAGTGCCGAAACGTCAAGCTCAATAGCAAGACAGCCCGAGTCTTGCAACGTATTGAAGAAGATTGGCGCAATGGTGTTGGCCAAACATACGCCACCGCTTCGTTTGTTCGGCTGAAAGGGTACGTCGTGCCCGATATACCAAAGGAGGCTATTTGTGGCCGATTTGCGAGAAGAACCAGTACCCAGGACGTCACTGACAAATGCGATATCTCTGCCGCTAGTCCGACGGAGCTCCTCGATTTGTCGGGTTGGGCCCCGCTGGCCGTCGTAATCTGGCGTTACACCTGGACGAGCGTTACGCAGCATGCTGAGCGCATGAAAGGGGACATCCGGTCTGCTCCACACTTCTGTGGCTGGCGACAGGTCATCAGTAGTGATTTCGCCTTCCACTTTGAAGACTACCAGTTCAACCACCTGAGGTACTGCCGGCCTCGATGTGAACCACTCTGCTGCAGCCCAGCTCTTCAGCACTTCGCCTGCTCGAATGCTTCCAGCCTCTGCCTTCCGAGTCAGCAACTCGAAGTTGGCAAAGATCAGGATTGTTTTCCTTAGTGCCTCGACGGCCACATCACCGACTTCGTTATCGTCAAGGAGCGCAATTAGCGGTTCGACATTGAAGCCTCCCAGCATCGTGCCGAGCCTGAACGTCGCTCGCCGGCGCGACAGGGACGCTAGCTGGATCTCGCCCGTCGCTACGGAGGCGAGAAAGCGCGCTTTGATCGCGGCAGCCGGATCAACCCCTGGTGGCACTTGATCAGTCAGCAACTCCACTCCTTCCTGCTCGGAGTCGGAGGGCATGCCGGCCAGCAATCCATTGACCAGTTCGGCGGTTTGCGCGGCCGTAAGGGGGAGCGGAGGCAAACCTGCTGCAGCGCGCTCAACCGCGCTCTTGCGGTACGTCTCCATCTCGTTGTGAACTGCTTTCATGTCTTTATGTTGAAAAATAGCCACTCGAAGGATGCTGAACGCTTCGTAGCATCGTGGTTTACGCGGCCAAGCCAAAAAACTCGCGCCCATCTACTTTACTTTTGTCGTAAAAAAACGCAAGATAAAACCAACCAAAACAGGAGGCAAGCATGACAAGCAAGACATGGACGCGACGTCACTTTCTGGGCGCAATTTCTTCTGCGCCATTTGCCGGCACGGCCGGTGCGTCTTTTCTCGGCTTCAGTCCGAGCGTGAACGCCGCTGACGCGGCATGGCCGACAAAGCCCGTTCGTTTGATGGTCGGCTTCCCGCCAGGGGGCGGCGCAGACGCTATCGCGCGCCTCGTCGGGCGTAAATTGGAAGTGGAGTTGGGGCAGCCATTCGTAATCGATAATAAGAATGGAGCCACGGGCACGATCTGCTCCGCAGAGGTAGCGCGTTCAGCTCCAGACGGTTACACCCTGCAGGCTGCCCACGTCAGCTCAAATGCCATCGCGCCCATGTTGCTGGCCAAAGGGCGTTTCGACCCCATCAAGGATTTCACTCCGATCGGCCTAATCGGAATCACACCGCACGTTCTCGCGGTCAACAGCAAGAGTCACCTGCAGTCTCTGGACCAACTTATCAAATACGCAAAAGCGAATCCGGGAAAGCTGACGTTCATGTCCGCCGGGGTCGGTAGCTCTCCGCAACTTGCTGGCGAAGAATTCAAGCGAAAAGCAGGCATTGACATGCTGCACGTTCCCTTCAAGGGTACGGGGGAGGCCCTCAATGCGCTGCTTGCTAATGAAGTCGACATGACGTTCAGCTCTACGGGCTCTGTCATGCAGCACGTTAAGACCGGTCGGCTCAAGGTGTTGGCGGTTTGTTCGCCAAAACGCTTGGCTTCAATGCCCAACCTGCCGGCTATCGCAGAGGTATTGCCAGGCTACGAGGCATACACGTGGTACGGGTTGGCGGGGCCGGCAGGGTTGCCTACCCACGTCGTCGCCAAACTCGAGAAGGCCATGCAGAAGATCGTTCAGCAACCCGATTTCGTAAAGCGGATGGCCGATCTCGATGCAGAAGTAAAGCCTATGACGGCGGCACAGTTCAACGACTTCTGGCGAACCGAAGTGACCAAGTACCAAGCGCTGATTAAGCTGGCTAAGCTCGGCTAGCGCGAGGTTGCGACAGCCAGCCCCCACTTTTTTATTACAGTTTTATCCGGAGTAACGACGTGGCTCAACGACGCATTCCCGCTGTTTACATGCGGGGTGGTACCAGTAAGGGCGTCTTTTTTCACGCTTACGACTTGCCGGCCGATCCTAGCCAGCGGGATGCGATTTTGCTGCGTGTAGTCGGCAGCCCAGACGCGTATGAGAAGCACATCGATGGCATGGGCGGTGCGACATCGAGCACTAGCAAAGTTGTTCTGATCTCGAAATCCTCTCGCGGCGATTGCGATGTTGACTATCTGTATGGAGGGGTTTCCATTGAAAAGCCCGTCGTGGACTGGTCCGGCAACTGCGGAAATCTGACGGCTGCAGTTGGTCCGTTTGCCATCAGTGAAAAGCTGGTGGAAGCACCGATCAACGGCACCGCCATGGTGCGCATCTGGCAAGCCAACCTGGGTCAGCGCATCGTTGCTCACGTAGAAATGCGCGACGGTGAAGTGGTGGAGGATGGCACGTTTGAGCTGGACGGTGTTGCTTTCCCTGGTTCCGAAATCGAACTCGAGTTCCTTAACCCGACCGGCGATGCCGGCAAGATGTTGCCAACAGGCGCCCCAGTCGATCGCCTTGAGGTGCCGGGTGTGGGACTCATTGACGCGACGCTGATAAACGCTGGGAACCCAACAATCTTTGTTCGCGCAGAGGCCTTGGGTCTGAGCGGCATCGAGATGCAAGTCGACGTTAACGGGGACAGTGATCTTCTCGCTCGTGCTGAAGCTATTCGCGCCCATGCTGCCGTGAAGATGGGGCTTGCATCATCCGCCGAAGAGGCCACTACCGCTCGGCCGCACACCCCGAAGCTCGCCTATGTCTCGCCGCCCGCCGAGTACACCGCGTCCAACGGAAAAGTTGTGTCTACAGGGCAAATCGATATCGTGGCTCGTATCTTTTCCATGGGCCTGCTTCATCATGCGATGACAGGGACTGGAGCCGTGGCCATTGCTGCGGCGGGTTCGGTGCCAGGGACTGTGGTCAGCACTCTTCTCGGGGACACTCGGGTAAGGAAGGTTCGATTTGGTCACCCATCAGGAACTCTGACTGTCGGCGCTGAAGTTGCAAATAAGGTCGACACCTGGACGGTCAGCAAGGTAACGATGAGTCGAAGTGCGCGTCGTCTCATGGATGGCCACGTCTACGTCCCGCAAGTGTCCTCCGGGAATAGCTGAAGTGCTGTCTTTGGCTGGCCACGGAGCCTGCCTTCACCTGGAAAACTACCGATGAGCAATCTCGAGATCATCGCGAACGACTTGGCGCCGACAGGGAAGCTTCGTGCTTCCATAAATCTCGGAAATCCCCTATTGGCGGCGGTGGATGCGCCGAGCGGGGCATTGAAGGGCATAAGCATTGACTTGAGCAACGAACTGGCGGCGCGACTCGGTTTGACGGTCGAGTTTCTCGCTTTCGACGCAGCAGCGAAGTCAGTGAGCGCAGTCAGGAACGAAGAAGCGGATGTCGGCTTCTTCGCAATAGATCCTGATCGCGGTGAGGGCATAGCATTTAGCGCACCTTATGTCGTCATTCAGGGTAGCTACCTTGTCACGGTCGATTCTCCCTTGACTGCGAACGAGCAAGTGGATGTGGAGGGCTGCAGGGTCGTCGTGGGTCTTGGGAGTGCATATGACCTGTTCCTGACGAGGGAGCTTCAGTACGCGTCGATCGAGCGAGCCCCGACCTCGCCCGCAGTGGTCGAGACCTTCTTGCAGACCGATGCTGACGTGGCCGCCGGTGTCAGACAACAGCTTGAAGCCGATGCCTTGCGCTTCCCGAATCTGCGACTACTTCCGGGGAGCTTTATGCAAATTCAGCAGGCAACCGGCATTCCCGCGAGCAGGTCTGCGGGCACCCTGAGATTTCTCAGGGATTTCATCGAAGAAATGAAGGCGAGTGGAAAGGTTGCTGCCTTCATGCGGAACCACAATGTCGCGGGGGCTACGGTGGCGCCGGCGACGGCCGCTTAACTGCGCCAGTATCAGGCTGGCAAGCGGACCCGACGGTGCCCTTGCCAGCGATTTCTCAGTAAGCGTCTGTAGTCCGGCCAGGCATTCCCTCAGGGTGTTTCTAATTAGACGTTCGCTAGGCCGCCGGACAGCTCTCGTCCCTTTCCCACCAGTCTTTGACTCCTCGAGCCGCCTGTTCTCGGTGCGCTTGGAGTCCGTTCGTCCCCATTCCACAACAACGGCGAAAATGTGGATGCAGGGAGAATTGGCAGTTGGTTTTGCGACTCTGGCGTGCGCAGCCCGGTTGTTCAAGAGATCTATTCGGATCACTTCCATTGTACTATGCGTTGACACAGTACAAAAACTTGTCGATACTTCTTCATGGTTTCGCTGTCCGGGATGCAGTCTTCTTGAAGGTGCCCGCCAGAGGTCTCACCAGATGTGATTCGGTCCGCTACTGACGGGGTGGGTGCGTGCCACAACGCATTCGTACGATTGGGCGCTGGGTTGCATTGGGCGGCTTCCTGGCATTGAGCGGCATCATTGTGATTCTCGTATGGAGAATGATCCCGCCGTCGACTCCGAAGATGGCGATCGCCTGAGCCGCTGCAACGCGAGGGGATGCGCGCTATCCCGATATGTATTTTGCGGACTCATAGATCGATGTAGTGGCATGAGGCCGCCGAATTCTCGAGTAACTGGTGTGTAGGCATGGACAGCAATCGCAAGATAGTGTCGACGGCAGGAGAGATGGAAGACGCGGGAGTGGTGTTGCCCCTCAATGCCGTGGATTGCCATGTCCACGTTTTCGACCCTGCGCGCTTTCCATACAGCGTGCCGCGCAAGTACACGCCAGCTGCGGCAACCGTCGAGGACTTGGGGCGCTTTCACGCGTCACTCGGTATTCGCCGCACCGTGCTCGTCCAACCTAGCGTGTATGGGACTGACAACCGGTGCTTGGTGGATGCGCTGAAGACGCTGGGGGATAGCGCTCGAGGTATCGCAGTTCTACCGGACGACGTGTCCAGAGCCGAGCTTGATGAGCTTAATGGAGCGGGAGTCCGGGGAATTCGCATTAACGTACAAGTGAACGGCGCGCATGAGGCTGCGCACGCTCGCCGCGTAGTTGACCGAGCACTTACCCTGCTAGAGGACACGTGGTGGTGCCTGCAGATCTTCGCTGGCTACCAGATTCTCTTGAGCGTGGCCGACCTGATTGAGCAGTCGACGGTTCCAGTTATCCTGGACCACTTTGGGATGGCGCCCGTGGGGTGCCAGGAAAGGCCGCAAGAGTTTGCAGCCTTTCTACGCCTTCTTAGTCTTCCCAACGTCCACGTCAAATGTTCGGGCCCCCACCAGATTTCGCGATCCGGGCCCGAATACCAAGACGTGGCCCCTATCGCCACCGAATGCTTCCGGGCTGGGGCAGGGCGCGCAATCTGGGGCAGCGACTGGCCGCACACCGGCGGAACCACGCGCTCGGCCAACTACAACTGGATGGACGTTGAATCGTTCCGTTATGAAGACGATGCGAAGAACCTTCGCTCGGCTCGACTCTGGGCCGGTGAAAATGAGTTCACCAACGTCATGTCTGTCAACCCGGTGCACCTCTTCGGATTCGCTCAATACTGAGCGCCCGATGTGCCATTCACAAAGGAATCAAAGTGTCCAAGCCGCTATTGGGAATCATTGCCGACGACTTCACCGGCGGCACCGATATCGCCAGCATGCTCGCGAAAGAGGGCATGCGCACTGTGCAGACAATCGGTATTCCTCAGCAGCCTGTATCGGATGTCGATGCCATCGTCGTGGCTTTGAAGACGCGCACAAGCCCGGCCCAGGACGCTGTGAAAGAGTCTCTCGAAGCTGTTCGCTGGTTGCGCCAAGTAGGGTGCAAGCAGTTCTACTTTAAGTATTGCTCCACCTTCGACTCGACGCTGAAGGGGAACATTGGCCCGGTTATCGACGCCCTCATGGAGGAGTTGGGCGCTGATTTCACCATTGTGTGTCCCGCGCTCCCGGAAAACGGTCGCACGGTGTACAAGGGGAACCTCTTCGTCGGCGATGTATTGCTCAGCGAATCCGGGATGCGTCACCACCCGCTGACGCCGATGACGGATTCCAATCTGGTCCGACTGCTCGCGCCTCAGACGACGAAGACGGTGGGTCTTGTCGTCAGGGAAACCGTTGTGCAACGGCCGGAACAAATTGAAGACGCGTTTGCGAAGCTGAAGAGCAGTGGCGTCCAAATTGCGGTTGTCGATGCCACGGAAAACGCCGACCTGTACCGCATTGGTGAAGCATCGGCTGACTTGGCTCTTCTCACCGGCGGATCGGGCCTGGCGCTCGGACTCCCGCAGAACTACCGCAGGGCTGGCTTGCTTCGTAGTGAGACTTCCGCTTCGACGTTGGCAACCACGGATGGCAAGCTTGTCCTGCTGTCAGGTAGCTGCTCGGTGGCAACCAATGGCCAGGTCGAGCAATGGCTTCAGGCCCGCCCAGGCTTCAAGGTGGACCCGCTAGCAATTCACCGAGGCGAAGACGTGGCAGGAGAAGCAGTCTCATGGGTGCTCAACCAGACCGAGCCTGCTCTCGTGTACGCCAGTGCGCGACCCGACGAGGTAGCGGCAGTTCAAGCAGAGTTGGGTGTCGACGCTGCCGGGAAGTTGGTGGAAGGCGTGCTGTCGGCCATCGCCGCAGCCCTCAAGGGAAAAGGCTACAACAAGTTCATCGTTGCCGGCGGTGAAACGTCGGGTGCGGTGGTCAAGGCTTTGAACGTCCAGGGACTTCGTATCGGTGAATCTATCGCGCCGGGGGTGCCCTGGACTCAGTCGCTTGACGAGCGACCGCTGTCGCTTGCATTGAAGTCTGGCAACTTCGGCAGCGTCAAGTTCTTCGAGGAGGCGACGGCCGCATGTCCCTGACAGAAGCTCAGCAGCGCGAGAAGATGGTTCTGGCCGCAAAGTCGATTTTCGACCGCGGCCTGACCCACGGAAGCACGGGGAACATCAGCGTTGCGCTGGAAGACGGTTGGCTGCTGACGCCCACCGGCGCGTCTTTGGGCGACTTGGACCCCGCGCGCCTCTCCAAGCTCGACCGAGACGGCCGTCACATCAGCGGCGATGCACCGACAAAAGAATCGTTGGTCCACCTGGCGATGTATGAGGAGCGCAAGACCGCAGGGGCAGTCGTTCACCTGCACTCCACGCATTCCGTCGGGCTTTCGCTTCTCGACGATCTCGATCCGAGCGACCTTTTGCCACCGATGACGGCGTACTACGTCATGCGCGTCGGGTCGTTGCCGCTGGTTCCATACTACGCCCCGGGAGACCCTAAGCTGGCGGACGCGATCCGCATGTGGGCGGGCAAGCACCATGCGATGCTACTTGCTCATCACGGCCCGGTCGTCGCTGGAAATAGTTTGTCCGCAGCTGTGGATGCCTCGGAAGAACTTGAGGAAACGGCGAAGTTATTCCTGTTGCTGCAAGGACGTAAGTTTCGGTGCTTGTGCCCCGAACATGTTGCGGCATTGAAGGCAAAGTACAAACTGCCTGGGTAGGCAGCTTGTGTCACCCCGTTCGGGTGTCATGTCTTTGAAGGAGGTGAGCAATCGCCTCCTTTTTTTATTGCAAGCCTGCAAACGAACGGTGAGTAGGCATTCATTAATGCAAATACTAGCCTATCGATTAGCGCCTATCGCTGCGACCATGGCAGGTTATATCTCTCACTCGCGTGGTTGACGTATCAAAGCACTAGTCAAAAGAACGCGCTAGTTAATAGTCCCAGCTGCTGGAGCCTGATCGCTTACTGCGAACGTACGAGCAAGGAGCGCCACGTCAGACTGTTCCTCTAAGTCGTTGGCTACCGACACATGGCTCATCCCTCGGTACGATCGGTTGAACTGCGCATCGTACTCAGCGTGCTTCTTTCTCAACCCCGCCGGGCCGTGATGGGTATAGCCGTTGACCCAGCCCAGAATGGTGGAGGGGTCCAGCCCCATCTCCCCAGCGAGCGCCTTGAAACCGGTCGATTCACTCAAGTAGCGCTGAACGATATCGCGCTTGAACTTCTCATCGTATTTCGCCATGAAAAACACCCCAAAGGTTGGATGCGCGTCCAACTTTTGGGGTGCAGTTCAGCAACGGCGGGCTTTTCGCTATAGGGGCGAAATCTCAGGCGCTCTTCGCGGCCCAGTACGTCCGAGCGTTGGTGAACTCCCGAATACCAGCCGTCGCCAGTTCGCGCCCATAGCCAGACTTCTTCGTTCCACCGAAAGGTACTCGCGCATCCGATGCCGTAATAGCGTTGATGAACGCGGCTCCGCTGGTAACGCCCTTCGCGACAGCCAGGGCGCGCTCGTTCGACGCGGACCACACGCTTACCGACAGGCCGAACGGGGTGGCGTTGGCCAAATGGACGGCATCGGCGTCATCTTTGGCAACTGCAATGGCAGCCAGGGGGCCGAACGTCTCTTCGTCAAACGCGGCCATGCCGGGCTTCATGTTGGCGAGGACGGTTGGCTCATAGAAGTTGCCCGCCCCTTCGATTGCCTTGCCACCTGCCAGCAGGGTCGCGCCGGCTTCAACCGAACGGCGTACTTGCTGGTCCAGGGCATCGCGCAGGTCCGGACGTGCAAGCGGGCCCATCTGGGTTGCTGCGGAAGTCGGATCGCCGACTACCAAAGCCTTCGTAGCTGCGACGAAGCGGTCCGTGAACTGCTCGGCAATGGCTTGCGACACGATGAAGCGCTTCGCGCAGACGCAGCTTTGACCTGCATTGTGATAGCGCGCTTTGACTGCCGCGGTCACGGCGGCGTCGAGATCGGCGTCGTCTAGAACAATGAAGGCGTCGGAGCCGCCCAGTTCCAGCACCGACTTCTTCGACGCACGGCCGGCGGCAGCACCAACAGCGGCACCAGCGCGGTTCGAGCCCGTCAGGGTGACTGCTGCGATTCGGTCATCTTGAATCAGGCTATCGATGACTTGAGGAACCTGAGGCTCCGCCACTACCAGCGTGGTCACGAGATTCCTCGGAAGACCAGCATCAAGGAAAAGTTTCTCGAGAGCCAGAGCGCAGCCGGTGACGTTCGGGGAGTGCTTGAGCAATACACCGTTGCCCGCCGTGATGGCAGGGATGGCAAAACGCATGACCTGCCAGACCGGGAAATTCCACGGCATCACGGCGAGCACCATGCCGATGGGCTCATAGCTTACCCACGTATTGACGCCAGCGATGCTGACCGTCTCGTCGGCCAGGATTTGCTCGGCGTTGTCAGCGTAATAGATGGCTGTGACCGCGGACTTTTCCATCTCGCCCGCGGCTTCGGCGCCCACCTTGCCCATCTCGGCTGTGACCAGCTCGGCGAACGTCTTGGCTTGACTGCGCAGTTGTTCTGCCAGGCGGCGTACTGCAGCGACGCGGGTGGCGAGAGGCTGCTTGCCCCATTCCTTGGCTGCGACATGGCCCGCGCTAACGGCTGCCTCAATCTTTTCAGGGGTCCAACCTTCATAGGTCTGCAGCACGGCACCCGTGCAGGGGTTTTGCGTCGTAATGATGTTCGTCATGACAATCCTTCAGGTAGCGACAATGTGATACCGCAAGCCACTTCATTGGCGCGATGTCACTGTGGAATTTCCGCCTCCAAGGCGCACACAGCTAGAGCAGCAGGCTTCGAGTCAATCAGGGGCCCGTCTGCCTCCGGCGATGCCGCCATCATTCTTTTTTCACGATAAGCGTGAGGGACGCCGTCAGCGATGCCGAAACCGGCAGAATCGCCGAGAGTGCCCACGTACCGGCGGAGAACTGGCCCGTGGTTTCCTTGAGTTAGCTCATGAGATTGGGCCGGCAAATCCGCTGAGCGTGCCAATTGAGTTGCTAAACGCCAGACCTCCCGCTGCGGCAATGCCCGTCAGGAAGCGCGTGGGAATCGTCCAGAAGATCGCGCGAGCCGAGCTCACTGCGACGACAGCGGCACTGATACCGACGATTTCCCAGATAAACGAACCAGTCATGGTGGAAAGTGCGAGACCTGCTGCGCCGAACACGCAAGCGCATGCGAGGTTGAAGATGGCCTTGCCGCTACGATCCACAATTCGGGCCTGAGTCAGAAGTGGAAGTAAGCGCCAGGCGTTCTTGCTCATCGCTCGCCGGCGGATTTCCAGCTTTGTGGCAGCATCCGTCGCCACACCTTCATCCGTCGGCATTGAGTGGGAATACATAACGATCCTTCTGTTCACGACAAATACCTACCCACGCGGCTCCGCATGTCCGCCATGGAGTAGCGCGCACCGACGGCGGGCGCGCATCGGTGCATCACAGGATTGAAAACTGGTTAGTCGGCTGATACGTTCGCGGTCTTCACAACTGCCGACCATCTGGCGGACTCTGCGCGCATGAAGCGCGAGAAATCCTCGGGGGTCCCGCCAACCGGTTCAGCGCCCAGTTGTGCGAGCCGCTGTTTTGTCGCAGGCTCCTTCAGGATTTCATTAACTTGCGTGTTGATGTACTGAACGACGTGCTTCGAAGTGCCAGCAGGTGCGAGCAATCCGTACCAGGCAGGCGCATCGAACCCCGTCAGCCCTGCCTCGGAAAACGTCGGCACGTCCGGAAGCTCGGTCAAGCGTCGCGACCCTGTCACCGCAATGGCGCGCAGCTTGCCGCCCTTTAACTGGGGCAACGCCGAGGCAGCGGTATCGAACATCATTTGAACCTGCCCACCAATAAGGTCAGTTACCGCCGGACCGCTGCCCTTGTACGGGACGTGGATCATGTCAGTGCCGGTCATGCTGCGGAAAAGCTCGCCTGCCAGATGAACGGACGTGCCTTTCCCTCCGGACGCAAAATTGACCTTGCCAGGATTGGCCTTGACGTATCGGATAAGACCTTTGAGGTCTTTTTCGTGGAAATCTTTGGTGACTACGAGAACAGTCGGAGAGCTGGCAATCTGAACGACAGGAACGAAGTCCTTTTCAGTGTCGTATCGCAGCTTCTTGTAGACAAACGGATTAATGGACAGAGCCACCTGGCCAAACAGCAGAGTTTGACCATCCGCCGCCGAACGGGCGGCAAGTTCGTTGCCGATATTCGTGCCAGCCCCGGGGCGATTGTCGATAATGAACTGCGCTTTCGTCCGCTCGGACAAACGAGTCGCAATGTAGCGCGAGACGTTGTCACTGCCTCCACCTGGCGCGAACGGAACGATGATGCTTACCGGCTTCGTTGGGTAATTGCTATTGGCGTTGGCGCTGCCATTCAGCGAAATACTGGCGAGCGCTACTGTCAGCAGTACATTGAATGCCCTCATGCTGTCTCCAGACTGTTCTTGCTTTGTCGGGTGGGCGCGGTAGACAGGTAAAGGTTCCGCGCCCAGGCTCAAGCCTGAAATTAGGCCGCCGTGATGTTTTCTGCGACGGCTTGGCCGAATGCGGCGCAACCCATCTTGCCGCCCAGATCAGCGGTGCGGGTTTCCGGGTTGGCCAGCACCTTGTCCACTGCTACATCGATTGCCTTGGCTGCGGCCATGAAGTTGGCCTTTTCACGGTGCTCCCCGAGCCACTGCACGAGCATGGCAACGGACAGAATCATCGACGTCGGATTCGCCTTGTCTTGTCCCTGAATGTCAGGGGCCGAGCCGTGTTGCGCTTGTGCGCAGCAAAGCGAGTCGCCAGCCATTACAGAGCCGCCGAGGCCGAGGCTGCCGGAGAGTTCGGCAGCCAGGTCCGAAATGATGTCGCCGTAGAAATTCGTGGCTACCAGAACGTCGAAGCGCGACGGATCACGCACCAGGTATGCCGTGGATGCGTCGACGAGCAGGTCGTCGAGTTTCACTTCAGGGAACTCTGCAGCCACCTTCCGGACTTCACGCAGGAACAAGCCGTCAGTCATGTGAAAGCTGTTGGCCTTGTGGATCGCAGTGACATGCTTCTTACGCTTCATTGCCAATTCGAACGCGCGACGGGCGATGCGCTCCGAGCAATGCGCCGTGATTTTTCGCACGGAGATGGCCATATCCTTCGACGGCATCATCTCGCCCCAACCTTCATACATGTTGCGGTCGGGATAGAAACCTTCAGTCGCCTCGCGCATGATGACGAGGTCCATGTTATGCGTACCCTTACCCAGGAACGGACGGGAACGGTTGGGACGCACGTTCGCATACAGGTCCAGGTCGCAACGGAATGCGGCTGAGATGTTGCGGCCACCCTTGTCCGGCGCGGGGTAGTCGGCGTGCGATTGGGTGCCCAGAATCACGCCATCGTACGAGGTGGCTTTGTCCAGAACTTCCTGACGCAGAGTGGTGCCGTGCTTTTCCAGGCTGACGAAGCCAACGTCTTCGTAGTCGAACTGAAGACCCAGGTCAAACATCTGGTCAGCCTTCTTCAGGACGTCGAGGGAAGCGGCAACGATTTCAGGGCCAATGCCATCGCCCGGGAGAACAAGAATACGCATGATTAAAACTCCGAGTTAAGCCTTGGTGGACTGGTGTTCTGCCGACACAGGACGGGTTTCGCCGGAGCCGACAAGGGTCCGAGTCGCGTCGATGGTCGCGTAAATCCACAGGATCTTCATCGGCTCGGTTTTCGACAGGTTGCGGAAGCGGTGCGGGACGTTCGGGGGAATGAACGTGGTATCCAGCGGCTTGAGCCGATACTCGAGGCCGTCGATGTCGAGCATTGCATCGCCTTCCACGAGGACGACGCTTTCCTGGCAGTTGTGGCTGTGGAACGGAATCTCGACTCCTGGGGCAAAAGAGGTGTACCCGGTAATGAAGCTGTCCGAACCGATGGATTTGCCAACCAGCGGCGTCGTGCTCGCGCCACCGCCACGGTCATAGTTGGGCAGTTGGTCGGGAATCAGCAGTACTGCGCCCGAGGGGGTCTTGATAGTCATGAGTAACTCCGAAAGGATTCGCTGGCTCTGTCATGGACAGAGTCGGAATGTATTAAGCCGGTTGCCGGTCGAAGCCGTAGAGCTTTGCCGGGTTGTCGACAAGAATGCGTTGCAGCAGAGCGGGGGTGTTCGCCCAGCTGGCGAGCTGGCTCAGAGCGCGTCCAGCATCTTCCTTGCGGAAGGGTTCGACCTGCTCCAGATTGCCGTTACGGGTTCCAGAACTGCCGGTATGAGGCCAGTCCGATGCCCAAACCAGTCGGTCTGAGCGCGCAGCGATCAGCGCTTGTCCGAACTCGCTAGCGTCATCAAAATTCGGGGCATTCCGGGAGACGCGATAGGGGGCCGAGAGCTTCACGTATGCATTGCCCTTCTTTACGAGCTCAACGACGCTCGCGAACGCAGCCTTCTGCTCTTCTTTCTTGTGAGCTTTGACGCCTGCGACGTGGTCAAGCACGACGGGAACCTTCAGGTTTGCAATGTCTGCGGCGAGCTCAGCAATGACGTCCACATCCGCGTAGACCTGGACGGCCCAGCCCAGAGATCCAACCAGTTGTTCTGCCCGTTTCAGTTGAGTTAGCGCGAATTCGTGGTTTCGTTGGCCGCTCACCTCCAGGTTCAGGCGAATCCCACGTACGCCGCGCTGATGCATTGATTGCAGCGTTGTGTTCGGCGTCTTTTCGAGGTCAATCACCGCAACGCCTCGAGCCCTGCCGCTTAGTTGGCCCAGCGCGTCGAGAAGCGCGGCGTTGTCGACGCCGTAGACGCTCGGCTGCACTAGAACAATACGGTCAATACCAAGACGCTGTTCGAACGCAATGAGGTCCTCAACCCGGGCCACTCCCGGCGTATACGAGCGTTTGGGGGTGAACGGGAAACGCGCGCCATCGAAAAGGTGGACGTGACAGTCGCAGCTTCCGAGGGGCAGCTTGAAAGCTGGGGCGCTGACGTGGCTAACGAGATCCTGGTTCACGGGGCTTCCTGTTTTTTGGACACCCGGGGCGTCGCTGCAATGGCATCAAGGAGGGTCGAGCCACCCATGGCCGCTAGGCCCGCCTGAAGCAGTTGTCTACGATGCACCCAGTCTCCTGTTCTTATGGGACGCACCGTTGTGGCGCGATATGTGGAATTTTATAAATTCAAAGAACCAAGTAAAGCGTTTTTTGCGGTCGCAAAGAACCTAGAGGGTGAGCAGTGCTCCAGAACCCTTGATTTGGTAAGGATTTACAGGTGTTGTAATGGTTTACACCTAGGCAACCTGCAGGCCTCAAAGTGGATAGGAAGGCATCGACAGAAGTGCCGGAGACGTGGCACGTAAGGAATATAAAAGACCAAGATGCTCGTTGTGATAGGATCGCTCAACCGAATCGGAACGCTTGACCATGGCTCGCCAGCTCGCCGACGTCCTTGCAGCAAATATCCACCAGTACATTTCCGCCTCCGGCATCTCGCCAGGTACCCGTTTGCCCGAGCGCGCGTTGGCAGATCAATTCCGGGTGTCCCGTTCTCCGGTAAGGGAGGCCCTTCGTAGACTGGCCTTGCTAGCTGTTGTGGAGATGCATCCGGAAGGCGGATATGCGGTAGCGGAGGGCGGCACCCATCTGCCGGTGAACTCACGCGAGCCAGGTGCAGAAGATGGCGATGATGCTGAAGGCACCTACTTCAAGATCGCAGAGGAGCGGCTCGCCGGCGCACTGCCGGATCGCTTCACTGAGAACGAGATGATGCGTAGGTACAGCGTTACGCGTGCGCAGCTCAGTGCCATCTTGCGACGCATGGCACAAGAAGGATGGGTTGAGCGCCTACCCGGGCATGGATGGATGTTTCTCCCGGTTCTTACGTCGGCAGAGACCTACAAGCAAGGCTATCGGTATCGTTTGCTTATCGAGTCCGCCGGGATTCTGGAGCCGACATTTGAACTGGATCGAGAAGCTTTGTTGCGATGCCGGTCCGAGCAGGTGGCGCTCGCGAATGGTGGCGCGAGAACAGCAACAGCCGCGGCCTTGTTCGATGCCAATAGCCGTCTTCATGAAACCATCGCGGCCTGTTCCGGAAATGCCTTCATTCTGGAAGGGCTGCGCAGACTAGACCGTTTGCGCAGACTCATGGAGTACCGGAAAGCAGTGGATCGCGACCAGGCGGAACGTCGGTGCAGAGAGCACCTGACGCTAATCGACCTGCTTTTGGGAGGTCAGAGAGAAGCCGCTGCCGACTTCATGCGCTTGCACCTTCGCAACGCGGTGAGGGAAAAATCAGACAGCTAAGCCTTTCACCACCACCCACCCCAGCACGTGGCGCAATGACGGAAGTCGGCCACTTGCCTGCATACTTAGCCGAGAAGACCGCGAAGTTTCTTTACCGCGCTGTCCGGGGTCGTCAGCACCGGTCGTCCCGCCGACTGTTCCAGAGCCTGTGCCGCGGAAGTCATCGAAAACTGGGCAAAGCAGATTACGTCGAACCGCGCGAGATCGGCGCCTTTCTGCGCAACAAGGGTGTCATGGCGAATTTGGTCGCCCCGGCGTAGCGCGTCCAGAGCTTCGGGAACGTAGAAAGATTCGAGGGTGACAGGAAGCGCGCGAGCAGCAGCCTCAGCTTCCAATTCCTGCGTAATCGACGCAATTGCAGGTTCAAACGTGGCCACGAGTGCAATGCGAGTACCAGAGAACAGGGCCTCGTCAATCATTGCTTCGTTTGGCTTGAGAACCGGAACCGATGATGCCGCTTGCGCGGCTTCGATCGCTGCACCGAATGCGGAGCAAGTAAAGAGAATGCCTTCCGCTCCACAATCCACTCCGTACTGGGTCAGTGCCTTGAACCGAGCAATGATGAGTGGGGCGTCGACCGGCGTATCTCGTAACGCATCGGAAAGCGAATCATCGAGCAGATTTGCCGTCTCGGCCTCGGGCCAAAGACGCTGGAAACTCTCAGCAATCGCCGGAATTGCGACGGCAGTTGCGTGGATCAATTGAATGCGTGTCATCTGGAGTAGAGGCGGGCGTCGAGTTTCGGCGCAACGCCCTGTAGAGCTTAAAGGGTAATTGGTGCGTCCACAACCAAAATGCCGTCGGCATCCGCATAGATGTACTCGCCGGGACGAACGCGCTGACCTGCCATGTCGACGGTTGCGCCCACGGTTCCTTCGTTGCGCTTGAGAGATTTCATCGGCATGCAACCCAGCGCCTTGATGCCTAGCGTGATACCCGCAAGCACATCCTTGTCACGGACATGTCCGTAAATGACGGCGCCGGCCCAGCCATTCTTTGCTAGGTCAGCCGCAATAATGTCTCCAAGCAGGGCGCAACGATCGCTGCCTCCGCCGTCGACGACCAGAACCTTGCCCGTGCCGGGAGTGGCGCTCAGTTCCTTGATGCGGGAGTTGTCTTCAAAGCATTTCACCGTAACGGCCTCACCTTCGAAGGTGGTCACAGCGCCAAAGTCATGGAAAACCGGCTTGAAGACGCGAGCATCTTCCATCAGCTTGTCACATAGGTCAGTAGTCTTGAGTGTCATGCCATGCCTCTTTATGAAAGTGCTGCCGCTGACGACCCTCTTGGGAAAACGACGGGTCGCCGGGCTGCTTTGTCGAATCAGTGCGTTGTGCCTAACAGCTATCGATTAGCGTAGGCAGTAGAAGGCAGATTTCCCAGCGTAGCTTGCCGTATCGCCGAGTGCTGCCTCAATGCGCAGCAATTGGTTGTACTTGGCGATGCGGTCCGAGCGCGACAGCGAGCCGGTCTTGATCTGGCCTGCGTTCGTGCCCACGGCGATGTCGGCAATCGTACTGTCCTCGGTCTCGCCCGAACGGTGCGAGATCACGGCCGTGTAACCAGCGCGCTTGGCCATCTCGATGGCGGCAAAAGTCTCGGTCAGGGTGCCGATCTGGTTGATCTTGATCAGGATCGAGTTGCCGATGCCCTTCTCGATGCCTTCCTTCAGGATCTTGGTGTTGGTGACGAACAGGTCGTCGCCGACCAGCTGCACGCGCTTGCCGAGCTTGTCGGTCAGGGTCTTCCAGCCGTCCCAGTCGCCTTCGGCCATGCCGTCCTCGATCGACACGATCGGGAACTTGTCGCACAGGTTGGCGAGGTAGTCGGCGAACTGGGTCGACGACAGCTTCAGGCCTTCGCCTTCCAGCTGGTACACGCCTTCGGCCTCGTGGTAGAACTCGCTGGCGGCGCAGTCCAGCGCCAGCAGCACGTCCTCGCCAGCGCGGTAGCCGGCCTTCTCGATGGCTTGCACGATGGTGTTCAGGCACTCCTCGTTGGACGAGAAGTTCGGGGCGAAACCGCCCTCGTCGCCCACCGCGGTGGACATGCCCTTGTCGGCCAGGATCTTCTTCAGCGCGTGGAAGATTTCGGCGCCGCAACGCAGCGCTTCGCGGAAGCTGGTCTGCGACACCGGCATGACCATGAATTCCTGGATGTCCAGGCTGTTGTTGGCGTGCGCGCCGCCGTTGACGATGTTCATCATCGGCACCGGCAGTTGCATCGCGCCCGAACCGCCGAAGTAGCGGTACAGCGGCAGGCCGGCTTCTTCGGCGGCGGCCTTGGCCACCGCCATCGACACCGCCAGCATGGCGTTGGCGCCCAGGCGGCCCTTGTTCTCGGTGCCGTCGAGGTCGATCAGGGTGCGGTCCAGGAAGGCCTGCTCGGAGGCGTCCAGGCCCATGATGGCTTCGGAGATTTCGGTGTTGATGTGCTCGACCGCCTTCAGCACGCCCTTGCCCAGGTAGCGGCTCTTGTCGCCGTCACGCAGCTCGATGGCTTCGCGCGAACCGGTCGACGCGCCCGACGGCACCGCCGCACGGCCCATCACGCCCGACTCCAGCAGCACATCGCACTCGACCGTGGGATTGCCGCGCGAGTCCAGCACCTCGCGACCGATGATATCTACGATTGCGCTCATGTTCCTCCGTGTATTAATTGTTACTGCACCAATGAATCTGCTACTGGATCAGCCGCTGTTGCGCAGGCCTTGTGCCAAGCCATTGATCGTCATCTTGATACCTTGCACGATGCCTTCGGATACCTGCCCGGAACGATGTCGCTTTAGCAACTCAATTTGAGCGTGGTGCAAGGGGTCGAGATACGGACTGCGATTCCGGATCGAGCGGCGGAAGGCCGGATTCCCGGCAAGCAGAACGTCCACCTTCAGGATGCCAAGAAGGTGACGCTTCGTGAGTTCGTACTCGCCTCGGATTCGGCTAAAGATGCGATCCCTCAGCTCAGCATCCCTGGTCAGGTCGGCGTACCGCGAGGCGATGCCGAGGTCCGTCTTTGCGAGAACCATTTCCATGTTGGACAACATAGTCCTGAAGAAGGGCCATGAACCCTGCATCTCTTGTAGGAATTCCAAGCCGTTTGGGTTCTCCCGGAGCCAGGCGTCAACTGCGGATCCAAATCCGAACCAGCCCGGTAGCATCAGCCGACATTGAGCCCACGAGAACACCCAAGGGATAGCACGCAGATCCTCTATACGGTCTCCTGACTTCCGCGACGTCGGGCGACTGCCAATGTTGAGCTGTGCAATCTCTGAGAGCGGTGTGGACTCACGGAAGTAGGTACTGAATCCATCCGTTTCGTACACGAGCTCGCGATATGCCACATAGGCTTGCGCCGAAAGGGCCTTGGTAACCACGTGGAAGATCTCTTCCTTGCTGGCGTCGAGTTCTTGCCCGATAGCGCAAGCTTCAAGGCTTCCCGCCACCAGGGCTTCCAAGTGCTTCCGACCTACTTCTGGGTTCTTGTACTTCGATGCGATGACTTCACCTTGTTCGGTGATGCGAATCTTTCCAGACCGCGCGCCATGGGGCTGTGCGAGAAGCGCATCGTAGGCTGGCCCACCACCGCGACCGACCGCTCCTCCGCGGCCGTGGAACAATCGCATTCCAACGCCGTGACGAGTCAGTACCTGTTCAAGGCTGATCTCAGCTTGGTAAATTTCCCAGCAGGAAGTAAGGAAGCCCCCGTCCTTGTTGCTGTCGGAGTACCCCAACATAATCTCTTGCTCGTTCCCCCGTTGGGTTACGAGTGTCCGGTATTCCGGAATGGCGAGGAGCGCTTCCATGACTCCCGGGGCTCCGCGCAAATCCGGGATGGTTTCAAAGAGAGGGACGATGAGCACTTCATTCGAAGGATTTCCGCTGCCGATTGAACTCGTCAGCAGCCCGGTTTCCTTGAGGAGGACAGCAACAGCCAAAATGTCGGAAACTTCCGCAGTCTTAGAAATAATGCAATGGCGTACCAAGGGGGCGCCATACACCCCCCGCAATTGACGAGCTGTGGCAAATATCGCGAGCTCTGACTTGGTTTCGTCACTATAGGCTGCGAACGCGGACCACAGTGGACGTGTACCAGCAAGCTCTGCGCTGAGGATAGTGCGCTTCTCTTCCTCGTCACGATCAAGGTAGTCAACGCAAACACCGGCCCTCTCGAGAAGTTCTGCAATCGTCCTTGCATGCACCTCCGAATTCTGACGAAGGTCGATCGGTGCAAGGTGGAACCCAAAGACTTCCACGGCCTTGGCCAGGTTGCGCAATTCCCCTTCCGCAAGCAGGGAAATGTTCAGGGAAAGTTGAATCTGCTTAAGGTCCTCAGCCATCTCGCTAGGAGTTCGATAGTAGTCCGGCGATACGAGGGCTACCGGTGTGGCGCCAGCATCAAGGCAGGAGCGCGTAGCCGTGAGTTTCTGAGAAACATATGCCAAGGCGCGTCGGTACGGTTCGTCGCTTGTATGCGGCGAGACACAGTTGGCTCGATCCGACATGAGCTTGACCGAGGGGGCGACGCGAGTTCGAGCCGTAGATAGGCTGAGCGTCTGGATCAAATGCGCCAGGACGCCCTGGTAGTAGTCGATGCACGCCTCGGATTGCAGCAAGGCAGCCGATTTCAAGGATTCCGAACCCACGTTCGGGTTGCCGTCACGGTCGCCGCCAATCCATGTTCCGACTTGAAGTAGAGGTTGTGTCCGCTTCGGTGCTGGAACTCGAGGCCCGTGACCTAGCTCTCCAACGGTGTCCTCAAGCCAGCAGTGCAAGCGAGGGACTTCCTTGAGGAAAGTTCGAGTGAAGTAGCTGATTCCGTTCTTGACCTCATCGGCCACTGTCAGCCCTTGGGCGCGGAGAAGTCGAGTGTTCCATAGGCAGTTCACCGAGTAGGCGATGCCGTGACGGAGCTCTTCATCCTCATTCGGCGTGAGCTGACGAGCATCCCGAGCTTCGAGTAGCTCCGCGATACGGCGTTCATGCGTGAGGATGGTTTGACGTCGAACTTCGGTGGGGTGAGCGGTCAAGACGGGGGTAATCGACAGCCGGGACAGTAATGCCCAGATGTCCTTTTGGTCATAGTGCGAGGCCACCAGCGAGTTCAGGCTGCGCAGGAGACTGCCAGGTCTCATAAAGAATCCGGCCATTTCCGCTGCACGGCGAACGCGCTTCTCGTGCTGGTCTTCTGCAATGTTGGCTAACAGGAGGAACAAGGTAAAGGACCGTGCAACGGTCTGCATTACCTCCGCAGGCAAGCCTTCCATGGCGGCGTTCAAGCGCGTGCGTACGCTGTCGTCTGTTGTCCTGCTGAACGCCAGAGCCAGTCGACGTATTTCCTCGACTTTCTCAAATATCCCAGCACCTTCTTGTGCCTTCAGAACACGGCCAAGTTCGTCCCCAAACAGTCGAATGTCATTTGTAAGGCGATCTTCCAGTTCAGCCTGAAGCCCCTCGTAGCCGGCGAGACCTTCCAAGTCCTGTTCGGGATTGAATAAACTGGTGGCGGAGCGAGGGCGTAGAAGAGAGAGGCCTGACAGAGGCGTCGTGGTCACGATAAGTCCCATACGTGTTACCGGCGAGATCTCTCCTCGCCCGTGAAAACATAGGCAGTGAAGTGGCTGTCCGTGGCCAGCCACTTCGAGCGTCAGAAGATGAAGCGGGTGTTGATGAATGCAGACTTGTGACCGAGGACGATGTCGTCCAGCAAGGCCTTCGAATCCGGAGTCGCCTTGGCGGCTACCATTGTGCGAATGGAGAAGGCCCGCAGCGCATCGGAAACCGACAGCGTTCCTTCCGCGGAGTCCTTTCGACCAGTAAACGGGAAGACGTCCGGGCCGCGCTGACACTGGCAGTTGATGTTCACGCGGCAGACCTGGTTGACGAGTGGGTCGACGAGCGTCGCGATTGTGTCTGCGTCCGAGCCGAAGATACTGACCTGCTGGCCGTAGTCAGAACTCTCGACATAGGCCAGCGCGGTTTGGACGTCGTCAAACGGCACTATGGGCACCACGGGGCCGAACTGTTCCTCCCGATACAGCCTCATACGCTCGTTGACGGGATACACCACCGCCGGGACGAACAGCGATTCGTCGTTGTCGCCACCGCCTGCATTTCGAACGGACGCCCCTTTCTCCACCGCGTCCTCAATGCACGCGGTCAGGTACCGTGGCTTGTTCTTGTCGGGCAGGGGAGTGATGAAGACCCCGTCTTCCCATGGCATACCGATTTTCAAGGCCGCCAGTGCCGCGCAGTACTTGTCGAGGAGCGCTTCCGCAATGGACTGATGGACAAGGAGGGTCTTGAGCGCGGTACAGCGTTGTCCGTTAAACGAAAGCGAGCCCAAGACACATTCCTTGACCGTGAGGTCGAGGTCAGCGTCCGGCAGGATGATCGCCACATTCTTTGCATCAAGACCCAAGACGGCGCGCAGGCGGTTCGTCTTCGGATGCAGCTTCTTGAGCTTGTCGGCTACGCGTGACGAGCCAATCAGTGCGAGTACGTGGACCTGGCCTGAGGCCATCAACGGTGGAACGACTTCTTCGCCACGGCCGTAGACCGTATTGACCACGCCCGCAGGGAAGGCATCCCGGAAGGCTTCGAGGATCGGTGCGAAAAGCAACGTGCCGAACTTTGGCGGCTTGAACAGAATCACGTTGCCCATAATCAGGGCTGGGATGAGCGTCGTGAAGGTTTCGTTCAGTGGATAGTTATACGGACCCATGCACAGCACTACACCAAGCGGTGCACGACGAATCTGGGCGATGGTGCCTTCAACAACTTGGAATCGCGAATTGTTGTTGTCGAGTTCTTTGAGGGCATCAATGGTCTGACGGATATAGTCGACGGTACGGTCGAACTCCTTGGCGGAGTCGACAGCCGACTTACCAATCTCCCACATGATGAGGTTGACGATGAGCTCGCGCTTCTCGACCAGTCGTTGGGTGAAATCCTGGACATGCGCAATGCGCTGGTCGACGGACATCGTGGGCCACTGGCCGGTACCGGCTGCGTGCGCGTCCACTGCGGCTTTCAGTGCCTCCAAACTTTCAGTTGCCGTCGTGACCGGAAAGCTACCTACCGTCACTGGGTGGAGCTTTCCTTCAGCATCCCGTACACGAACGGGAGACTGCACGGTGTGCACCGGGCCGTCCCATTGTCGGAGCTCCCCATTGATCAGGATATGGCGCTGATTGAGTGGTTCGCCCAGACGGTGCTTGGCCGGGATGGAGTCAGCCGTCGGAAAGAGGGCGGCCAGGTGGGTGGTTTGATTCGATGTTGCCATGGGAATGCTCTTGCGTCAGCTTCGGTGGGACGGGACGGGGAACACGAGACGCAACAGGTTGGTCGACCCTGGCGTGCGGAATGGCATGCCAGCAACGATTGCAAACGGTCGCGTTTCGGGCTGAAAGCCTTCGGCTCTCGCTACCTCCGTTGCGTGTTCGACCATGTCTTCAACGCTCTCCGCATCGTCACCATGTACCGCGTGGACGCCCCAGACCAGCGCAAGACGGCGAGCGGTTTCAATCTTGGGCGTCATGCCAACCACGGGCACGTTGGGTCGCTCATGTGCAACGCGTAGTGCGCTCGAGCCGGAGAGGGTGTAGGTCAGGCAAGCGGACAAGGGCAGTATGTCTGCAACGGTGCGGATGGCGGCACCGATCGCGTCGGCTGCATCCGCACGACGCGTTGCTGCGATGGCGCCCATCGTGTCGCGTTGAAGCTTGTCGCGCTCAGTATTCCGAATGATGCGTGCCATCATTTGTACGGCTTCAAGCGGATACTCACCACTCGCGGATTCGGCCGAGAGCATGACGGCATCCACGCCGTCATACACCGCGGTCGCAACGTCTGATGCTTCGGCGCGCGTCGGAGCGGGCGAGCTCACCATCGAGTCGAGCATCTGGGTGGCCACCACAATCGGCTTGCCAGCTTCGCGGCACAGTCGGGTCAGTCGCTTCTGAATCGTAGGGACCTCTTCCGGGGGCATTTCGACACCGAGGTCCCCGCGGGCCACCATGATGGCGTCGGCAGCGGCGATGATGGCGTCGATGTCTGCGATGGCATTCGGCTTCTCGATCTTCGCCATGATGCCAACCGTGTTCCCGACGATGCGCCGGACTTCCTCGATGTCCTGGGCGGACTGGACAAAAGAGAGGGCCACCCAGTCAACACCGAGCGTCAGCCCATACGCCAGATCGCGATGGTCTTTCTCGGTCAGAGCGGAAAGCGCGAGGGCGCAATCGGGGACATTCACACCCTTGCGGTCAGAGATTTTTCCGCCGGTTTCCACGGTGGTATCTGCGAAATCCGGTCCGCAGCCTGTGACACGCAGACGCACTCGACCATCGTCGATGAGCAGGGCATTGCCCGGCGAGAGGGCTTCGAAGATTTCCTTGTGGGGAAGGTGAGCGACGCGATCGTTACCTTCTACGGCCTGCAATTGCAGTCGGAAAGGCTGACCCGCCACCAGCTTCACCGGCCCATCCGGGAATGTGCCCAGACGGAGCTTCGGGCCTTGCAAGTCGAGCAGCACGCCAATAGGGCGACCTGAAGCGACCTCCGCATCGCGAATGAGC
>NZ_OFTT01000002.1 GCF_900250075.1 Cupriavidus taiwanensis
TCGATCGCCTTGTGCCAGATACGCACAACCCCAACTACATCCCGATTCGTGACGCTGTCCCAACCCGACAGCGCCACAACCCCTCATGCCTGGTGACCATAGCGAGCTGGAACCACCCCTTCCCATCCCGAACAGGACCGTGAAACAGCTCCGCGCCGATGATAGTGCGGATTCCCGTGTGAAAGTAGGTCATCGCCAGGCTCTTATTGTGCAAAACCCCTCGACAGCGTGTGCTGCGAGGGGTTTTTGCTTTGGCGCGGCGCAACGGGCATGGCCAGTCACTACCGCGTGCTCATGCTCCAGCCGCGCGCCTGACGGAATATCCGCGCTAGCTGGTAGGCCGCAGCCGCCAGGCATGGATTATTTGCAACGTTGTCCGCTCACAGAGCGGGAATTCATTCAATCGCGCCCGTGCAGCATGCCGGCGCGGCGATGGCGTGCTGCGATGATGTGTCCAGTCCTGCAGGGACGGTGCCGAGGTGCTAACCTCAAAAAAAGCACCCGCCCGCCGTCACCTTGTAATTGGGAGAGAGAATGAGCCGCCTGCTGCTCACCAATATCGACCCCGACACCTCCGACGAGGAAATCCGGACGTTCCTGGAGAAATACGGATTCCCGCCATTCGACAGCCTGGAACATGAAGATGGCGACGGCTCGCACCCCGCCGTGCTGCTAACCTATGAAACCCTGGACCCTGCGGTGCTGGGAAAGCTGCAGCAGCGCATCGACCATATGTACTGGAAGAAGCGTCAGCTGAGCGCTTCCATCCTGCATGACCGTTTCGCCTGAGCAGGCTACCTGGTTGGCGCGGCCACGCCGGCCGTGCCGGATTCCTCGGCGGGTTGGGGCGTAAGCGGGGCGGGAACCGCCATCATCTTCTCGGCCGGATAGAGCGCCATGAAGCTTCGCGCCAGTTCGGGATCCCGGCACGCGAGCCACGCTTGCCACTGCAGGTACGGAATCATCACCACCGCCCGTTTTTCCTTGCCTGGGGTGTGCATCAGCTTCATCACCGCATGACCAGGCGCGCTCACCGTGAACATGGCGAAGGAATAAGATCCATCCGGCCATTGCCTCCACAGCCCGGCGATGCCAAGCGCCGGCTCGTCCGGTAGCCAGATCCGGTAGCGGATCCAGCCCTGGCCCGCCACGTAGCAAGGCTCGTAAATGGCCATCGCAGGCACCAGGCACAGCTGGGTGCGGTGCCACGCGCTGCACGAACCGCGCCTGTCACCGACGCACTCGGCGCGGACATTCATGGTTTCAAAATCCCGCGCGCCGTGGACGTGGCGTGCGCGCGGCACCAGGCCAAAGGTGGCCAGCAAACATTCGCGCCGGCCACGGGCATCCGCACGGACGATCGGCGCGGCATCGCCTGGCCATATTTCCGACTTCCATGTTCCTGGTGGCGGTTCTGCCCCGAAAACGTCGCGCAGCACCGGGCCCGTCACCGCGCTGAAATTGGTGCACACAATATTGCCTCCCCTGACGTCAGATGCCTTGCCGCTGGCACGGTCAGCCGTTATTCGCTACACCTGTCCGAGTGGCGCTGCGAAGGGAAGGGTGGGCGTCTTTCCGGCTGACCGGCATTGCGGGCAGCTATCGCGATACCTCCGATGCCATTTTCCTGGCGGATTCCAGATGGTGCTCGAGCGTCGGCAAGGTCTTCTTTGCAAAATCCCGTACATCGTTGTCGCGCGCATCGCTCGCGGCCTTGCGGAACAGTGCCACGGCATCGTTGTGCGCCTTGACGCCGACTTCGTCGGCGTACTGCTTGTCGAAGCTGGCGCCTTGCAGTGCGCCAATGGCTTCCAGCTTCTTCTGGTCAGCGGGACTCGGGGTGGTCGGCAATTGGACGCCCTTGGCGTTGGCCAGTCGCTTGAGATCTTCCGCGGCGGCGCGGTGGTCTTGCAGCATCTGCCCGGCAAAACGCTTGACCGTGGCGCTTGTGGCCTTGGTCTCGGCCAGCTTGCTGGCATCGATCTCCATCTGGCCTGCCTGTGCGGCCTTGTTCATGAAGTCCACGTCGCCGGCGGGCGGCGCGGCGTACAGGCCGGTTGTCAGGCATAGCAATACCGCCGCAAGCGGGGATTTGACATGGTGCCCACGGCGGCCGGGCTGGCGTGCATCGAATGGCATGACTGTCTCCTGAACGGGCAACCATACCCGGCCTTGCAACAATCATGCCGTCATGCCGTGCGACCTCCTGCCTCAGGAAACCCGAACGAATTTGGCGACGGAAGGCACCCCTTGCGAGTCGATGATAAACAGCATGTAGTAACCGGGCGGCACCAGCGAACTGGAGGCGGGCAGGGTGACGCGCAGGTTCTTGGCGCCCTGTTTGGTATGGCGCAATTTGATATAGCGCTGGTGCATGTCGTTGCCGTGCGTCACAGCCCCCGGCGCCACCAGCGCAACGCTGGAAACATTGGGCGTGCTGGAGCCAACGGTAAAGGTTTGTCCCAGGCTCAATGTACCCGGTGCGCTGGTGATATTCGGGCGCGCGCCCTTGAACAGGTACGGTGGCGAATATACCTGTGCCTGGTGCGTGCTGGCGGCCAGGGGATTCATGTCGTCCTGGGACAGCAGGACGGTGGCGTCGGGCAACAGAATGGCACTGGAGTGGTAGCCCGCCTGTATGGTGTTCGGGCTCATCGGAATCCAGGTCCCGGTCGGATCCCCGGCCGGCTTGTTGTAAAGCTCGCTGTCAAAATGCGGGTTGTCATAACCGTTGCTGGCCGCATTGCCGCCCACCGTAAACAGCGTTCCATCCGGCAGGATCACGGTATTGGCGTTATGCCGAGGCTGCAGCCATTGCGGAAATTGTCGCCACCCTGCGTTGGGGTTGCCGACATCGAACCATTCGTTGTTGCGGAAGGCGCTGTCGCCTTCGGCGCCGCCCGCGATCATCACGGCCTGCTTGACGGGCGTGACCGAGGCATCGGTATAGATAACGCCGTTGGCGTACTCATAGTGCGAACTCAGCATGTTCGGAATGCCGCTCCATGACCATGTGCCGGGCGTCAGCAGCACGGTATTGTAGAAGGCCGGCCCGGCCTGCATCATCTGGCCAGAACCAAGCAGGTATTGGAACGGGTACATGCCCGAGGGGTGGTGGAACGACACCGTGCTCATCGTGCCAACGCTGTCCATGCCCGCGGCAGGGGTGAACAGTTCGACCACCGACGTGGTATTTCCGGATCCCGTCTCGTCGAGGCCGCTGGTGATGACTACCCGGTTGTCTGCCAGCTTGGTCACAGTCGGATACCAGCGGCCGACCGACATATTTGGCTGGGTGGTCCAGCTCTCGCTGAGCGGATTGAACGTATAGCTGCTCAGCGCGCCCTGGAAGTTCTGCTGGCCTTCTGGCGCATTCCCGTCGGGGTAGCGCAGATTGCCACCAGCAATGAAAACCCTGCCGTCGCTCAATATCGTCTGGCCGGCACACCAGATGTTCTCAGGCGGCGTTATGGGATGGCCCGTGCGTGTCGCGGGATCCCACACATAGGCGACACCGGTGTTCGACGCTGCCGGATTATGGTACTGCGTAGGCTCGTACGACCAGAACAGCACCTTGCCTGTGTGTAGCAAGACCGCAGTGATGCCGACTACCGGGATGACGAATGGCTCGCTCCATTGGCCCGCCGTATTGGTGGCCTGAGCCCTGGCCGCTGCCAGCACCTGATCGTCCGGCGTGGCAACCCGGTCCAGCCCGGCTGCCACCCGACACTGTTTGGCACGCGCCCGCGCATGCGACTCGGCATGGGCCGGGCCGAGCACGGCAGCTTCTCGCTGCCTCAGCCTGGCTTCCGCGGAAGGGTTGTTGCAGGCGTCATTGTCGAAGCTGACGGGCGGAGCTGCGTGAACCGACGGTGCCAGCAGGAAGAAACCAACCACTGACGCCCACACGGTTTTGCGGAAAATCATGCGTTGACGCATTTGCATCACCTCCAGTGACAGCGTAGCCATGGAATGCGGGAGTTCCGCGCTGGAAGCTCACGGTGGCATGCCGAAGGACATCCGACGGGACTTTTCTAGCTTAGGGGGGCAGGCAGAGAGCCAATGTGGGCTGGCGCACGGAAGGAATGCGATTGGAGGCTTGCGTTTTGCCCAAGCTGCGTCGAGGGCGCTAGGCGGGTCGGGAGGTGCTGGCTATACGTTATTTAACATAATATACATTATGCGAAACGTAGCTT
>NZ_OFTT01000003.1 GCF_900250075.1 Cupriavidus taiwanensis
GGATCGATGCCGTTGAGTTTGCAGGACCCAATGAGCGAGTACATGGCGGCCGCACGCTCGCCGCCACTGTCGGCGCCGGCGAATAAAAAATTCTTTCGACCCAACGCGACACCGCGCAGCGCATTCTCTGCGATGTTGTTGTCTATCTCTGCCAGGCCATCATCACAGTAGTAGATTAGTGCTTGCCACTGGTTCAGCATGTAATTGATGGCCTTGGTGGTTTCCGACTGCGTCGAGAGTGTCAATAGCCGCTCTCGCAACCACACTTCGAAGTGGTCCAGTAGGGGCCGGGATCTTTGCTGCCGCACCTGTTGACGCACCGCAGGTGGCTTACCCCGGATTTCCGCTTCGATGGCATAGAGATCGCCGATCCGGCGCAATGCCTCCGTGGTGGTCGGCGTTGCCTTGCGGACATGCAGATCGTGCACCTTACGGCGCGCGTGGGCCATACAAGCTGCCTCGCGCACACTGCCATCGGTAAAAACAGCGTTGAAGCCCGCATACGCGTCTGCCTGCAGGATGCCGCGGAAGCCGGCCAGATGCGCTTGGGGATGTTGGCCCTGGCGATTTGGTGTGTAGGCGAACCAGACCGCAGGTGCAGCGTCCGAACCCGATGCGCGATCGTCCCGCACGTAGGCCCATAGTCTTCCCGTCTTGGTCTGCCCCTTACCTGGCGCAAGTACCGGCAGCGGCGTGTCATCCGCGTGAACCTTGCCGGGCATCATCACGTATCGGTGCAAAGCCTCGACCAGCGGGCGTACCAGCGCACCACAAGCGCCGACCCCGCGAGCCATGGTCGTGCGGTCCAGATCCACGCCCTGCCGGGCATAGATCGCGGCTTGGCGGTACAGCGGTTGATGATCAGCGTATTTGGCAACCAGTATGTGAGCGTGCAACCCCGCCGTGGCAATGCCACGCTCAACCGGCCGGCTTGGCGCTTCAGCCTGGACGATGCAATCACAACAGGCGCAGGCCTTCTTGCGCCGCACCTGCCGAATCACCCTGAATGAACTGCTGATGATATCGAGTTGCTCCGAGATGTCCTCGCCCAGCGGCTTGAGCTTACCGCCGCACTCTGGACAGGCTTCGGCCTCGGGCTCGAGAATGCGCTCCTCCCGCTCCAGGTGCTCCGGCAACGGCTTGCGTACCGCTTTCTTCCGGACAGGAGGGGTTGCCTGCGGATCGGCTTCGGTTTCAGCCGCTCCTTCTTCGGCCAGCAGATCTTCCAGTCGGGTCTCGAGCTGTTCAATCTGTCGATCCAGCTTCTCGGACTTCTGGCCAAACTGCATCCGCCTCAGCTTTGAGATCTGCAGATTTAGCTGCTCGATCTCCATGGAGCGGACCGCCAAGGCCCGTTCCATGAGTGCGATCGATTCCCGCTGTGCCAACACCAAGGCCTTCAGGGCCTCAATGTCGTCGGGGAGATCGCTGGGGTCGATTGGCATGCGCGGCAGTTTACGCACATGCCGCAAGGTTTACAACACCGACAGTGGCGGCCAGGTGCGCTCGGGCTGCTTCCAGTTAATCCCCTCCAGCAGCATCGACAATTGCGCTTGCGTCAGATGGATCTTGCCGCTGTCGGCCTGCGGCCAGACGAAACGCCCACGCTCCAGGCGCTTCGAGAGCAAACAAAGCCCATCGCCCGTCGACCACAACACCTTGATGACGTTGCCGCGCCTGCCGCGGAAGACGAAGACATGGCCGGAGAATGGGCTCTCTTGCAGAGTCGCCTCCACCTTCGCGGCGAGCCCGTTGAATCCACAGCGCATGTCGGTCACGCCTGCAGCAATCCAGATGCGTGTTCCCGCCGGCAACCCGATCATGGCGTCAAACGGTCCAGAACCGTACGCAACGTGGTCGCGTCGACTGCCCCTTCAATGCGAATCACCGCTCGGCCCAGCCGGATCTCAATGACGCCCTGCGGCGGCGTCGGCTCGCAACCCGCAGCGCCCGGACTCATCGGCATCAGACCGGGTGTCGAGCTTGGGTGTTCAACGGTGACCGGCAACAACACCGCAGCTTCCTGGCGCTGCTCCATTCGATAGCGTCGGCGCCAGGTGAACAGCATGTTCGCGTTGATGCCGTGTTCGCGTGCCAATTTCGATACCGAGACCCCCGGCTCACACGCAGCGGCTGCCAACCGTTGCTTGAACTCCTCGCTGTGGTTCGGCCGGCCTTTGCGACTGCCGGCGACTGGTACTTCCTGTGACTTTGACAAAGTAGTTCCCATCACTATTTGGTGGGAACTACTTTGGCTCCACTCTACTGAAGGGTACAGACGGTGCTGGCGACTCGCTTAC
>NZ_OFTT01000004.1 GCF_900250075.1 Cupriavidus taiwanensis
ATCAGCAGCAGTTGCTGACTGACTATCGGACAAATCTCGGCGTGGCTGTTCCAGCAGCTTGAATGCGTAAGGTTTTGCACAAAAAGAACGGCACTTGCAACATTGACGGATTCTCAATCAATTGATTCAAAAGGAAAATTTTTAGATAACCGTAAGATTTTGCACGAAAAGGACGACTACCCCTCCTTACGCTTCTGTATGGCCAGTCCCGAACGCATATCGCGTCGGGATCATCGTTTCATCGGATACCGGCAATCAGACCGCCACCACCGGGTGGCGCAACGTGCCGATGCCTTCCACCGTGGCCACCACGGTGTCGCCCGGCCACAGCCACTCCTGCGGGGTGCGGCCTGCGCCGACACCGTCCGGCGTCCCCGTGGCGATGATGTCGCCCGGCTCCAAGGCCATGCCCTTGCTGATGTCCGCGATCAGCGCGGGCACCTTGAACAGCATGTGGCGGGTATTGGAACTCTGCTTGGTCACGCCGTTGACGGTCAGCGACAGGTCTAGCGTGTGCGGGTTGGGAATTTCGTCAGCGGTGACGATGACCGGACCGAACGGCGCGTAGGTGTCCTGGCCCTTCGAGTAAATCCATTGGCCATCGCGGCGGCAGTCGCGTGCCGAGATATCGATCATCACGCTGTAGCCAAACACATAGTTCAGCGCATCAGCCTCCTTCACGCCCTTGCCGCGGGTGCCAATGACGACGGCGAGTTCGACTTCCCAGTCCATCTGCTGGGTGATTTCCTTGTTGTGCTCAATGGCATCGCCCGGGCCAATCACGGTGGTCGGCGGCTTGGAGAAAATCACCGGCTCCTTGGGCAGTTCCTTGGAGGTGTCCAGGCTGCGGCTGGATTCGGCCACGTGCTCGACGTAGTTCAGGCCAATGCCCCAGATGTTCTTGCGGGGGCGCGAGATCGGGGCCAACAGCTTGACGTTCGAGGCCGGGAAGGCCACGCCGAAGGGCAGCTTGCCGCGATACTCGTTCAGCAGCGCGCTGGTCGAGCGGACTGACTCGGGTCCCAAGTCGATGAACTCGAGCATGGTGGACGGAATGTCCACGCCGACGGCGGCACCGAAGCGGGCAAGGTCAACGATGCTGCCGTCGACAATGGCGCCCAGGCGGGCGGCGGCGGTGACTTCCGAGCGATATGTAACGAGACGCATGGTATTGCTACTCCAGTGAATGCCGCGTTGTCGGCGGCTGCGCAAATCAACAAAGTTCAGGTTGTGCAAGTCGTGTACATGGGCAACGCACAACGATGGTTCTTATGTCAGGCGGCTAGCACCTGGTGGCCGCCGTTCTCCGACAACGCCTCTTCGCGGTACAGCCCCAACGAATGCATGACGGGCAGGTCGTTGAAGCAGAACAGCACCGCGTCATCACCGAACGACGCGTTGGCGTGCTCATGGAAGGCCCAGGAGGGCACGCAAAAGATGTCGCGCTCGGTCCAGTCAAAGCGCTGGCCATTGATGACTGAATAGCCAGTGCCCTTGGCGACCTGGTAGATGAAGCTGCCGGTGTGGCGATGCGCCTGGGTGGCTTCGCCCGGGCGCAATAGCTGCATGCTGGCGCCGATCGTCGGCATCACCGGTCCCCCGCTGACCGGATTGACGTAGTGCATCAGCACTCCGTCGAACGGGCTTCCGTCCGTCACCTTGCTGTGGCGAACCAGCGCCTCGTAGGTCGGCGCCCATTCATACTTGAACAGCGGTGAATAAGGCTTGGTCCAGTTGCCACCGTGAGGGCGCAGGCCCTTGCCGCCCCAGATGGCCGGCATGTCGTCGACCGGATACGTGGCGGCCTGCCGGAGATCCGGATGGACGGCGTAGAAGCCGGCTTCCATCGCGTTGACCAGGGGAATATCCAGGCCGTCTTGCCAGATGCAGGTCGTGCCGTCGGCAGACACACCGTGCTCGTGCCAGGTGCCGTTAGGCGTCAGCACGAAGTCATTGGCGTTCAGCGTCATCTTGTGGCCATCGACGATCGTGTACGCACCGCTGCCTTCCATGATGAAGCGCAGCGCCGAGGACGAATGCGCGTGCGCCGACGCGGCCTCGCCCGGATGCATCACCTGCAGGCCGGAGTAAAGCCAGCCCACGGCCGCGGACACGTCCTGGCGGCCCGGATTGTTCAGGTAGATCACCCGGCGGCCCGCTTTCTCGGGCGTAACGAGGTCAACCGAACGCAGTACATGGTCACGCAGATCGCGGTAGCGCCACAGCACCGGCAACGATTCCGACTTCGGCTGCCACGGCTCGATCTTGTTGGCAACGGTCCAGAGGGCCCCCGTCTTGAGAGCGGCCAGTTCCTTGTAGTAGGCCAGCAGCTCGGGGGTGTCCGCCACGTCTGCACGACCCGCTACGTTCTCGCGGTAAGTGTCATATGAGGTATTCGACATCGTCTTCCTCTCTTGTGTGTATTCTTCCCCAGAGGGATCGCCTGAGGGGTAGCAACAATCAGGCGCCGGCTGCCGCACGCTTTAGGTTTCGCTCGAGCTGGTCCTTTGCAAGCAGGTATTGTTTTGGCCATTCGACACTGTGGTAGCCGAGCTTGGCCGTCTCGTGCAGTAGCCAGGCAGGGTCGGCCAGGTGCGGGCGCGAGATTGCGCAAAGGTCGGCGCGCCCCGAGGCGATGATGCCGTTGACCTGGTCGACTTCCGTGATGGCGCCCACGGCGATGGTCGGTACGCCAGCCTCGTTGCGGACACGGTCGGAAAACGGGGTCTGGAACATGCGCCCGTATACCGGCTTCTGTTCCGGCGTCACTTCGCCGGACGAGCAGTCAATCACGTCCGCACCGGCTTGCTTGAACAGGCGCGCCATTTCGACCGCGTCATCTGCGCTGATGCCGCCGTTTACCCAATCCGTAGCCGAAATCCGCACAGAAATCGGTTTGTCCTGAGGCCACGCTTCCCGTACCGCCACCAGCACTTCGATCGGGAACGCCATGCGCTGCGCAAGCGTGCCGCCGTATTGGTCGGTACGGTGGTTGGTCACCGGGGAGATGAAGCACGAGAGCAGGTAGCCGTGGCCGGCTTGCAGCTCCAGCCAGTCGAAGCCGGCTGCCGCCGCGCGCCGGGCAGCCGCGACAAAGTCGTCGCGCACGCGGTCCATGTCTTCGCGCGTCATGGCGCGAGGCGTTTGCGAAATGCCCGGCTGGTAAGGCAGGGCGGAAGCCGAAAGCAGGGGCCAGTTGTTCGCGGGCAGCGGGTGGTCAGCCTGTTCCCAGCCGAGTTGGGTGGAGCCGCGCCGGCCGGCATGGCCGATCTGCACGCCGATGCGCGCACTGGTGTGCTCATGGACGAACCCGATAATGCTGGAAAAAGCCGAAACCTGCTCGTCGTTCCAAAGCCCCGGGCAACCCGGCGTGATGCGTCCGTCGGGCGAGACCGCGGTCATTTCCACCATCACGAGTCCGGCACCGCCCAGCGCGCGGCTCCCGAGGTGGACCATGTGGAAGGTGCCCGGCATGCCGTCCTGGCACGAATACATAGCGGTCGGGGAGACCACCACGCGGTTCTTCAGCGCGACCCCGCGTACGGTGTAGGGCGTCAGGAGAGGCGGCACCGCCGTGGCTTCGGTGCCGGCGCGCTTGGCCAGCCAGGATTCATAACCTTCCAGCCAGGCCTTGTCGCGCAGGCGCAGGTTCTCGTGCGAGATGCGTTGTGAGCGGGTCAGCAGCGAGTACGCGAACTGCTCGGGTTCCAGTTCTTCATAGCGCTTGACGTTCTCGAACCATTCGGTGGAGTTGCGCGCCGCATTCTGTATTTTCAGGACTTCGACGGAACGCACCGCTTCGTACTGCGCCAGCGCCGCTTCCAATGAGCCATCGACACGCTTGATGGTACGCGCCAACTCGATGGCATCCTCGAGCGCCAGCTTGGTGCCGGAACCAATCGAGAAGTGTGCGGTGTGCGCAGCATCACCCATCAGCACCACCGGCACTTTCTTATCAGCGCCGTTGTCGGTAGTCAGCGTGTTCCAATGCACCCACTTTTCGCAGATCACGCGCGGGAACTGAATCCATATCGCCGAGCCGCGCAGGTGAGAGGCGTTGCTGATGAGCGGATTCCCATCCAGGTACGGGGCGAAAAGGCGCTCGCAGTAGGCGATACCTTCTTCCTGGCTCATCTGGTCGATGCCCGCCGCCTTCCACGTTTCTTCGGGTGTCTCGACAATGAATGTCGAAGTCCCGTCTTCGAAACGGTAGGCGTGCGCCTGGAACCAGCCATGCTCGGTCGGCACGAAAATGAAGTTGAACGCGTCGAATACCTTTCTCGTGCCCAGCCAGACGAAGCGGCACTTGCGGGTGTCGATATCCGGGCGGAACGTGTCGGCGTAGCGTTTACGCACCACGCTGTTCAGGCCGTCAGAGGCAAGGACCAGGTCGGCGTTGTACTTGCGCGCGATGACCTGGTCGTCGTCGACATTGGTTTCGAAAACCAGTTCGACGCCGACTTCCTCGCAACGCGCCTGCAGGATGTTCAACAGGCGCTTACGGCCGATGCCGATGAAACCGTGACCGCCGCTGCGCACCGCCCGGCCCTTGAAGTGAACTTCAACGTCGTCCCAGCGATTGAACGCGTCGCCGATCGTGTCGGCCGAAACAGGATCGGCTTCCCGCAGGTTGCCTAGGGTTGCGTCGGAGAACACAACTCCCCATCCGAAAGTGTCATAGGGGCGATTGCGCTCCACCACGACGACTTCATTGGCGAGATCCTGCAGTTTCATCAACAGGCCGAAATAGAGGCCGGCGGGACCACCGCCGATACATACGATCTTCATGGCTGTTTCCAAATCAAGTTATCACCGGAGCCTTCGGCGCCCCCGCGCGGGTCGCGTTGGCATTTGCCCAAGGTCTGAACGTGCTGGATTTAGACCGTTTCGCGAAAAGGCCAACCGCCCGAAGCAGAATGCGTCCCGATACGGTGAGCCAACTCAGTCAACGCCCCATGTTCTGTGCGGGCCGGGGCCGTCCCATGCTCGATGGCAGCTCACAGGTTATCCGGGACCGGGATCGCCAAGTGCGTGTCGAGAGAGGTCATCACGATGGTCTGTGTGGCCGCCAGTCGCACGTCGCCGTCTGCCCGCGAGCATCGCCAGGCCAGGGTGATCGACTTTCCGCCAACACGCAGCACTTCAAGCTCCAGCCAGACCTTCTCGCCAAAGCGGCTGACCGCTTTGAAGTCCACCTCGAGGTGGACCGTTGGCATCCCGAGCCGGCGCGCGCCAATCACACCGTGGTACCCATCCGGCAACAGGGTGTCGATCCAGCCTTCGATCAGGTCGTTAAACATCACGAAGTACTAGGGGGGAACACAATCCCAGCGGGATCGCATTCGGAGAAATGGATCTTGTGCTGGCGCCTGAAGGTGTGCGGAGCGGTCATGATCTTCAATTCCTGCAAGGGGTTCGGAGTTAGGTCACGCCAGCGCGTGGCGCACCAGGGCTTCCTTCAGCTTCTTGCTAGACCTGCTTCACCAGATCAAGAACTGGTTGCCACGTACGTCTCTGCACATCCTCTCCAACGGCCGCAAATTTTCTGACGCAGCGTTCGCCGAGGAATATGCGGCAGTCCAGCACCCGGATGTCACGATAGGCATTCCGGTGTACTCGGCGGACCCGGCACGACACGACTATGTCGTCCAAGCCGACGGCGCCTTTGACGAGACAATTCGGGCATTCTAAACCTGAAGCGCCTGAATCAGAAGGTCGAGATTCGTGTTGTCGTACACAAGCAAACCTACGTAGGACTGTCAGCACTCGCCGAGTTCATTGCACGGAACCTCTTGTTTGTAGACCACATCGCGCCTAATGGCGCTGGAGATGACCGGTTTCACCCGCGCGAACCTGGACGCGCTATGGATTGACCCTGCCGACTACAAAGCCGAGCTCAGCACAGCTGTTCGGATTCCGAGGAGCTATGGGCTTCGGACATCGGTTTACAACCATCAACTGTGCTTGGTGAATTCCGACGTCGAGCCCGCTTATGTCAAGTTCAATCTCGGATTGGAAGAACGAATACGCACCCGAATGCGAGCGCTGTACGCGATGGCGCGAGTGTGGTGGATTTTTCTCTTCTGGCATTCAGCATGGCTACAGCAAGTCGATTCGCGCATTCACGTAAGCTGCCGGCGAACAATGTCGATGGCCACTTGCTTCAAAGTGGCTTCAAACCACCATTCAACTAGGTCAAAACAGCTACCTTGTTCGAGTAAATGGCGCGCTGGAGTTGGTGCACCGACTCCCCTCGGTTGAGTAGCGTGCGCAGCTCCCGTCGAAACTCGGTATTGCTGAAAAAATCGCACAAGAAGAGCGTGCGCAGCATCTTGCCCTGATGATGTGCTGCCCGATGGATAGGGTCGCCTTGGGCGGCGCTGCCGAACCGCCGCAGCACGACGGAGGTGCCTGGCATCGGTCCGGTCACCGCCACGGCCATGGTTGCCGCAGTCGGGGATGCCAAGCAATTCAGGAACGGCCGGCATCTGGCGGCCTGGCTCGGCCTGGTACCACATCAGTACTCCTCGGGAGGCAAACCTCGGCTTCACGGCATCAGCCGGCGCGGCGACACCTACCTGCGGACCCTGCTCATCCACGGCGCCCGGGTCGTGCTGCGTTACTCAACGACAAAGTCCGATCCACAGAGCGTCTGACTGCAGCAGTTGATTGCACGACGGGGACACAACTGCGCGGCGGTCGCGCTGGCCAACAAGAGCGCTCGCGTCATCCAGGCGCTGCTCAGCAGCGACTCGACCTACATAACGCGAAGCGCGGCAGCATAACCCAACAACCGCTTGCAAGGAGGAGGGATACCCACGCAGGTTTGCGAAGCTTCTCAAAGCGATGGCGAAATTGGTTGAACCAGCATCCTGAAGCCTGATTTTGGTGCCGGCGGCCTCTGAGGCACGCCGCGATTTTGCTAAGGACGGGATGCGCGGATCTCATCGAGGCTGCGGGCATGCTTCGGCAAGGGCCCACTAGGCAAGCCGGATACATGCATGCAGGCCGTTCGACATCACCAACAAGAAGCTTGCAAAAGGCGTCGGGTCCATACATGCACAAAAAGAAGGACTACCCCGCTAGGCTATCCGGCCTTGGTGCAGCGTTGAGAAGGGCTACGCCGCGACCCTGCCGAAGACGTTGCGCAAAGGTACAAGGTTGGCCAGCTGCCGGCGCGCTTCGTTGGCACGGAACAGGTCGCTGCTGCCGACGTAGGCTTGTGCGAAATCCGCCTTGAACTGGTCGAGCGCACCATACAGGTCGAGGATGGTAGCGAGGACGTTCAGGTGGTCGATCCGATCGCGGTAGATGCCTCGCGCCACCTTGTTTTCCGGCCCGTAGAACAGCGTGGTGATGCGGTCGATGCCGTATTGATAGCTGCCCGCGATCTTGGCAATTTGCCCGATGTAGGCGTCATAGGGCCCGGTGCCGTTGGTGTTGTCGGTAAAGCCATCTTCATCGGTGGTGACAATCAGCAGGCTGTCGTTGGCACGCGCCCAATCCGCATAAGACTTGATGTTGGCCTGCAGCCACTGGTCGCACGCTGCCTTGGAGCCCGTGTGGATGTTATTGGCATTGGTTGGTACTACGATCGACACGGTGGGCAACTGGTCGTAGCCCGCCGGCTTGCCGTCCTTGTCGATGCCGAAGCCCGGGTATTTCTGGCCGTCGGTAGGATCAGTGGTTGCGGTCATGGACAGGTTGGCGGACAGCGGCAGCACAAAGCGGGATTTGCTGGCCGGCACATCGGTCTTGGGCAGGTTGATCCAGTTGATGACCGGGTTATGCCGGCGCGCGTAGCCATCGATGACGGGGTCCTTGGTGTAGCCTTTTTTATCGAAGCTAGGGTACGGCAGCCACTCGGAGAACGAGGCAAACGTATGCCCCGCCTGGATGATGGCGGCGCCCAGGTTCGGAGTGGTGAACGGCCGCATGTTCGCAGGTATCAGGTTGTTGCTGATGCCAACGGGGGTATTCTTGATCGGCTCGGCCAGCTTGTTGCCATAAGGGTCTTGGTAGGCCGTGCCCAGAAACGGCGAACCGGGTGACTGGAACCAGTCGGGCAGAGCGCCCTGGTTGTTGCCCGCATAGAGATAAAAGTAGTTGGTCTGGCTGCCGCGTGACGGGACCGAATGCCGGAACCCGGTTGGCGCGATGCCATAGGGGGTTTCGGCGAAATAGGCGTTAGCCATCAATGCGCTGTTGTCGGCCAGTGAGTTCAGATAGGGCATGGCTGGGTCACCCACCAGTTCCTGCAGCGACTTGTTTTCCAGGATCACCATGACCGTGCGCTTCGGCACCCAAACACCATCATCGTCGCCTCCATAGCCGGCAAGCAAGGAGCTACCAAACATCGAGACCAGCGATGCAGCCAGTCCGCCCTTGATAAGGTCTCGCCGCCGCGAGTTGGCAATCAGCAGGGCCTGCGCGTCTTCGGCCACAGCTGCGGCGAGCGAAGGTTGTGGATCGTAGGGGGTGTTGTTGCTCATATCGTTTTGGTTGGCTCGCGAAAAGGGAGTTTTCCTGACCACTGTGACATGGCAATTACGAAGGACGTTTGGGTTATTGCGTTACGCCTACAACGGTACGCGCGCGCGTCAGTCACCGTCTGAGAAACGGTCGCCCCTTTCAGCTATCTGGCATCGCGCCGCCCAGCGCCGGCACGTCTCTTGCCCCGCCTCTTAGACACTGGCAATTCACGCTTTCTCCGCAGCCTCGGCACGGCAAACTCCTTCCAATCGGTTACCTATGTCCGTTGCGCGGTGTCTCGTTCGGTGTCAAAAAAGAAGCCCACCTGGGGCGGGCTCACACGGGGATATTGAAGTTGGGATGGGGTCAATCCCTAAAACCAGCTTACGTTACCTTTGCGGAAATTACATGTAGGTGTTTGTCTGATTTTTATATCTATAACCATTTTAATACATATGAGAACCGCGACAAATTTAGTTATTAATTATGCAGGACGCTGCCGAATAGGGTAATCTATATGAACGCGTCCCGTTTGCGCTAGGTTTTCGCTTGTTCAGAGACTGACAGGATGGGCTGCAGCTCTATATTCGGCCCTCTTGCAGCCGGTATCGCCGCTGCTGGCCCCTATTAAATACACTGACCCGCGCCTCATTCGTACTGCGAGTTCAAGGCTCGTATTACCCCACAGGCTTAGCAGGTCCCGGTCCTACCCGACTGGTCATCACACTCGATTACCAACGCAACCTTCGACGTTTCACCCCGCAAAAACGCTCATCTCAACGTGGTGCTTACCGCTCAAGCCGGCTTCAACGCTGATGTAATCCTTCTGATACGGCCGGTCATGGGCCAGAACCGCCCATATCATGCGCGCCATCTTGTTGGCCAGCGCAACGACTATGACATTCAGAGGTCGCCGCTTTGTCATTTGCTCAAGCCAGGGACCGGAATCCTTAGCACGCGTCACGACGCTGCGCGCACCGTTGGATCAAGAGGGTACGCAGACTACATATCACCTCTTTTGCTGATTCCGTGCAGATTCACCTTTCCGCCCAATCCGGTTTGCTTTGGCACAAGGCCTGCCCACGCGGCAACTCCCGCCCTGACCGGAATGTCTTCGCATCGCCCATCATCGCGACCGTTGAACTCTGCTGGCATCAGCCTCAGCTGGTGCCCTCATCTTCGTCAACTGCCTCGCCCAACGGTGTGCACGGCCGCACGCCTCCATTCCGATCAGGCAGGGAGCACGGTTTGCAAAGTGCTCGAGGAACTTGGCTCGCTTGATCTGCTTGTTCACGATCTCGCCCGTTGCCTGGTCGATGTAGTGCACCTGAAACGCCGACTTCGCGATATCCACACCCACGGCCATAGAATTCATTTCAGGATCCTCCGATTGCCGGGAAATGTGCACATCATCCCACTTGGACACTTCGATGTCTTGGCCACTTCCCGCGCACCTGCGCCAAGTCGAGCATCACCACGAGCCCGAGGATACCCACTGCCCAACACCGGGAGGTGGACGGACCATAGTACGCGTGGGTGAGGACGTCAGCGAGAAGTTGGATACCGTGCCGGCGGAGTCATTCTGCACCGCCACATCTATGGCAAGTGGGCCTGCCGATGCTGCCAACGCCTGGTATAAAAGCCAGTTGAACCACAAGTCATCGACGGCGGCCTACCAGCAGCTGGCCTGGTCGCGCACACGCTGATCAGCCGCTTCGTGGATCACCTCCCATACTACCGGCAGGAGACGATCAACGCCCGCTCGGGCGTACACACGCCGCGCTCCACACTGGCTGCCTGGGCCGGGCGTGTTGGCGCGGCGTTGGAACCGCTCTATGAAGCGCACAAGCGCTTCGTACTTCCAGCAAGGGCTCTGCATGCTGACGAGACGCCGGTGGTAATGCTCGACCCGGGAGCCGGCAAGACCAAGCGCGTGTACGTCTGAGCCTATTCGCGAGGCACCTTCGATCCACAGCCTGGCGTGATCTACGACTTCCGTATTGGTCGAGGTGCGCAGTACCCGATTGCCTTCCTGGGAGGTACCAGCGAAGACGGCAAAGAGCGATGTTGGCAAGGGATGTTGGTAAAGATTGCCAGCAAGGACTCCGAGGCTGTAGTCAACGCCCTGATCAAGCACGCTGGCAAGCTGCCGCAGGAACAGTACAAATCGCTGACTTGGGATCGTGGCACGGAGATGGCTGGTTACAAGCGCTTCACTGTCGCGACCGACATCTAGGTCTACTTCTGCGATCCTCAGAATCCCTGGCAACGTGGCACGAACGAAAAGACGAACGGGCTCTTGAGGCAGAACTTCCCGAAAGGCACCGATCTCTCTGTCTATTCGCAGGCCAAGCTCAACGCCATCGCCAGGCGGCTCAATGAACGTCCGCGCAAAACACTAAACTTCGATACACCGGCTGAACGATTCCATAAGCTGTTGCGTTGACCGGTTGAATCTGCAGTCGCGAAGAGACGACTAGTTAGGCACCGGCGAGATCTTGCGTTCATTGACCGTTCGCTAGCATCGCCATTTCATTGTTTCACCATCGTGAAAGTAATGGTTGGCACCACCCGACGGCCCGTGCCATGCTCTGCAAGATTTCTTGTTGGGGTTTATACTCACCTTGTCTCCTCTCTTTCACCGAAGGGATTCCAGCCCGCCCTTGCAGCAGGCTATTCTTTTTTCGCTTGGTTTAGGTCTTCGCCCTAACGCGGGCAAGGGGTGGCGTCTGAACCGCCGCAGGGGATCTGCTGGCATTGACCTGTAGCGAGGCTACGCGAAAAGAAGCCACGGGGACGAAGCAAGCGGAAAGTCCTGCGCCCCTTCCGGAAGCGGACAGCCGCTAGCGCTACACCGGCACAGAGTGCATCGAGATTTGCCGAACTTCGGATTCCCGACAATGAGCACGCGGCCGCGCATCGGCAGCCTCTACAGCCAAACTGCGCTTCATTCTGCAGACGATCGTGCATCGTCTAGCAGCGAATCAACATCATGGTCGCGAGTTCCGCATCCGCATCGGCTACGTCCGCCTCTGCGGCGCTGCGCAGATAGACTTGCCTGGAGACAATGGCGACGATCACAATGATGGCGCCGACGCAGAAGGCCCGGGCCATAAATTGAAGGTATCATGCCATGGAAATCGCACCGGATTGCAGGAGGTAATTTGGTGGCGAGACTACACGAAGATGCTACGCGACTGTGCTACGCCTGTTGCAGGATTGACAGCGCCTCCATTCGCCATATGGAAGCGGGACCGCGCCGCCTGCGACAAGCAGGGGTATGAGGTCTGGGCGTGCAATGCGTTGTATGCCGCGGCCCATTTCGACTTCGCACCCGTTGCCGGTGCGTGCGGGTCAGAAGCCGATTGAGGTGTGGTGACCACGGCAAAGCTCTGCCCCGCCATCAAACCTAGCACCCCTGGCGCCCGGGCAAAAATTTCGGTGTACGGGCGTTATGTCAAATTCCTGCGGCTCGACCAGCAAACCAACGCCTGCGCTATGCGTTACACCCGATCCGAGACCAGCGCCTCGCCACCCGAGCCCTTAACCACCATGCCCGGCGCAGGAAATGGGAATTCGTGAGACTACGAGTTTTTTGTGAGACTGGGAGTCAGTACGCGACAAAGCCGCTGACACTTTCGTTCGGCGCCGGAATAGGTCCGAACAGAACGACTTGCTTTGCACTGAGATCGACGCAGGTACTGTTGGAGAAGGCGAAGCCCCGCGACGCGTTACCCTTGGCGAGCACATAGCCCTTGTCGGTGTAGATATGGCGGCGGCCTTCCCCGAGTGAGTCGGGTGGCGCCAAGGGGCCAATGCACACGCGATGCAATCTGGTTTCCTGCGTGGAAGTAAGCAGAGCCGAATTGTCCTTATCTGCGCCGGCAACCATCTGCAGATGGAATGGATGCAGGTTATTCAGCGGATTCACGCCGTCCATTCGTTGGTACTCGCCGAACGCGGGCTGCGGATTGCTGAGGGTGTCGACAGCTTGGACATGGATCGTCTTGCCAGTGACGAGCGAGCAGGCTGAGTTGAAGGCTTGTTCAGCGGTCGGAGGCGGGTAGATTGCCGGAAGGTTCCCCTGCGGGTTGATCACCGCCTGGTCGACCGCCACGAGCACAGGGCCTTTCGATCCGCGGTTTACGCAGATCCGATAGGTGGCGTTCTGGTCCAGGACAGCGATCACAGCAAAACCGGAGCGGTTGAGCGCCCACATCCCTTTCTCACACCCGACCATATTAGGCTTCGATGGGCAAACGGCCGCGGCGGCTTCGCTTGACGCTCCCACGGCAGACGCCCGCGACTTCGCCGTGATTGGCGTGCATGCCGGCAAGGCCAGCGAAAGCGCGGCAATCCATAGAATCTGTTTCATTCGCTCATAGGATGAAAGTTGTTACAGAATTGTAACTCGGGACCCAGGCGGTCTCCAATCAGAGGCCTACACGCTGCCTGAAGCGCCCGCGTCCTTCGGAAGGCCTATCGCGTCGCGAATGAACCGAAAAGCCTTCTGGGCAGCTTCGACATACTCCTTTCTTCTACGCTCCGCTTTGTTAGTCCGCCGAGCAGAATCCGCGAAAAAATAGCTGATGCGACTTGCACCCTCTCTGGCATTATCCACACCTCCTCGCACCGATACTTGCGATCGGACGGTCGCACGCCGTTGCAACGCTTTACGAAGCCCGTCGTCAAACGTTAGCCCAAACGTTATGTGCGGTGCGCGTCCCAAGGTTTGTGACCCGAGATCGCAATATGTCATTAGCTCGATGTCACCGAGGCCTTCCACACCGTCATCCTTCGTCTTGAGGACTGAGAAAGCTTTCTCCTGTGGATTGGTCATGAATCTTCGAGCCTTTTTCTGGTTCGAGTTCTCAGCAAACATTCGCTTTTCAATGTCATGCATCAGAAGGAATTTGACGTACCAAGGATCGAAGTAGCTCAGCGATACCTGAGGACATTCACGCTCGGCAACGCCCAATGGGATCAGCGTTCCCCCTGGCAAAGTGCCAGCGAAGTTCCTGGCCCAGGATTGACTCTTGATTTTGTCCAATGCCGCCCTGATTGCCAGTTCATCACAACGGATAGCTTTAAACAGTCCCCCTAGTTCTTCTGTGCTGTTAACGCCAACAAAATGTGTCATCAGACCAAGCTGTGCGATGGCGTCGACGACTTCGGCTTGCAACTCAGGAATCCGGCGGCTACCACGATATGCCGCCTCGTACAGCACTGCGGGGGTCACGCAAGCGAAGATATCCAGTATAAAGTGATCCTCGGCCACGGCAAGAACAGCCAACAACGCGTGATATCGGGTCCGCCGGCGAGCTTCTCGTTCTCCGTCGCGCTTCAGTATGTCCTGCAGGACATTGTTGTCGATGAAAATAAAGAGCCGCTCCGACACGGTCGCGTAATACGTGAGCAGTTCCACCAAGTCGAAGAAGGCGGTGATGAAGTTCCTCTTTTCCTCATCACTTGCCGCCTTGAGGAAGGCTTCCACGCACTGATCTCTGCCAGCCCGTGCCGCCATGACCTTCTTCTCAAATGTGGACTCCGTGCCTGAGGCAAAAACGACTGCATCGTTCGTGGAGTAACGCTTCTGATGACCGAAAAATTTCATCTGTTTTGTTTGTTGGATGCGGCCCAGTCCCATATATCGGCAGCGACCACGCAATCTTGATGTAGTCATGCATGCACGGCCGAGATCGTTACTCCGCCCTCGCCGTGAGTTTCAAGCAACTAGGAGAGCAACCCAGACCGGAGCGGTGGCTGTGGCGGCCTTGGCGGCATTGAGGGAGGAAACACCGCCTGCTTCGGGGGTTCATGGACGGCGTGCGTCGGTTGCTGTCATTGACCTCTGCTGCCATCCTCTCCGGCGGGGCGCGGTTGCTTTTCTTGAGGCCGGCTTGGCCTAGTCGGTCTGGCGGACACCGGCGAACCGTCGATGTCCAACGGTTGCCCGATTGTTTGGTGGTTCTCCGCCGTCAGGCCGAGAGCCTATATTTTTCCGGCGCGGGTAACGCACCGACGCCGCAGTCCGCGTCGAGACGGCTCTTAGCAAGTTGGGGGGGCGCTAGACCCGCCCGGGCTTGCGGCGGTTCTGGGAACAAGATGCCGCAGTCCGGCAAAACACGGCGCGGGAATTGCGACGGCTTGCGAAATGCCTGCGCGCCGGTCATTCCTGCGGAATCAGAACCGCTCTGGGCGCTTGTCCCGCTACGCCGGCGCGCGGCCACTCGACCGGATCAGGTGTCGCCGGTTTTTGGGACGGGAGATGTCGACCTCCCAAAAAATTGCGGAAGTTGCGGATGTAGAGCCGGAATCTCTGCTGAGGCAGGACGTGTTGCGGATTTTTCCGAGGACGCTAGGAAGCTAGCGGGTTTATCATGGAAAGGAGCGCCGGCCGTTTCTCTCTCGTAACGCCGCTCGAAATCGAGCGTATTCCGAGATTGGAGAAGCCATGTCTATCAAGCGCGCCAAGACCCTCAAACCTTCCCAGATCCGTCACTTGCTCCGCGTGACCGCTGCCACCAGCCGGCACCCCGAGCGTGACGAGCTCATTCTGTTGTTGGGGTTTACCTGCGGCATGCGGGTGTCAGAGATCGCACGGATCGAGGTTGCTGACGTGCTTATGCCTGCCGGCAAAATTCGCGAAGAGGTTAGCCTGCGGCCAGCGATCACGAAGGGATGCCGGCAGCGCTGCATCTATTTGAGCCATCCGAAGACAGTTACGGCCCTGCAGCAATACATCGAACGACGGTGGGCGCACTACAAGGGCACGGCGATGGAGCGCCGCATGTATCGTGGGCTGATGCCCCAGACGTGCCTCACCCTGACGCATAAGGGTGGCCCGTACGAGCTGAGCATCAAACGCCGGACTAACGAAGCCGGCGAGAAGGTCGATTACCTGGCGGCCGACAGCTTGCAAAGCTATGTGACGGGCCTCTACCGAAGGGCTGGACTTGGGAAGGGATATAGCAGCCACTCCGGTCGACGGACGTTCGCCAGCCGGCTTCTCGCGCAGGGGCACTCGATAGACACCGTCCAATTGCTACTCGGCCACTCCCACATTGATCATGTTGCTCCCTACCTAGAAGTCACCGAACGCGACCTTCTGGAGGCAGCCGCCGCTTTCGATACCCTCCTTTAGGGTAATTGAAGGCACTCCCCGTTGGGGATATACAGAGTCAGCTAAACGAGACCGATATCCATTAGGTCAAATGGCATCAAACATGAAGCTCTTCCGGGCCACCCAGCAGACTCTACTGCGTGAGGCAATGAGCCAGCTTGAAATGACGCGCGAGGAGTTCGCGGCGCGCCTAAGTGTGTCCAGACGAACTCTTGACAAGTGGCTCTTGCCGAGCGAGTCCTCTGACTTCCGGGCCTTACCAGAGATGGGCCGCGCATACATTCAGGAAATTCTGACGTGGCACTCCGTGGATTCTTCTGCGAGCAACCGATGACAGCTATGTTAATCCGGGAGTTCTGGTTTCTCCATTGATAGCTTTCCTGAACATGTTGGAACTTGAGAATCTGCTGGACACTTCATTTTGACCCCGCATTTGCCGGCCGCCCCGGCTTGCCCTGGTGGCCGTGGGTTGGGAAGAGTTTTTCAACCTCGGCGTTACGGACCATGGTGGTCGGCGAGAGCGTCTACGATTGGGGGAATGGGTTCGATACGCGGTATAAGGAAACCAATGGCCTGCGGGAGACGCACCGCCGCCACGCTCTGGACTATCGTCGCGACTCCCCCTACGTACGCAACATCGAGCGGGCCGTCTACCGCAAACGCGAGCCAAGCGCTGAACAAAAGCGCGAACTGTGGTCAACGGTGGCTTACCACAATCTGGTACTGGAGCCGCTCAAGGACATCAAGGCTCGGCCGACTTACCCCCAATATCTGAAAGGCTGGCAGGAATTCTTCGAGCTGTCCCACATGATGGCGGTCGACCAGGCCATTATCTATGGGCTAGAAGCCAGGAAGGTCGACGCGCTGGTGGAAGCCATTAGGCTCCGAGGGGTATCCTTCGAGCAGAGCTGCTTGCCGGCAAAGATCGGGCGGACTCGTCCGCGCATGGTTACCATTGCTAATGATGGCCGCACGCTAAAGCTACTCCTCATCCGTCATCCGAGCGCTTTCTTCAGTTGGCGACAGTGGGCCCCGGTCATTCGCGAACATTTGCCCTTGCAGTTACCGAAAGACGTAGCACGTATCAACGCGGTGCAGTAACCACGGAAAAGCCCGGCAGTGCGGGCACAGGGAAAAGCTAAACGTTTTAATGGGGATATTTTAGGTTCAACGAGGAATTCCGGGGAAGGCGGCTTTGATCTTCAGGAAGAAGTACTCCTCGTCACGGTAGCCGTAGGCGCGGCGCTTGATGACTTTGATGGTGTTGTTGATGCCCTCTACTACGCTGGTGTTCAGAGGATGCCGGCATCGGGCGAGGATGCCGTGCCAATAGGCTTTCAGGCGCTGGGCGAACAGCTCAAGAGCAGGAATTCGGCTCTGCCTTGCCTGTTCGCACCAATGCTCCCACGCTTTTTGCGCCCATCCCGGGCGACGATAGAACCACAGGCGTTTAAGCTCATCTTTCAGGATGTAGACCGTCAGCAGCGGTCGATTGGCCTGCAGAACGTCGTTCAGATGCACGGCCTGAGCGTCGCTCAGATTCTCCTTGTTGCGCAGGAGCAGCCAGCGCGTGGACTTCAGGACGCGTCGGGCAGGTCGGTCGTGCCGTAGCTGATTGGCCTGATCGACCCGAACCCGATCGATGACCTCGCGTCCATATTTGGCAACAACATGGAACAGGTCGTAGACCACTTCCGCGTGCGGGCAGTGCTCCTTGATCTCCAGTTCGTAGGCCGTGGTCATGTCGATGGCTACCGCTTCGATCCGCTTTGCCGCGCCCGGTGGCAGTTGCTCGAAGAAGGCGCGCGCCGTCTCGCGCGAGCGGCCCTGACCGATCCAGAGCACTTGCCGCCCAATCGGATCGACTACCACCGTGGCATAGCGATGGCCTTTGTGCAGCGCGAATTCGTCCATGGCCAGGTAACGGATGCTGGACCAGTCCGGCTCGACGACTGCCTCGCGCAGACGCGCTTTATCGATCGTTTTGACGGTATGCCAGCCCAGATCATAGAAAGCCGCCACCGCCTGCACCGTGCAACTACGCAGTAGCTGCCCGCAAGCCTGCGCCAGCCGAGCCGTGACGCGTTGATAGCGGCCAAGCCACTCCAGCCGCTCCAGGCGCGGGCCACCGCATTGGTCGCACCACACCCGGCGCCGCGGGACATGTAGCACCACCCGGTACTCGAACAACGGAAGATCACGCACGCGCCGCACCACCGTCTCATGGACCTGCCGGCACTTCGAGCCGCATTCCTCGCAGTACATGACCTTGCTAACCGGCTTCAGGTATAGCGCCAGCGTACGGGTTTCACCCTCAGGCCAAACTACCCGATCCAGCTTGTAGCCATCCCAGCAGCCCAACGCCTGCAGCGTCTTCCGATCCAACATCCCGTCCCTCATGTGCCGTCTTAACGGCCATTAGGATACGGAATGTGGCAATTCAGTCCCCGGAATTCTTCGAAGAACCATATTTTATGGCGACAACCATGTACTTTGAAGAAACGATATGCGACCAGGGTGGCAAACAGTCGCTGGAAGTCGAACTGGGTCGCTCCTCGTATTACCCAGAGGACAGTATTTATCTTACCGTGGATGGCAAAGTCGTCATAATGGATCGCGCCACTGCCAAACGCTTTGTGGACGCTGTCGTCGCAGTCGGTCATTAGCACGGCTTGATTGATTAACGTTGCGCCACGCGCGCGGTGCTCCCAAAGAAGCAGCCAAGCTTCAGGCGACGCGTCGCCGCGCTGTGCCCAAAGCAGGCGAAGATAGGAAAAGCGCCGGCCGTGCCGGCACAAGGAAACAACATGACAATCGACCCTCAAGAAATTGAGCGCCTTTGGTCCCTCCAAAGAGCTGCTGCTGCTGCTGCTGCTGCTGCGCTGCAAGCGCTCGCCGATCACATGGCGAATCTTCCTACGTCTGGAGTCATCGTGTCTCAAGAGAGGTGGGATCAATTGTTCGGCAGTTGGAACTGCGCGAATGAGAGGATGCAAGACATAGGTCGGGCCTTGATGGCAGCTCACGGACTGCAAGACTAGTGCTCTCTGAAAAGCAAGGAAGAAGCTCGAATGACATCCGATTATGTAAAGCATCGATTGCAGCAGAAGGCCGCGTTAGCCCCGCGCGGAGATTCGAACTGGCAAGTACTGGAACTTTGCCGTGAGTTTGCACAAGAGGCCTTCGTTGCCGGGATCTCTATGGCATTTCAGGACTGGGTGAGCAACTACGTATCGCCGACGCAACGATCCGCTGTTCGTCGGTATCTGATTGCAAGGCTGCCAGGGATCATCCTGAATCAGTATCTTCCGGCGCAGAAAATCCTTGATCCCGTGGACTTGGCTGAGCAACTAAGTCTCTGGTCCACCAAAAACCCAACATGGAAGGCAGATGTAGAAGAAGCCGCTTTCGATCCATCACAGCTTTGCGAGGTCGTAAATCGCTTGTACTACTCGCTTCTCGAATTTGCGCAGCGCACGCGCAACTGATCGGAAAAGAAATGAGTGATGACGCGAACGAGGAATTCGTTGTAGACAACGGCAAATATGTCGACGTTTGTGTTGGCGCGGCGACATGGAAGACGCGCGATGGCCGGTACATCCTTGAGGAAGACTTTAAGGTGTCTGGCGAGGTTTGGCGCGTCCACAAAAGCGACGCCGATCCGTATCCCTCAAATCCACATGCCCACTGCGTCGGCGGCGCAAAACGGTGCACCCTGCACTTGGGGACCGCCCAGCTGTACCGCAAGCGCGACGCACTCGGCCGGTTCTTGGAGCCGTCACAGTTCGAGCGGCTTCTGGAACTCATTCGACCCAAGTTTCCGGGAATCATTTTCCCGTTGGCGATGTAGGAAAAGAAATCATGCGAGGAGCGTTCCAATGCGCAGTAGGTAATGGTGAGTGGGTCGCCCTGAAGTGCATTGATGGCGAATGCCCTGTGTCGAGGATGGCTAGTGACGGCCAGCGCCTACGATTGCTCCAAAGGGCTTTTCCTCCGCTGGCCGACGCAGAACAGGTCGATCATGCATTTGCCGCCACATGCCAGAATTGCAAGCCAGTAGATTGATCCGCAAAGGAAAAAACTGAATGACCGTTATCGATCACGACTGTCGAATGGAGACATACCATAGTGGCGCATATGAGGTGGATGAACTCCTATGCACTGTGAAGCGTGATGACAAGAATATTCGTGTCGAATATTTCTATGATGGTGAAGTCGTGGCATACCGTGGAATTGCGGAACACCAAGGCCACTACGTCTTGGAATGCCCCGAGAAAAGCGACATTGCATATCGCTCCGAACAGCCCGATCCTAGAAGGTTTTTGGCGGGAGGGCGAATATCGTGGCATGTGGCGTATCCATACGTCTGAATGACCAAGGAAAAGAACGAAGGAAATCGCACTTCACGGTGGCGGCAAAGTTCTGACGGTGGCACCGCAACAACGGTGGCATGGTGGTAGCCCTGTCGCACATTACGCACGTTTTGCTGGTCAGGACATGACCGCTATAACCGACGACGCCGGCGCATTCGATCTGCTGTACCTCGGCTTGGGACGGGCGGCTTTCCGACCATTGATGCGCCGCAAGCAGCTGCGCCACAGTTTTCGCGCCGTGTCTTGGCCCACATGTCGGACCTGGTGGACGACTAACCGCGGGAAAATCGGCGAGCGATCAACCCGATTCCGCCCTTCTCCGAATCAACAATGAGGTAAAAGATGACTACTCAAAAATTTCGCGATGCAGTTGCTAACGCAAGGAAGCGACCACAAGGCGTGAAGGTTTCTTACGACCTTTTCCGCAAACTTCAGAGTGAAGGGGGCATCTCCACTAAGCCTTTTACTTTGTGGGGGCTACCGACGGAGACGTTTAGATTCAATCTTCCGGCCTTCGACGAAGACATTTATGTGCATGAAGACCCGAGTCTTAACGCGGACGAGTTCCTTCTTCCGCCATCGAGTCTTTAAGCTTGGAAAAGCGATGACATCGAATAGCACCCACCGTGGTTGGATCGTCCGCACCGGTGACGACTATGCGCATCCCGCTGGACGTTGACCGCCGCACTCTGGAGCGTCAGATCGACCGCTTGTATCGTGATCCGCTGAACGCGTTTCTCCCGCTCGACCACGTCGCATTCATTGCCGGAGAGCAGATCAAGGGCAAGTCCATGGACGCGGAACTCAAGCGCCTCCGGCCGCTGGCCTATGAGCGCTATCAGACGGCCAAGCGACTGCTGGAAAAGCGATGAAGGCAGAAAGCACACCTGCGTCATGGAAAAGGAAGCAAGCGTGAGCGAGGCTATACAGTTTGCCATGAGACTGTTCACAGCCCTTGCCGGCGGTGATCTGAACGTCACTGGACTAATCTTGGGATTCATCGGAGGCTTGATGGTTACCTTCTTCGGCTTGCCTTCAATCGGCCTGCTAAATGAAGGCATGTATGTCGAGATCGAGGTGACCCGGCGAATGCGCGTCTATAACGGTCTGGCTAGGCTCGGCTTGGTGATGATCATGACCGGCTTTCTTTTTCAGCTTATCCCGGCGGTTAAAGCCGTGGCAGGCCCCTAACCGATGGATCGAACAAGAAGATGAAGTCGGATAGTGTGCGGAAAGGAGGCATTGTCCGCATCTGAGATGACTAAGGCCACTATGAAACCCTTCCGGCGTCCCGCAAGGATTCCTCCCGTTGTGCTGTCGCCACGGCACGGCCGCGGCACGCCCCGTTCCGAGCCGGCGCCGTTGACCCGCCCGATAGGGCCACTCGCCGAGGAGCGCGTCAAGTCTCTGGTGACGTGGACCTCTATCTCCTACGCCTGCGGCTTCTTCATCGTTCTGCTGCATACGTGGCGGCTGGGCCTGCCGGTCATCGAGCTGATTCACCCAATCTATGTTTGGATCGGGGTGCCGCTGGCAATGTTCGGCTACTTTCTCGACCACATCTTCGGATACTTCCAGCGCGGCGCGTCGGAGGCGATGGAGGACGTTCGCACAGGGTGGTCACGTGCCACCGGGCTGGACGCGAGCGGCGATCTCTCGGACGATCTTCTAAAGGCGCTGAGACCGGCGCTGTTTCTGGGCCCCCTCTCGTACCCGGTCGCCCGGCTTATGAATCGCTGGCTGTGCTCCGTTGCGACCAAGGAGGATCAGCGTGCCAAGCAGCTCAAGACGCCCGCGGATTATGCGGCGTGGTCCACGCATCTGCGCAGGCTGCTTGGCTGGGTGCACATGGTCCTGGCTGTGGCGCGAAGCTTTACGCTGCTCGTGTACGCCCTGTATCTCGGGCTGTTGGTGATGCTCTACGTGTGGACCCTTTACCCGCAAATTCCGCAGTCACTGGGCGGTGGCAAGCCATCGTCGGCCACCTTGGTGGTCGAGGCGAGCGCGCTGCCGACAAGTCTGCTGGCGCGGACCGGCGGGCTCGCTATGGAGGCCACGGAGAAGGCGACTGTCAGTCTTCCCGTCTGGATGCTCTATGGCACCAAGGAGGCCTACTTCGTGCGAGTCCGGACCCCGAGCAACGAAGATGCCAAGACTGCCTTCCGGTGGCATGTGACCGGCGAAACTCTTTCGATCAAGGCAGAAACCGTCAAGTCGATCAGCTGGGGCGGCTCCTAAACAGGGGAACAACCAACCAAGGCACGCCTCAGTAACGAGATGGCGAAGCCTTTTCATTTGGCGCGATCGGCGCCCCGCACCGGCCGGCAGCCGGATGGAAAAGAAGAGATGAGTGAAGAAGTCAAAGATCAGAGTAACGCCGCGCAAAAAAAAGTGAATGTCCGGGACTTTGGACCGATGGTGATTCCAATCGACGGCCCTCTGAGCATCACATTCGACGCGAATCGGATAGATATCAACATCGTCATGGCAATTGCCAGCCAAGTGGACGGCATTCCAACGGCGCTGCGACTTACTCCTGAGGCGACAGGTCAGTTGGTCGGCGCGATAAAGAAAGCCATCGATGAGCAGATCATCACCGTCACCGTTGGCAGTCCGAAAGCACTTAACTGACTCGGCGGAAAGGATCGTGACGGACGCAGAGAAGCTTCGTGCGGTAGCCGCCTTGATCGGGGGAAATGCCACCATCGATCCGCTAGTATCGGATGAGGATATGCTGCAGCTGAGTTTGATCCTCTCTATCGGCATTAAGGCGGAGCATAGGGGCAGCAGGCCATGCGTGAAAGCCTACATCCAAGGAGGCAAGCCACCAGAGCGCGGGCCGGTCACCTTCATTGACGAGTGTGGAAGTCTCGACGCCGCTAAACGTAGCGGCCGTATTTGAGGCTGCGGTTCTGAAATGGCAAAGAAAAATCTAGGAAAAGCCAGATGGAGATGTTCAAGGGCCATTGTCCTCGATGTGATGGCGAACGGAACTGCAGTGTTCACGGCGCGCTTGATGAACCGTGGGAGTGGACTGACGGCCACCACACAGCCAACGGGCAAGTCGACCATCGCCTGCTGAAATGCTTAGG
>NZ_OFTT01000005.1 GCF_900250075.1 Cupriavidus taiwanensis
AAGCCTGGCTGCGTGATCCTCGTGTGTTCCGTGGCTGAAGTTCAACCGGAATGTATCTGCGCCTGACTGGAAAAGTTGAAGGATTGTTTCACCGCTGGAAGAAGCGGGGCCGAGGGTGGCCACAATCTTGGTATGGCGCTCACGGCGCTGGCTCATGGTCTGTCTCCGATGACAAGCATTGCAGGGCCCGGTTGGTTGGGCATTGTTTTCTGCGACTTGTCAGGAACGAGGTCCATGCAAGCCGTCCTTCGGGCAGTGTATGAGAACGAATGGTACTATGCAACCTCAAAGTACATAATAGGCCAAAAAACACGCTAGGATCACCTGGCGTGTTCTTAGAAGTGCGTTTCGATTTCCAATTGACGAATGTGAAGTGCGTTTTCGTCGTCGTCCATGTGGGTCTTGATTTTCCGGACGACGTTCAAATGCTGCCGCAGGAAGGCGGCAGCTTCTTCTCTCTGTCCATGCTCGAGCAGGTCCAGCAGCTTCAGATGCTCTTCGCATTGCCTAACCAAGCGCTGACGGTCGGTGTTTGCCTTGTACTCCATCAGGCGGCGCTGTTGGTTTTGGCGCACCAGGGCGTCAATAAAGTTGGGGTTGCGGGAGCAGCGGATGATGGTCTCGTGAAATTGAGACCCGATCTCAAACAGTTCGGCCCGGGTCAGGGTATAGATTTCACCCGCAAGCATTGCTTCCTGTCGTGCTCGCGCCTTTGCAAGCGCCGGCTTGTCTAGCCTGAAAGTCGGTTCGAGGATGGCTGCCGGTTCGATGGCCATACGAAACCGGTAGCTGGCGTTGTGCGCGTCGGCATTGGCCAGAAACGGAGTTACTCGCCAGCCATGGCCGGTTTTCCGCTCCAGGAGGCCTTCCCGGAACATACGTGCAAGCACCTGCTTGAGTAGCCCGCGACCAGCGTCATACCGCCGCAGCAGTGCTCGCTCACTGAACTCGGACTCCACGGAACCAGACAGCAGGTCCTCTGCAAGCTGTTGATACAGCTCGTCGGCGTTGGTTGATGGCTCTTCCTCGTCGGTCTCCAATTCCGCTGGCTCCTGGGCAAGGAAGTAGCCCCGACCTGGCTCATTGCTCACGATGCCTTGCTGTGCCAAGAGCTCAAAAGCGCGACGGACAGGCGTGCGGGAAACCTCGAGCGCTTCGCAGAAGATTCGCTCGGGCAGATGCGAGCCCACCTCGATCTTGCGATCTTTCAGCAACTGCACGAGTCGGCTCGCGATCAATGGCGCCAAAGGCTCGTTAGCTTTCGTGTTCATGTTGGGCAATAAGGGAAAGTTCTAGGGCAGCGCTTCCGCTCGGACGCAGAGCCGCAATTCTGGTGCAGAGGATAGCCCGGAATCCCAAGCAGTGCAGGGGAAAGCGGGTTTTAGCGTGCGTTGAGAACTCGCAGGGCCTCTGCACGCAAAATCTTATAAGCGCCTCATAAGACATATTTATCGGTTTGACATTGGTACTATGCGCACATAAAGTACGACAACACCAGTTGTATCATGGTGCCACAAAGAACCATTATAAGGCGGAGCCAGGACAATACCTCCGCACTAACAAACCATAAAACTTGGAGACATCCATGCAAAAGAGGCTTGCATTGGGAGCCGGTGCGCTTTGCCTGTGGGCGGGGGTTGCACAAGCGCAGTCGTCATCGAATGTGCTGCTTTACGGCATTATCGACACAACCATTCGGTATTCCAACAACAATGCTGGCGACAAGGGTCTGGCCGAGTTGACCGATGGCTATTTCAACGGATCGCGGTGGGGCATGCGCGGTACGGAAGACCTGGGTGGTGGTCTCCAGGCAATCTTCAACCTGGAAAGCGGCTTTGACCCGAGTACCGGCGTATCCGCGCAATCGACAGGCACGGCCAACTATGGCCAGCAAAGCACGAACAACCAAGGACGGCTGTTCGGGCGTCAAGCGTGGGTCGGCTTGATTCATGAAAAGGTCGGCCGGTTCACGTTCGGGCGTCAATTCACTACGGCATACGACGCATCGGGTCGCTTCCAGCCGAACGGTCACCCAAACCTCGACGCCGTCACGATCGTCAACAGCTACACCGGTCCCCGACAAGACAATATGGCCAAGTATGTTGGTCAGTGGGGTGCCTTGTCGGCTGGTGCGCATTACACCTTTGGCGAGGTACCGGGACAGACCAAGCGCAGCTCGAGCTATGGGGTATCGCTTGGGTACAGGCAGGGCCCGGTCGATGTCGGGGCATTCTGGCAACAAGCTAATGCGCTGACGACGCCCGAAGCCCGCAAGGTTTGGGGCCTGGGTGGCAACTACCAGCTCGGTATCGTAAAGCTGGCATTTGGCTACATCAACAATCGCTTCGATGTCAGCGCCCAACGCAACGACGTATTCACTGGTGGCTTCGCTGTTCAGGCGTCATCGGCCCTGACTTTGTCGCTGGCCTCCCATTATGACCACCAGAAGAACCCGGGTGGCAGCCGCATCATGGTGACCGGCGTCGCGGACTATGCATTGTCGAAGCGCACTGACGTCTACGCGGAAGTCGACTTCAATCGCATCAATGGCAGCTACGCGGTCCCGAGCTTTATGGGCGTGGCTGGCAGCAAGGTCGGCGGCGGTATCGGCTTGCGTCACAAGTTCTAAGCCAGTTCAACCAGTCGACACTGGGTGCCTGCTGTAGCGGAGGTGGTGCCCTTCAGGCCGGGGTTCTGTACGAAACCCGGTCCTTTTTCCCGCTCAGAATGTGTCGCTAAGGCGGCCCGACGCAGGCCTTAAAAAGCGACAGCAGTAAGAGAACATAAGGATCGGAGACACAAATGGAATTCGCTGATTCTCGCTCGATGCCCAGTCAAGGCATTGCGGCTACTGAGCTGCGCTCGACGGCGCGAGGGCGCCGACGGGCTTTTGCCATTGCGGCGTCCGTGGTCGCAATCGGCAGCGGACTTTGGTCTCTCGGTGCGTCGGCCCAGAGCAACTATCCGGACAAGATGATCCGCATGGTGGTTGCCTTCTCAGCCGGCGGCCCCAACGACGTCATGGCTCGCGTTGTCGCGCAGAAAATGTCAGACATTCTAGGCCAGCAGGTTATCGTGGATAACCGTCCAGGTGCGGGTGGCATGATTGGGACCGACTTCGTAGCAAAGTCGCCCGCGGATGGCTACACGTTGCTCTTCGCGAGCGTCCCCTTCGTGACGGCGCCGAGCATGTACAAGCGGCCAACCTACGCGGTGGAGCGGGACTTCATTGGCGTGTCAAAGGTCGCGGTCTCTCCCATCGCGCTGATGGTCAAGCCGGGGGCACCGTACAAGAATGTCGGTGACCTCATCACGTTCGCCAAAGCGAATCCAGGCAAGCTGAACTTTGCCAGTGGCGGTGTCGGCTCCACTCCTCATCTCGCCATGGTCCTTTTCCAGGATCTGACGGGTGCGAAGCTGAATCACGTTCCCTACAAGGGCGGGGCGCCTGCCTTGACCGACCTGATGGGCGGTCAGGTCGACATCATGATGGACAGCTTCACCACGACGCTTCCGTACATCGAACAGAAGAAGGTGTCAGTGCTGGCCGTGGGCGACAGCAAGCGCGCAGCCAAGCTTCCCTCAGTGCCGACCATGGTCGAGAGCGGTGTGAATGGGTTTGTGATGAACCACTGGGTGGGGGTTGTCGCACCGAAGCAGACGCCGAAACCGGTGGTGGACAAACTCAACGCAGCCGTCAACCAGGCTCTGAAGGACCCTGCAGTCCGGGACCGTCTCGTGGGCCTGGGCGCAGAGCCTGCCGGTGATTCGCCGCAACAATTCCAAGCGTTCCTGAAGGGCGAGGTCGAGCGTTGGCAGAAGGTCGCCAAGGACGCAAAGGTCGAGCTCGAGTAAATCAGATATCAAAAAGGGGCCTCAGCTACGCCCCATTCAAGGATAGCAATGCACCGTCTGGTACTAATTCGTCACGGCGAATCGACCTGGAACAAAGAGAACCGATTCACCGGCTGGACTGACGTCGATTTGACGGAGCAGGGTGTGCGGGAGGCCAAGGCGGCGGGACGTGCCTTGCGTCACGCAGGGTTTCAGTTCGACGTGGCTTACACGTCAGTATTGCGCCGAGCCGTGCGGACCCTCTGGCAAGTCCAGGATGAATTGGAGCAGATGGGGATCCCGGTGCAACATGAGTGGCGTCTGAACGAGCGCCACTATGGCGCGCTTCAAGGGCTGAACAAAGCCGAGACAGCGCAAAAGTACGGAGACGACCAGGTTCTGCAGTGGCGGAGAAGCTTTGACATTTGTCCTCCAGCGCTGGATGCTCAACACGCTCGCATCATCAATGGCGACCGCAGGTATGCAAACGTGGCGCCGGAAGACATGCCGATGACGGAGTGTTTGAAGGACACCATCGAGCGCGTCCTCCCACTTTGGAACGATGCGATTGCGCCAGACATTCGTTCGGGCAAGCACATCCTCGTCGTCGCCCATGGAAATAGCATCCGGTCACTGGTGAAATATCTCGATCGCATCTCCGACAGCGACATCGTCGGCCTGAACATCCCCAACGGGGTACCACTCGTTTATGACCTCGACGCTGATCTGAAACCGATCCGGTCCAGCTATCTGCCCATCGACGCGTACGGTTCCAGAACTTGGAAGTGAGGGAGAGCCAGATGAAGCCGCTCGTGATTGGCAACTGGAAGATGAACGGCAGCAGCGCGCTAGCGAACCACTTGTTGGCAGAAATCGCCGTGGGAACGTACTCGGCCGATGTCGCTGTCTGCGTCCCTTTCGTCTATTTGAAACAAGCAAGAGAATTGCTCGCGAACTCGACAGTCAGCCACGGGGGCCAGAACGTGTCCGAGTTCAAGCCGGGGGCATTCACCGGCGAAATCAGTGCTGAAATGCTCGCGGATGCAAGCTGTGCCTATGTCATTGTCGGGCACTCTGAGCGCCGGCAATACTTCGGTGAGACGGACGTCACTGTGGCCAAGAAGGTGCAGCGAGCACTCGAGGCGGGAGTACAACCTGTTCTTTGCGTGGGCGAAACGCTCGTGGAGCGTGAGAGCGAGAACACCGAGGCAGTGATTGGCCAACAGTTGCGCACAATTATGGAGATGCTTACGACAGAACAAGCCTCCCGGCTTGTCATTGCGTACGAGCCAGTATGGGCGATTGGCACCGGCAAGAGCGCCTCTGTCGAGCAAGCACAGGCAGCCCACGCGTTTCTGCGTGGATGCTTGTCGGAAAAGCTAGGTGAGCACAGCGCTCGGACAGTGCCCATTCTGTACGGCGGTAGCGTGAAGCCGCAGAGTGCAGCCAGTTTGTTCCACGCACCCGATATCGATGGAGGCCTTATCGGCGGCGCTTCACTCGTGGCCGAGGACTTTGCCGCAATTGCGAATGCAATTTAGTGCTGCGTTCGTCAGCGGCATAGGGTGCAATACCAGAAAGGAAGCGCAGCGGTACTCATCGCTACGACCAGGAAGGCCACTTGGGTGAGGACGTCGAGGAGCGGTCGAGACATTTTATCTTGTGACATGGTCGCTTTTTTCGTCGTTGTATTTTGTCATGATGCGCTACGCTACCTGAACGGCAACTGAACACGCCGCTCAGGTCTGCGCATCGCTTCTTCGGGAGGAGAGCAGCAACTGCCGCCCTCCAGCCGGGACTCTCAATTCACCGTGATGGATCCCGACCAAATCAGTTCCTGTCCCGGAAAATCGAGGTTCCAGTAAGGGGAGGGACAGCCATCCGAGTGGATCTCCATGATACGCAGAGAGGCCGGCGTATTGGTCAGCTTTCCGGCGCAGTCCCTGTAGGCGGACAGCTGATTTCCCACAATCAAGTAATTGCCGTTTTCACACAGCGAGAGCGTGCGTGGCTCAATGCCGCCAGCATCCAGCCGGTGGCGCTCAGTCAACGAACCGTCGTCGGTGCTGATCTCATACACGACAAGCTCGTTCTCTCCCTCCGTGAGACGTCGGCTGTCTCCTTGACTCACTAGCGCGTCGGCGCGATTGGCGGCGTAAAGCCAACGCCCGGAAGGGTGGACCAGCACGTTCCCAACCCGTTGTCGGCGTGCGGGAGGCAGCTGCAATACCGACCACCGGTTCAATGTAGCTTCGGACGGCACCCCTGTTTCAAAGGAGTGCAGCGCTATGGCATTGCCGCGTTCAAGCGCAACGTATAGCCAAGGACGTGTGGGATGCTCAGCGACATCCCTGGGGCCCAGACCTGGTGAGTAGGCAGTTTCTTGGATTCGCTTGAACTTGCCGCCCTCTACGGAATAGGTCTGCAGCTGACCGATGTCCTCTTCGAATCCTGGGCGCAGATCATTGCCGCGGGCGCAAACGACTGCAGTGTTGCCGCCCTTGCCGAAATGCACTGAGTGCGGAAACACGCCGATGTCGGGCCTGGTTACGGTATCCAGTCGGAAGCCGATGTAGCCATCGTTGTTCAACTCGAAGACTCGAACTGTCGCTGGCCGTGCAAACGTAATGGCGAGAAACCGAGCCGATGGATCAACCGCGACGTGAATGGGGCGATGCGGAAGTGGGATCTCGACCTGTGCCAATGTGGTGCCACCCATCGCATTCATGCGAAGGACTTTCACGAAGTGCGTGTCGCCTGCGCGCCCGCCTGGTCCGCCATTGCTGCATACGATGTAGAGGAGTGGAAGGAAGGGGTGCGAAACTGCAAACTGGACGGGAAGGCCGACGTCGACGGTCGAGCGTTGCCGGGCGTCTGCGTCGGCACCTTGCAAGCTGAGAACGTGCAACTGAGCGGCAACCGCCGCAAGTACGAATGTCTGAGTCGTTGCCATGGGACTATGCGCAATCTGCGGAAAACAATAAGGGCAGGACACTGCCGTCGCGGACGGCGTGTAACCTGCCCTGTCCTGCGGTAGAGCGTCCGGAATTAGGCGGCTTTCACTGCCTTGGCAACCAGTTCACCGAAGGCCTTGCAGCCCAGCGTGCCGCCGAGGTCGGGCGTACGGGTGGCCGGGCTTTCCAGAACCTTGTCGACAGCAGCTTCCATCGCTGTGCCGGCGCGCAGGAACTCCGGCTTGTTGCGTCGCTCGCCGATCCATTGCATCAGCATGGCTACCGACAGAATCATCGACGTCGGGTTTGCCTTGTCCTGGTTCTGGATATCCGGGGCCGAGCCGTGCTGGGCCTGGGCGCAGCAGTTCGTGTCGCTCGCCATGATCGAGCCAGCAAGCCCCAGGCTGCCCGACAGCTCGCTGGCCAGGTCCGACAGGATGTCGCCGTAGAAATTCGTGGTCACGATCACGTCGTAGCGGGACGGGTCACGCACCAGGTGAGCCGCCATTGCATCGACCAGAACGTCGTTGACTGTCACTTCCGGGAAGTCTGCCGCCACGCGACGCACGCATTCCAGGAACAGGCCGTCGGTCATGTGGAAGCTGTTGGCCTTGTGGATGGCCGTGACCTTCTTGTTACGCTGCATCGCCAGCTCGAAGGAACGGCGGGCAATACGTTCGCTGCAGTGAGCGGTAATCTTGCGAATCGACAGAGCCATGTCGGGGCTCGGCATGACTTCGCCCCAGCCCTTGCTCATGTTGCGATCCGGGTAAAAGCCTTCCGTGGCCTCGCGCATGATCACCAGGTCCATGGTCTTGCCTTCTTTCATGTTCGAAGGCAGGAACGGACGGGTACGGGCCGGCCGCACGTTTGCGTACAGGTCCAGGCCAACACGGAAACCAGCCGACACATTACGACCGCCCTTTTCGGGGGTGGGATAGTCGGCATGCGATTGCGTACCGAGGATGATGCCGTCGTAAGTCTTGGCGCGATCCAGAACTTCTTGACGGAGCGTGGTGCCGTACTTTTCCAGGCTAACGAAACCGACGTCGTCGTAGTCGTATTCCAAGCCCAGCTTAAAAGTGGCGTCCGCTGCTTTCAGGACGTCCATCGCTGCGCCAACGATTTCCGGGCCGATGCCGTCGCACGGCAGAACAAGAATCCTCATTATCTATCTCCGATGTAAGTGTGTGTCCGGCACCATCTGCCGCGACTTCGTAGTGTAGCCCCGAAACGTACTATGTCAACCTAAAATACCAAAAAGGGGAAGGAATTGTACCGGCGGGCGTCTGAGATGCTGCGTTCAGGCACTAAACACCCCAGGTTAGTGACGCATAGACGTCAAAAAGGCGCGTTCGGGGACCAATACACCGCACCGTTGAGCACACAAGCTGTTGCCCGCCCTTTCACGAGTGGCCAAGGCGATGTTGGCCGCCGCCAAAGTCGCGATTCATATGACCAAAAGGCCTCTTGGATCATCTCGGGCGACTACAGCCTTCCTGACAAACGCTTTACGTGATTACCCGAGGTTTGGCCCTTCCGTGCTTGACGTACTTCTGTGTCGTCGCTAACGTTCTTTGCAAGCGCAAAGTACCAACCTGTTTGTACTTTGACTACGCAAATACCAGAAGATATGGAGATACGAATGATTCGTTCACGCGGCCTCATTGCAAAGGCCATGCAGTTCTGCGCGGTTCTCGCGCTGTCTACGTCGGCGTTTGCACTCGACAGCGTCAAGATGATGATCCCCGGTACGCCCGGTGGTGGCTTCGACCAAGCCGCCCGCACGCTGGGCAAAGCCATGCAGGAGTCCGGCCAGGCAAAATCGGTTTCCTATGAGCACCGCGCTGGCGCCGGTGGCAGCATTGGCCTGGCGCAATTCGTGAACGCCAACAAGGGGGACCCCAACGCCCTGATTGTTACCAGCGTGAACACGGTCACCGGCATCCTGCAAAGCCGGTCGACCACGTCTCTGATGCAGGCGACGCCTGTCGCAGTGGTGTTCACGGAGTTCAACGTTCTCGCCGTGGGTAAGAACTCGCCGTACAAGTCGATGGCGGACCTCCTCGCAGCATTTAAGAAGGAGCCAACGAGCGTTCGTTGGGGTGGCGGCTCGAAGGGCGGTATCGACCACTTGGGCATCCTCGAACTGGCTCGTGACGTCGGGGTGTCTGGGGATAAGGTGAACTACATCCCGCTTGGAGGCGGCGGAGAAACTAACGCTGCCGTACTGGGTGGGCACGTGACTGTAATTTCTGGCGGATACCCGGAGATTGCCAAGTTTGTTGAGGCCGGCCAGATGCGGCTGCTCGCCGTCACGTCGCCGACCCGCATCCCCGGCGTGAACGCGCCGACGCTCAAAGAACTGGGCTACAACGTCGTGACTGGGAACTGGCGCGCCTTCCTTGGCGCACCCGGCATCAGCGCGCCTCAAAAGCAGGGTCTGGTCGACGCAGTAACCAAAGCCACCGCATCGCCTTCCTGGCAGGTAGCGCTTAAGACGAACAACTGGACCCCGACACTGATCACGGGGCCGGAACTGGATGCCTTTTTAAAGGCGGAGAGCTCGCGCTATGAAAAGGCGCTGAAGGACAGTGGACTGCTATGAAGACGAGTGAACACTTGCAACCTATGCAGTTTCCCGAGGAAGACGTGAGTCTCGATAAGCCGGCATCCCCGAACTACGCACACGTGCTTATTGGTGCGGCCCTGTTGGCGTGCTCCATGATGCTAGTCGCAGGGGCGCTGGCGCTCCCCCAAGACAAGGGGTACACAATTATCGGCGCACAGGCGTTTCCGTTTGCAGTTGCCTTTCTGCTGTTTATGGTTGGCGTTGGGCTGACATGGCAGGGGATCAAAGGAGGATTTCGTTTCCTACCCGCAGAGGCGGCCGCCGCAGCACCACTGGGTGGCAAGCAGATGCGTAGCGCATTGTGGATCTCCGCCGGCCTTCTCGTGAATGCACTGCTCATTACGCAGATTGGCTTCGTGTTGTCTTCGACACTGCTGTTTGTCGCCGCCGCACGGGCATTTGGCAGCAATCGTTGGGCCAAGGACATCCTTATTGGCCTGGCGCTGACGGTCCCCGTCTACTTGGGCTTTACACAAGGCCTGGGTGTTCCGCTGCCCGCTCTCATCAACTCGTGGATCTGACGAGTAACTAGATACTGGTGGAAAAAATGGTCGAAGTATGGATGCCCCTCCTGCAGGGGTTCGGCGCAGCATTGTCTCCGGAAAACTTGATGTGGGGATTCGTTGGCTGCTTGCTGGGTACGATGATTGGGGTGCTGCCTGGCATTGGCTCGGCGCTGACCGTCGCGATGTTGTTGCCTCTGACTGCGAAGGTGGAGCCCACCGGCGCGCTGATCATGTTCGCCGGGATCTACTACGGCGCAATGTTCGGTGGGTCAACGACATCGATCTTGTTGAATACGCCGGGTGAGTCGTCCTCTATGGTCACCGCCATGGAAGGAAACCTGATGGCGAAGAACGGGCGTGCCGGCCCGGCGCTCAGCACTGCAGCGATCGGCTCCTTCGTGGCAGGCTTGATTGCGACAGTGCTGGTGACGCTGTTTGCGCCGTCGATTGCCGCCTTCGCGCTTCAGTTCGGACCGACGGAGTACTTCGCGATCCTGGTCCTCGCATTTGTCACGGTGTCGTCGCTGCTTGGGGCCTCTCTGCTCCGCGGCATGGCCAGTCTGGGGCTTGGTCTGATGCTCGGCCTGATTGGTATGGACAGCGTTTCGGGGTTTGCGCGATACACGCTAGGCGTGCCCGAGCTCATCGACGGCATCGAAGTCGTGCTCGTCGCTGTTGGCTTGTTTGCTGTCTCGGAATCCCTCTACAACGTTCTGTATGAGGGGGAAGGGGATACCAAGGTCCATAAGATGTCGTCGCTTCATATGACGGCTAGCGACTGGAAGCGCTCGGTCCCGGCGTGGATCCGCGGCGCGCTTATCGGATTTCCGTTTGGCTCGATCCCTGCTGGCGGCGCGGAGATTCCGACGTTCCTGTCTTATGCGACGGAGCGGAAGCTCAGCAAGTATCCGCAAGAGTTCGCGCCGAATCACGGCATTGGTGCCATTGAAGGCGTCGCTGGCCCTGAGGCCGCAAACAATGCCTCCGCGACTGGTGCGCTCGTTCCGCTCCTGACGCTTGGCATTCCGACGTCTTCGACGGCGGCAGTCATGTTGGCGGCATTTCAGAATTACAACCTCCAGCCGGGTCCACTGTTGTTTCAAACCTCGGGCGATATCGTCTGGGCTCTGATCGCCTCGCTGTTCGTTGGCAATGTCATCCTCCTGGTATTGAACCTGCCGCTCGTGCGGGTGTGGGTGAAGTTGCTCAACGTTCCACGACCATACCTTTACGCAGGCATTCTGGTCTTTGCCACGATTGGTGTCTACGGCATGCGTCAGTCGTGGTTTGACCTGGTCCTCATGTTTCTGATTGGGTGGGCTGGGGTTGCGATGCGGAAATTCGACTTTCCCGTAGCTCCCGTCATCGTGGGCATGATTCTGGGTCCCATGGCTGAGAAGCAGCTTCGGCTGGCGATGTCTATCAGCCAAGGCGACTGGCTCGTGTTCTTTACTCAGCCGATTTCGGCAACGCTGTTGGGCGCTACGTTCCTCATCCTGTTTGTGCCATACATCCTTCGGCGGCGTGGGATTCGCCTCGCTGAGGACGACTGAGCGTACGGTGTGATCGAGTTGGGCAGCCAGGTCGTCTGAACGGGAGGGGGTCCGAATGGAACGCCTCCCGTTTTTGCGTCAGCGCGTGTGAACTTTGAAGCAATGCATTCGAAGAAAGGCGACGAGGTTCCCGACCAGTAGTGCGTAAGGAGTTTCAAGTGGAAAAGGTTCTCAAAGCGCTATGCGCGCTCCTAATCGGCGGCAGTGCTGGGGCAGCCTTTGCGATGGTGCATGCGCCAGTACCATGGCTGATAGGCCCGCTATTGACCGTCGCGCTATGCAATCTTGCGGGATCTCGCTTTGACACTCCCCGCTGGCTTCGCGCGACTGGCCAATGGTTAATCGGGGTCGCATTAGGTCTGCATTTCACCCCCTCGATGGTTGCTCAGATAGCGACCTATGTCCCCTACATGGTGGCGGCAGCTTTCGTCGCGATTCTCTTTGGGCTGATTGGAGGCTGGGCAATCTCAAAATTTGCCGGAGTGGACCGAGCGACCGCCCACTTTGCGACCGCCATGGGTGGAGCCCCCGAGATGGCTGTTGCAGCCGAGCGGGAAGGGGCTTGCATCGACCAAGTCGTCACCTCGCACATGCTGCGGGTATTGCTCACAGTATCCATCGTGCCCGCTGCCGTACAGTATGGGGCGCAACTTACGCCTCACCTGAAAATCCACGGGGCGAGCTTCTTGCCGACTATCCCGCTAGTGCTCCTCGCCGGCATCGCACTTTGCTGTGCGGTCGCGGCAAAGCGCTACAACTTCCCGAACGCATATGCCCTTATCCCGCTGTTTGTCACCGCGGGAGTAACAGCATCCGATCTCGCCGTACTGGAGGAAGTCCCAAGATGGATCAGTGTGTGTGCACAAATCCTCGTCGCTGTCTCGCTTGGAGCGCGGTTTAGCCCGGAGTCTCTAGCTGCGTCACGCAGGCTGCTGGTGCCTATCGTCCTGTACAGCCTGGTCAGTATTGGCATGGCAGCGCTAGGGGGGGTCGCACTCGCAAAGTTTCTGGGGATGCCCGCTTCGACGGGAGTGCTCAGTCTAGCGCCAGGTGGGATGGCGGACATGGGCATCGCTGCGGATGCGCTCGGTCTAGCCGTGCCAATAGTGACCGGATTTCATGTCATTAGAGTAGCGCTGGTTGTGCTGCTCTCCTGGCCGGCATACAAATGCGTCCGTTATCGTCGAACTAGACCTGGAGCCGCTTAAGTGAGGTGGCCGGTGGCTCCCCAACCGTCTTCAATTTGGGCAGATTTTTTTGCAGTGCGGCCCAATTGCCGGCCGGCAGAAATTGGCCGCTTCAGTAGTCATGGTAGGTGTACGAGAGAGCGAGAGACGCGAAGATTCCACTTGAAAACGACGGGGCCGCGGCTGCACTGCCGGCGCCCCTCGCCGAGCGCGCGCAGCTCAGTCGCAGTGATTGACTCGGCGCGCGGTTGCTACATTTGGCATGTACGCTTCAGAAGCCTACCGTCTGGAACCAGAACGGCGAGCCGGCAACCGCCATCGCCACAGCTAGCGCCGTCATTTGAATGAGGGCCGCGCCCAGACGGTTCAGGCGCGGCAGCTTTGTGAAGTTGCGAGGGCGAGCATGGCAGGGGTGGGGCGTTAAGATGGCGGCATGATGCGGGGAGCGACCTGAATGGTGCCTGAGCGGCCTGTTCAGGTAATGTTCAGGTTGCTTCCTTGACAATGTGCCCCCTGACGTCTCTGCACCTTTCCCCGTTTTCCGGCGGCGTGCGCCGTCTCGTTCGAATCGGCCTGATTGCGGCCGTGCTGGGCGTGCCTGGCCTGGGCCACGCCGATACCGACGCCGCCGATCGCGCCCGCGCCCGCGCCGCGCTGCGCTCCGGCGAGATCCTGCCGCTCTCGCGCATCCTTGATACGGTCGCGCGCCAGTACAGCGGCGATGTGATCGATGTGAAGCTCGATCGGGACGACGGCATCTGGAAATACGAAGTCAAGCTGCTGCTGCCGACCAGCACCGTGGCCAAGCTCAAGTACGATGCCCGCGACGCGACCCTGGCTGAAAGCCAAGGGGCGCGATCTCGAGCGCGTCCGCAAGCCCTGACGCCATGCGCATCCTAATCGTCGAAGATGAGGCGCTGCTGGCCGACCAGCTCACGCAGGCGCTCGCGCGTTGCAAAATTGTAACAGTTAATCCATCCAATATGCGTCCGTCGCGACGGGTGGACCTGTAACGCCGACCACGTGCGCTGCAAGCTAAGCCAGGACGACTCACTGCCACGTCGGTGCTTCCGCTAGGGTTACGGCTCCCGATTCAATTGCGGTATCGTCGTTTGTCGTTCGCTGTCAGCACGGAGCCTCGTCTAAACGCCCCTTGCGCTGGTGTGTGGCGCCAGCACGTCTCATAATATATCCTCTTCACTCTTCAACGTAGGCTCCCACCTGCAATATGTGGCGGAGAGGGCCAGACATGTACAACACAAGTTTCGAGGATGAGATGGCGACCGGTATTGTGAAATGGTTGAACAGCGAAAAAACAATATGGATTCATCACGCCCGATGATGGCGGCAATGACTTGTTCGCTCATCACAAGGAAATCCAAACCGGGTTCAAGTCACTGGAGGAAGGTGCGAAGGTGGAATTCGAGGTAACGCAAGGTCTGAAGGGACCGCAAGCGTCAAAGATTCGCAAGCTATAATGGCCTCGTCCTGGGGGCGTAATGGCGAGCCGTGCGAATTGGCGCATGCATTCGGCACCGTCGCTTGGACTTTTTGTAAATACCCTTTTTGCCCGGAAATGGCAACAGGCGCGAACTTTAAGACTTCTTGCCCTTTGCACTCGAAATCTTCGAGCCAGGGTATTTGGCCGCTTGCGCGCTTCCGCTATTGCGTCAGGTTCAAACAGCGGAACGTCGTAGTGGACCTGCCGGCGCGTTTCGCGCACGTTCGCCTGCCAAGCGGCTACGCAGCATGCCGCATCAGGTCGCAAATGCTGGGGAAGACTTTGGTACTCCAGGTTGGGCCACGGACCAAATCGTAGTGACTGCCTCCCGGGATATTGACGAGACGCTTGTAGCGCGAGGACAAGCCGCGGCACAGGTCATGCGTAGCGTGAGTCTGTCCGCAACTGGATATGTCGTCAAGCTCGCCTTCGATGGTCAACAACACGCTGGAACGGATATCCTGGGGACGCACGGCCTGGCCCGGCACCTGCCAAGTGCCGAAGGCTGCACGCCGGAAGCTGGACGAATTGCGGACGCAATTCTCGACGAAGCTGAGGCGGGTCCGCGACCAGACCGTCATCGCGTAGGAACGGGCAGGCCAGCGAGCGCCGCGCTTTGCGCGAACTGGATGCGGAGCGCACTGCGCGCCAAAAGAGCGATCGGTTGGTCGAAGAAATTGCGAGCCGAACTGGCGGCAGCCCGCCACGAAGCCCGCGACGCGGCGGTGGTGCAGGCCGAGACACGTGCCCGACTCGAAACCCAGGTCGCGGCGCTCACCACGCGGCTTGCGGCCTGCCGACGCTGCAGCGCGGAAAGCGGCCGACGACCTGGCCACGGTGCAGTCGGAACTCGCCGCGGCGGGGTGCTTCGATCCACCGCCCCTCCACCGCCGCCCCCGCCTCCATCCGCGCCAGCGCCGGTGGTCTGCTACCGTAACGCCGCGGGGCAGAGTTGGGACGGGTAGGGCGAGATGCCCGACTGGCTGCGGCGGGCGGTCAATGCGGGGCAGAGCAAGGAATTTTACCGGGTTGGATAGTATCACCGACGCATTCGGCCCTCTGTCCAATGGCGGATGTGACGAGGGCGAGGCTGTGCGATTAGGCGCGAGAATTCGGAAGGAAGGCTTGGCGCAGGCGAGAAGCGAACGACACGCAAGAGACAAGGTCTCACCGTCCATGGGATTAGGAAGCGTCTGCACCTGCAGTGACTTCAATGAAGGAAAACAAATTGGCCCCAGAGCAAGAAGTTGAACCCTTTGTCGCGAGCAATGCGACGGACGGACTTGGTCAGATGGAGCTGCCCATCGCTGAGGCGATGCGTGACGCTGATCCCGTCATTGGTGAAGCCAGTGGTGCATGCGTCGGTAGTGGCAGCGTTGACACTCAGCCCCGACGCTTGGACTTCTGGTCGACAAGCCGGGATAGCAGCCCGACGGCGATCGTGTCATATCGGCGCCGACGGCCTTACGCAGCCCCGGCCGCTTCAACGGAAGACGTGGCACCGGAAGAATCGAGGGAAGCTGCCGCCTCGGCCGCGTTGACTAAATCCGACGCGCGGGAAGCGCCCATTGAAGCCATGCCCGCGGAAGCGACCACTGAAGCCGCGGCTGAAGCTCCGATTGAAGTTCTGGCCACGGACGAACCGATGGAAACTGCCGCCCAGGACAATCTGACCGAAACGGTTGCCCCCGTAGCACCGCTTTACGCCCCAGCTCCGGAAGCTGCGCCTGAAGAGAGGCGGGCCCCTAAGAGCGGTCGGAAGCCGAAAGCGCTCGCGGAAACCGCCACTCTGGAAGCAGCGCCTGACGAGACGCGGGCCCCGAAGCGCGGTCCCAAGCCGAAAGCGCTCACCGAAACTGCCACTCCGGAAGCAGCGCCGGAAAAGAGGCGGACCTCGAAGCGCGGTCGGAAGCCGAAAATCCTGGCTGAAGTTGCCGCTCCGGAAGTCACAACTCAAGAGACCTCAACCCGGAAGCGCGGGCCGAAGCAGATAACACTGCCTGGAGTGGAGGCTGCCCCGAATGCGCCGACTCAGAAGACGCGAACCCGGAAGCCGCGACAGGAGCAAAAAGCGCCTACCGCAACCCAAAGCCCATCCCAGTCCTCACTGCTCGCTCAACTGGCATCTGTCAATGCTCAACTTGAGCAATTGCGAGCCACGGAAGTGCCAAAGGTCGTGGAGGAGATTCGGCAGTGGATGCAGGAGTATGACCTCAGCATTGAGGACATTGCGGGCAGGCCGGTTGAGCCCGCTGCCCGCGCTGTTCCGACCAAGACT
>NZ_OFTT01000006.1 GCF_900250075.1 Cupriavidus taiwanensis
GGCCGCGCCCCGTCCGAGGTACCGCAACCCGAAGACGGGCCAGACCTGGTCGGGGCGCGGTAGGGCTCCCGCGTGGATTGGCAAAAAGCCCGAGCGTTTCCTAATCGATTTCTTGTACTGAACGACAGCTTGGCGGGCGCGGCCGGTCCGCCCCATTCTGACTTAGCAAGCTCGGCAGGTCGGAAGTTCGGCGGCCACGGCGCAGGAAGCTCAAGGGAAGAGCCCTGCAACGAGCCGGAGGGGGCGGCGCTGCCTAACCCCAGCTCTTCAGCGGCACCTTGACCCAGACGACCTGCTCTCCCGGCTCGCGTGCATTACCGTATTCCGGCCAAATCGGGGCGATCGTGTCGTTTCCACTAGACAACTGGTCAGGCAACTACGGCTCGGCGTCGCTCAAGCAGGCGGACGGCAGTTACGTGAAAGGGCCGGCGCTCATCGTCCAGAACGCGAGTTCTGTCATTCTCGATCAAACGCCGATTAAGAATTTTACGTATTGCGCGGTTGGCAACACGTTAAGCTGGGGGCTCGACAGCAACGCAACCGCCGGCAATGTCGCGTTCAGCACGATCACAACGCCGACGTCGACCGGTTACACCGGACCGACGTTCTTCGGTACGCTCCAGCAAAGCGAAACGGGTCGGGTACAGCAATACAGTGGCGTGCTGTCGACGCCGACTCAACTGTCCGACTGGATTGGCGTCTACGGGCAGACGACCATGACGAACGCCGGCGACACCTATTCCGCCGGACCGCCGCTGAACGTTCTCAGCAATACGCAGGTCACGCTGAGCGGCGCGAATCTGCAAGGCATCAATTACGACGTCAACACCAATGCGCTGACCTGGCCGTTCAGCGGCAACTCTGCGGGCGGTTCGATCACTTTTACGCGGATCACGACACCGACCTCGAGCGGGTACGTTGGCAATTCGTTCTATGGCACTATTCAGCAAACGCAAAGCGGCGGATCGTTACCGTTCTCCGGTATTCTCGGCCAACCCTATTCAGGCGGCGGGGGGTATCAGGAATCGACTCTGCAAAAGGTCTTCACGATCGCCGGCTATGTAATGACGGTACTATCTGGAATTCAATTTATCTATCTCGGCTACAAGATCGCCGCCTGGGAGGGGGGCAAAATCACCGCTGCGCAACAGCAAGCTGAGGATGTCGATCCTGGTCTCGAGGACGGCGTGCCGGAGGCGTACGCGAACCCGGGCGAGCCGATCAAGCCGGATAATCCGCCGCCGGAGAACACGACGACCGACACGACCACGGAAACCCAGGCGGAGCCCGTCACGACTACAGATACAACCACCGACGTCACGACTGAAGTGACCACCGAAGTCACCACGGAGGTCACGACCGAAGTCACGACAGAAGTCACGACAGAAGTAGTCGAAGCCGTGGAGGTCGTGATCGAGCCAGCCGTCGAGGAAGAGAAGAAGAAAAAGCCCTGACTGCCGTACCGGGGGGGACAATGCACATAGTCTCCCACCCGAGATGCACGTCGGTTTGCACGCAGCGTCGGGAACTGCGCTGGCGTTTTTCTAGCGTCTGACAGTCTCTTCATCCTTTCCGGTGATCCGACTTGTTCGCTCCCTATAATTCTCCTTCGTTAGCGGCGTAGATATTGGGATCCATTGCAAAAAGGGCGGAATAGGTGTCACGGACCCGCTCGCCAAGTACCCGTTTCCAATCCGAAGGATCCCGCAGGCGATCATAATGAGGAGTTGGAGCGCCAATCTCGAGGTCCCTGTGGCTGCTGAAAGCCGTTCGATAAGAGTCATCGCCCCCCCCGACGTCATGGTCGGTTTTCTGGCCGGTCTCTGCCACTCGGCCTACGTAGGCAAGTCGTTGCCGGCGCCAGAGGTGGACGAAGGCGATCAACTGATCGCGATCGATTGTTCTGCGCGACGCACTTCGGTGTGGACTCCCCAACTGTCGATTTCCGGCTAAGGTGACAGCGCAACAGCGTTAGGAGGGTATTTGTCATGCCATTCCTGTTTGTTCACGGCGTCAACAATCGCCAGGACGCCAACTATCTTCGCGAAGAGAGAATGCGGACGGCTTTCCTCACGGAAATCGTCGCGCCCGTCGTCGGTATTGATCCAGCACACCAGGTGTTCGCGCCGTATTGGGGCGGCGACGGGGTCAGCTTCTGGCGCGACCTGGCGGTGATTCCCAAAGGCAGCGAGGTCGAGACATTCGGATCTGATGAGAACGAACTGCCGCCATCGCTGGGGATTGCGGTGGCCGAGGGCGCCGTGCAGACAGGAGATACTCTGCACGCCTTAGCGCGCAAGCATCCGGATGTGGCAATCGATCTACTGTTCGATGCTCTCATCCAGGATGCCAAGACCGACGCAGACATCCTAGTTGTGGCCAAGGCGTATCAACTGGCTCAGCTTCGCCTGGCCGATACGGCAGAGCCCTGGCTGGCGCTGGCCACGGAGGACGATGTACTGGAGCTGGTCGTCGATGTCGTCAGTCCGCTGCAGCCTGCGGACAAGGACGAGACCTTTGGCGGCGCCGGCTTCTGGGCCATGTTGGAAGAAGGCGCCAAACGGCTGAAGCTACTAGGGCCGGATCAACTGTCCCAAGCCATTGTCGGCCCTTCGCGCCGGTCCCTGACCCGCAAACTCGCCGCGTTCATCGGCGACGCGTTCCGCTACGTCACCGAGCGGGAGGATGGCGCGCAGCCAGGCCCGATTGCTTCGAGCGTCCTCCAGGCACTTCGGCAGGCTGCGGCACTCGCGCGCGTAAAGAAGGAACCCCTGGTGGTCATCAGCCACAGCTTCGGTGGTGAGATCGTCTACGACATCCTGACCCACTATGCTAAGGACTCCGAGCTAGAAATCGACGCCTGGGTAACCGTCGGCTCGCAAGTCGGCCTGTTCGAGGAGATGTCGCTGCAGTGGAGCAGTCCCGGTCGCGTAGACCGTGCAGCGACTCCTCGCGAAGCCATCGCATCGCCGACGCGGGCCAAGCGCTGGCTGAATATCGTCGACACCAATGACGTACTGGGCTTCCTGGTCCTGACGGTCTTCACTGCGGCCGTGCCCGATACGGTCCATGACTTCAAGTACAACACCGGCTACCCCGTCACGGGTGCGCATTCCGGCTACTTCAAGTGGCCAAGCTTCTACAAGCGACTGGGTCAGCGCCTAGGGGGACAATGATACGATGACACAGATTCGACTGCGCCCCATCGACGAGACACGGGGCACGCATGTGCTAATCATCGGCGTCGGCTACTACCGCCATCTGCGCGGTGGGCCGGAACCTCGCAGCTGGGTGCACCTCGGGCTCAATGTCTAGCAGTCGCCACCGATCTCCGCGATGCACTTGGCGCGCTGGATACTCAACGGCAATGGCGCACGAGGCGGCCTGCACAACCCGAACGCGCCGCTGACGACGCTGGAGATCCTGGTCTCTTCGGAACAGGGCGAGCAACTCAACGCGGCCGGTGCCATGCATGACATCGAGCGGGCCTCGATGCCCTTAGCTTCGACCGCTGGCTCGACGAGGTACAACGCCACCCCAACAATGTGGGCGTACTGTACTTCTGCGGCCACGGTGTGATGGGCAATGGCCCCGAGCACATCCTGCTTCTGGATGACTACGGCGCCAATCGTAACCGCCCCTTCCAGACCGGTAGCTTCGACCTGTCCAACACTGCGCGCGCTGTGGCAGCAGGGCATAAGGTCCGATAACGAATGCCTTATAGACAGGCGAGAATCGCAGGCGCCAGGAGTCGAATGGCACTCGAGAAGTAGCTAAATAGCGGCTTTGGAAGGGCCCGTTCGCCGCAGTAGGTCGTGGATCTTCGGAAAAAGCGCCTAATTATACACATTGATCGCGAGGCAGATTACCGGGATAATCAGTGTTAACAGAACCGCTTCTAAGCAATGACTGATACGACTCTCCCCGCGCCCGAGTACAAGGAATGGCTAAACGAGCTGAAGCGTCGCGTGGAGCATGCTCGGCAACGCGCTCTGTTGTCTGTGAATCGGGAGTTGGTCTGCCTATATTGGCAAATCGGCCATGACATCCTCGAGCGCCAAGGGCGGCAGGGGTGGGGGGCTAAGGTCATTGACCGGTTGGCGAGCGACTTGCGAAGCGCCTTTCCTGACATGAAGGGATTCTCGCCCCGCAACCTCAAATACATGCGGGCATTGGCCGAAGCCTGGCCGAGCGGGGAATTTGTGCAGCAGGCTGCTGCACAATTGCCTTGGTTTCACCTCTGCACATTGCTGGACAAGCTCAAGAGCAACGAGCATCGAGAATGGTATGCCGCACAGGCCTTGGAGCATGGCTGGTCTCGCAATGTCCTGGTAATGCAGATCGAGACTCGCCTCCATGAGCGGCAGGGGCGGGCAGTGAGTAATTTTGCGGAACGCCTGCCGCCAGCACATTCGGATTTGGCTCGCGACGCCTTCAAAGATCCGTACATCTTCGACTTCCTAGGATTGGGCGAGGATGCGCAGGAACGAGATATTGAACGCGCCTTAACGCAGCATATTACGCGGTTTCTATTGGAGCTCGGCGCAGGTTTCGCCTTCGTCGGACGACAGTATCGTCTTGAGGTCGGTGGCGACGAGTTTTTCATCGACCTGCTCTTTTATCATCTGAAGCTACGCTGCTATGTCGTGGTAGAACTGAAGACCACGCCCTTCCGGCCCGAGTATGCGGGACAACTCAACTTCTATCTGTCGGCGATCGATGCCCAAGTGAAAGCCGCCGACGACAGTCCTACCATTGGACTGCTGCTCTGCAAGGAAAACAATCGCTTGGTTGCTGAGTACGCGTTGCGCGGAATGGCCAAGCCGATGGGTGTTGCGGAATATCAGTTGATCCGGGAAGTTCCCCCTCCGCTGATTACGAATCTTCCTTCGATCGAACTGATCGAGGCCGAGTTGGCCTCCGATGCGACGAGCGTTCCACGGCACGGCCGTGGAGGTTAACACTTCCATTGATGTTCATGCGCTAGAACATCCGCAAGCGCTTTCAACCACTTTAGACATAATGCGGGGTATGTCTCGGGGCACGGTCGGTGGTAGCACCGACCCCCTCGACGGGCAGAACCTTCGTTATCGGAGGGGAAGGCGGTGCGGCACGTCACGGATCTCCGCGCTCTGTCCGTCGTCTCTTCGCGACCCAATCCGGACGTTCGTGGGTTTAGGCTCCCAATGGCAGGAAACTGTCGAGCGGACGGCGAGCCAGCTTTTGTTCGACAGCACCTCGACCGAAGTGGACGGGCGACCGTGTCGGGTTACGCGCCCGCTACGGGCTAAAAGTCGTCGCTTGACACCTCGCCGTCTTCCGCAAAACGTCGAACACGGCTTTCCCCGAAAATACTTTGGCATAGAATGAAGGCATCGTGCCGACGATCCGCGCCCGACCGCATAACCGATAACAACCGCTTTGCGAACGGACATGTCCAAGTCTCTAGTCGAATTCAAACGCTTCTTGGCCAAATCGGCCCCGACGCTGTCCGAACACGAGAAAAAGCTGGCCAACCTGATGCTGGGGGGTTCAACGAAGTCGCGGCGGTCGGGACGGCCGGAGGCCGGCGAGGGAAAGTCTTGGCGAAACTGATCGTTGACAAGGGGGAGGCAGCGCCTCTGGCACTCGAAATCGCGGCCGACGAAGCGAACGTCAACGAGAAGGAGATCGTTCGGCTTACCAAAGTCGAGGTCGAGCATTTTCGTGGGTTTTCCGAGAGGCACTCTTTCGAATTCAAAAACCCGTACACGTTCGTCTATGGGCCGAACGGGACGGGAAAGTCTAGTCTCTGTGAAGCGCTCGAATACGGATTGCTCGCCTCGATCCACGAAGCGGAATCAAAGCGGATACCCGTCTCGGACTACATCAGGAACGCAACATCGAGGAAGTCGGCGAAACCCGTTCTGTACGGAGATACCGCGGAGGAGAAGGGAATCGAAGTGAAAGCGGACCCCCGCACTTTCGAATTCTGCTTCATCGAAAAGAACCGGATCGACGGATTCGCGCGGGTGGCCGCCAATACCCCGGCCGCCCAGCAGGCGCGGTTAGCGGCGCTGTTCGGCTTGGAAGAGTTCAACGCGTTCGCAACGCAGTTCAACGAGAGCCTCGACCCTTACCTGGACTGCGTCGGAAAAAAGGGGAAGGATCTCGCGGATCGGACGAAGGGGATCGCCGGACACCAAGTGATCCTCGAAGGCCTCCCGGTGAAAGCCAAAACCGCCGAAACGCGAGGCGCCGTGCTGCTCGGGAAATATCCGGAGTGCAAGGACCTCGAAAATCAAGGCAGCTCTAACCGGTCCCGAAGGCAACGGTGGCAAGCAAAAGGCTAACAACACCGAAATCGGCCGCCTGCAGAACCTTAAAACGGCCGCTGATCCAGGGACGGACGACATCCTAGCCGACGCCGACGGACTGCTCCGGCTCATCAAAGAGAAGGCAGAATCGGAAGAGTTCCTCAACCAGTACAAGGATCAGCTTTCCCTTCGAAACCTTTACGGCGCGATTCTGGGGAACCGCGAAAGGTTCGGGAACGAGTGTCCCGCGTGCGCCTCCGAACTCTACCGCGACGGTCGACTCGCCGTTCCGGTCGACCCGTACAGCAACGCGGAGGAAAAGCTGAAGCAATTCGACGCCGCCCTGCGGGCCGAAGGACGGATCAAGGAAATCCGGGAGGCCCTCAACCTCGGCTGGCGGGAATTGCTTTCGAAAATCGCCAAGCTTCCCGCGCCCGCCGCTGCTGTCGGGTTCATCGGAGCGCCCGAGGTCGGCTCGTTCAGCGCCGAGGCTTCCGACGCCAAGGATGCGGCGGGCATCGAGACCTTCCTCCGAGCCGTGCCGGCAAAGCGCGAGCTCCTTCAGGCGCTGAAGGACGCGACCGGTACTCATAACGGAAAGGTCGAACAATCCAAAGCCGCGATCAAGAAGCTCGAGGATGATAACCTCGCGATCTCCAAGGACCTCGAGGAAATCGTGGCTATCTCGACCCTCATCGCTACGAACGCGACGAGCGAGACGGAGGCGACGCAGGCTATCGCGAAGTTCAACCGGGAGAACGAGGAGCTCATCAGGGAGGCGGAAGCAGAGAAACCGGGAGTCGCAAGAAACCTGAGCTACAGCATCGCTTACGTCTCGCTCCGCGAAAAGCTCCTGGCCTACAACGCCGGACTGCCCTTGGCCCTGGCCGCGGAGCTCAACGAAAAGACGCTCAAGTTCTACAACGAGATCAACAAGAACGATCACGCTTCCGACAGGCTCAAGTCCCTGAGGCTGCCGACGGCCGTGGGTGAGAGGATAGAGATCGAGTTCGAAAACGGGGACAGGTGCGACGCGCTCCAGGTCCTCAGCGAAGGTCACATTCGGTGCCTCGGGCTCGCGATTCTGCTGGCGAAGATCACCACGGACCGCCTCCCGTTCCTGATATTCGACGATGTCGTGAACTCGATCGACGACGAGCACCGTGGCGCGATCATCGACCTCATCTTAAATCCGGAAGAAGTGGGCAAAAGGCAACTCATCGTCACGACCCACGGTGAGGATTTCGTGAAGCGCCTCGAGAACGCCGTGCCAATGAAAAAGTACGAGGAAACGGTGACCCGAATCGACTTCCTCGTGCCGTTCGCCGCCAAGAAGATCATCGTGAAGCTCGATTCGCCCCGCCACTACCTCACGGTGGCCGTCCGAAGCCACGAAGAAGGGCGTACGCGCGACTCCCTGAGTTACGTCCGAAAGGCCTTCGAAGAAGAGCTCAACCGTCTCTGGAAGAAGATTGCAAATAAGAAGCTGTCGGCGCAGATAAGTGTGGGGATGATGGGGCCGGGAAACCCTGACCTCATGAGCTTGGCGACGGGGCTTCACCAGTTCCTCAGCAGGAAGGACGTGACAGTGTTCCAGAAAGTCGTGCCACACCTGGGCGAGATGCTTGGATATGGCGAGAAGCACAAACTCGAATGGAACTACCTGAACAAGGGAACCCATGAAGAGGACCGGGTGGAAGAGTTCGACGCGGCGATCGTTCGGCGCATGCTCGAGACCGTCATCAAGCTCGACGAGGCGATCGATGCTCCGCAGGCCTGATGGTGGCTTCCGGACCCAGACATGCTTCCGGGCGATTCACACGACGGCAGGCGGTCGGGACTGCTGCCGTTCAGACTGCAAGTGCGCTGAATGACAGAAGGCTGTCACATAGCAGCCTTTCTTTCCGCTGACCTGTGAACGTCGGCTTCGGCCTAGATGCCGAAGCACTCCATCCGGCCGGTTTCGGAGGGCATCGGACGCTTGAGCGTTCGCCGCAGGATCAGCCTGACTGCCCGATTTTGGCCGACAAGCGACGGCCGCGCAACGACGGGGAATCAAATTCATGAGGAGTGGATTGCAACCTTCTCACGTGACGGCGCTGGAGCATTCCGCAGACCGCCTTGCGATCAGCGATGCCCGGCTTCGGTGGGGTATAAGCCTGCCGGGTCACATAGCTAAATGGGCAATGGGATGTCCAGCGTGGGCGACGCACGCGACTTCGGGGATCGCGGCACGCCAGCCGCTCGTCCTGCTGCGGGCGCGGCACGATGACCGCCGAAGATCTGTTTTCCAGGGCCGTGCTCACACCCCGACAAGTCAAAGCCGGCTGGACACGAAACGAACGGTCTGTGGTAACCACCGACCTGGTTGCTCGCCAGAAGACTTCGTCTATCTGAGGGCCTCGGCCTGTAGGCAGGCCAGGTAAAGCGCCCCTGGTTGAGACGGCCCACGGCACACCATACGCCAAAGCCGTCATGCACAAAAAGCTTCATGCGCGTATGGCCGGCGTTCGAGAACAGGTAGGTGTGATGAGACTGGGCTGCGCCGAAGGCCTGCACCACGCGCGCCAGCAACCGCTCGCTTCTGGCACGCATGTCGATGGGTTCGACGGCCAACCACAGCGAGTCAATGCGGATCATCTAAGCCAGTCTCGAAGCAGTTGGGAAAATTGCTGCGCCGCTAACAGAGCGCCAATGCACAACCAGCGTGCCGCCTGGGCGCTGTATCTCCATGCGGATGGTCTCGTTGCCGCCGCCGGCGTCTTACACGGTAACACCTCTCCCTTGACTGCGGACAGGGCCTCCACCTGTAGCGGAACAAACGCGTGGCCCTCGCTCAGCGCCGTCAGCATCTGCCGCTGACGGTCCTCTCGCATCCATCGGTGCACCATGTTCGGGTTGAGCGCGTGGGCTGAGCGCGACCCCCGCCACCGAAGCTCCTGGCTGGCGAATCTGTGCCATGACCATCGCCTTAAAATCGGCGCTGTACTCCCGCCGGCGCGGCCGCCAACTGTCGACACTTGATCCATCGTATCCACGATCCTCCTTCGTGGGGACGATGCTTCATCGCTTCAATCTATTCAAGATGGAACAACTGGTCGCTTACCATAAGAGCAACCCAATGGCATTTTCATATCTACGCAAGCACAACTTTGTTTCCGGCGCTGCGGATTTTCAGCGCCTCCGTCGCCTATATTTGACATAACTATTCTTATGCGAAGAACGTTT
>NZ_OFTT01000007.1 GCF_900250075.1 Cupriavidus taiwanensis
GGAGGTGCTGCGCGCTACAGATTCAATGAGATTGGCTACGTATATAACAGGCCACGGTCAAATATCTTAGCCGGCATCAAGAATCCAGCAAGCCCTCCGGCTAGTCCCGGTCTTCCTATCTCAACCGCGATCCAACAGCAGATTTTCGCCCGCCGGAAAGTAGTCTCTGCCAGCGTCCCCGTGGTATGGGCCTCATGGCCGTGGACCGGCGATATAACAATGCCGTCTCCGAACCTCCTCGCAGAATTCGTACAACTAATGTCTCCTCCAAATACCGCTGGATGGCACTGCATTGCCATCTGCGGATGGGACAACAGTACTGGAAGATTTCTGTTCAAAAATAGTTGGGGTCCATTCTGGGGCAACAGCGGATACGGAACGATCCCTTACCAATATCTCGAACTATACAGCGACGTAGGGATGATCGGTTGGTAAGGGGCAAAGCTAAACGAAAATGAAAAACCCGGAGGAGCGCGATCTTTCGGGGTTTCGTCGTCATTCTTGGCGGAGACCGAGCGTGAGGGCGCGGTTCTCCTCATCGAGAAATCTAACCATCTAGCTGCAATCGCTTCGCAGATGGTTTGGCGATAGGAAGGGGGGTTATATGCTCCAAAGGCTCGCGCTGAACTGCGAAAACCTAGAATTCCAAAAGCCTTGCATCTACTATAGTCGTGCTGTCACTCTGGAGTGAAAATAAAGAATTCGACTAAGAAAAAAATCATTTGCTCAACTAGTGAAAATGGTGAGAAAAATGGAAAATGAAAATGACGAGCAAAGATATCCGCTCTTTATGTCGAGAGCGACCACATTTATTTTTGCCAACAACGATGGATGTGACGATAAGAGCGAAGTCCGCCTGTCTCTATCTGGTTCTCACGGAGTTTACAAGCAAATTTTGATTGCAAAAACTCTGAAGATTGGCGATCGCATTAAATTTGATCTATCGAGTCTAAACATCCAGGCTTCATCGGCAGCGGTAATGTATCGCTGCTCAGACGGCATTGGTCGGTATATATATCTAAGAGCCCCAATCCCCGCTATCGGGCATTTCGTGACATTAAGCTGCGCTTGGGTCGCCCAACCGAATGACAGAACAGTGGAAGAGTGGTTTTTCGTGGGAAGTTAGTTTAATTTTTGATTGTCTTCGAAATACATGGCTGCACTCGTACAATTCGCTTACGGTGGGCTCATCATAGGAGGTGATTGAAATGAACTTCAGCCACATCTACCATTTGTTTGCACGTTATCCTGTATTGGCTAATGACAGATCGTTTCTGGATTGGCTGAAAATACACGGAGCGAGTAGTTGGAGGGAAACAGAAATCGATACCAACGACCAGAGAGACGTTATCGTAATATCCCACGATGAGCTGACGGCCTACGCTGCAAGAATAAAATTCAAGTTGTTGGCCGATGATTCAAGCGAAACGTGCACCGCAGATCAAAGCATTATTAGCGTAAGAGAATTCGATTTGCTGAGAAGCAACTCAAAGCATAGTTTACTAAGGGCTGCAATACAAAGTAACAAGATCAATCGTTGCGAAATAACGTCCATCTCTCCCTATGTTAATTTTGATGGGGATGATTACACTGACATCACGTGGAAAATTGAGTTTGTTAGGAACGGTCTGAAATACATTTTGTCGATTTCTGAGGCCGGTGCGGAGGAAGCTGCTCACGGAGAAGTGGAGGTTCAGGCCAAAAGTAGCGAGCCAATAGCGATTTTTAATGAATGGCTTGCGACAAATGAAGTGCACTCACCTTATCTTTTTAAGCAGCAGGCGGAAGCGTGGACGTCAGGGCCTCTCACGGTCCGAGAAAAGGCATTTAGAATATTTTCCAACGTTCAGCGATTATACAGGTATGATTCTACGATTAGAAACATCACTGAATTTACATTGCGTGATACGTTGACAAGGGATGCCAATAATTACAGAGGAATTTGCGACGAGTGGGCCGTTGTCCAAATAAGCTATCTTCGCGCGATAGGAATTGAAAGCCGGCTTAAGTTCCTGATATGGACCCAAGGCGGACGCGTAGTGGGGCACGCTTGCTTAGAGTTCAATAATGGTGGCAAATGGACTCATATGGACGCGCTCTGGAATGCCTTCGACAATGCTGCCAGATATCGGTCTTCAGGTGCACAGCAATTGACTGTCATGGATGCCGATTATCCTATGGATTCGAGATCCAACTCGCCAGCATGGGGAGTGCCTGATCCAAGGGGAGACGGCAAACTTAACCCATATGCCGATTTTGTGATTAGCCCCCCGTACCCGGGAAACCGGCGTCCAGGATACAGCTACTAAATGCCGGATTTCAGAATATGCGGAATATGGCCGCTTCCCGGCCATATTCCGCCGCGAGACACGTGCCACGGGCTTCTTGTGAAAAGAGATCGCAGCTTTGTATTACCTCGCAGTTAAGCTACGTTCTTGGCCTGCGACCAAGATACGCCCTTGTATAGGGGTAGGAAACGGCTTTCGCCGTCCCCTCCCTCCGAACCCGGTGTGCGGTTTTCCCGCGACGGGCTCTCCGGTTAGTTGTTTCCGCATCGGGGTTGGCGCGCCAATCTAAGGGCCTCGGACATCGTGAACAGCCCTAGATTAGCGAAGAAGGCATTTGGCCATCGGGTGTGATCGCGAAGGCAATGACCCTGCCCCGGACGATGAAGCTGTCGGCGCAAGATCGCTCGCAGACGGCGACGAACAAAGCCGTCGACCGACGAGAAGGTGTAGCGGTGGGCGTGCTGGAAATAGCCGAACCAGCCACGCAAGATCGGGTTGATCGACGCAATGATGCTCTCGATCGAATCGCCCCTGTTACGCTTGGTCAGGGCCCGGATTTTATCCCGCAACCCCATAAGACTCTTCTTGCGCACCCACCGTTGTCCCGCCTCGAACCGGTAACCGAGAAACTCGAACCCATGACCTTCCACCCGGCAATCCCCAACGTGGGTTTTGCCTGGATGCAATGTCAAGCCGTTCGCATCCACCCAAGCCCGCATGCGAGTGAGCGCAGCTTCCGCTTCCTCACGTGTGCGGCATAACACCACGGCGTCATCCGCATAGCGCACCATGACCAGCCCTGCCTGACGCATTTCCACATCAAGCTCGTGCAGGTACAGATTTGCCAATAGGGGGCTGATAACTGCCCCTTGCGGACTGCCAGAAGTCGGCGTCCAACGCGTCAAGTCTTCCATGATGTCTTGCTTGAGAAAGGACTGGATGAGTTCCAGAACCCGGCCGTCCAAGATTCGCCCGGCCACTCTCGCGAGAAGGGGCAGGTGTGGGATCGAGTCAAAATAGCTTTGCAGGTCGGCATCGACCACCCAGCAGTAGCCCGCTTTCACATGTCGGTCCACTTCGCGCAGCACATCCTTGCAACCCAAGCCCGGGCGGAAACCGTAGCTTCTCGGCTCGAACTCATGCTCAAAGATTGGCTCGATAACCAGCTTCAGGGCCGCTTGAACCACGCGGTCCTTCACAGCGGGTATACCGAGCGGGCGACGTCCTTTGCCTTTCGGTATGTAGACGCGCCGCACCGGCTGCGGGCGATAGCTACCATCCTGCAATGCATGCGCCAGTTCAGCAAGATAGCGGTCCCGCCCTTGTGCGAATCGCTTCACACTCATGCGGTCCACCCCCGCCGCCCCGGCGTTCTTCTCGACCTGAGCCCATCCCAGCGCGAGCGAGTCCAGGCGAAACACCTTGTCAATCAGACTGTGCCATTTACCTCCCTTAACTCCGTTTTGTAGAGCAGCCAACATAGCGTCCGTCCAGATTGAAGCTGACGCGAATTTCCGCTGCACGCAGCTTCCCAGCGCGTTCGCATCTCGTCTAGTCGTTTCCGACACTGGCGATGCTTCGATCTTCATCTCTGCTTCCTTCTGGTCTTTTGCTATCAACTTTCCTGCCCCGCTTCCCTAGTGCGCCTTTTGCTCTGACGCAGGTCTCCACGGCTCTACTCTTCCGTGTGCAGTACTATCGGGACTCTGACTCCTGCCAGCGTTCACCTCGCCGGCAGGTCTCCCCGCTTGCTTCGTGCCACCATCCCATCGTTCCGTCCTCAAACACGTGGTACGCCACCGCACCGCTTTGTCCGCCACGACAGCGTGCTGTGTTACTTCCAGGCTTCGCCACTTTAGTGCAGGCTCGCCGCCATACCCCGCCGAAACAGGTTCGTTAACCTACGGACCGACAGTTCGCTTTCGGTTACTCCCCACCCCGCCTCACGACGACGCAGTTACCTTCAGCTACGGAGCTGTGGCCAACTCCGACAGGGACTTTCACCCTGCAAATGGCACGCCATCACGGGCGTACACTAAACCGCTGACGCGGTAGTGCGAGGGACGCGGAGGTCAGTGCCTGCGTTCGATCAGGACGGTGCCTGGTGCCGGGCCATCGGGAAGGGATGGGCAGGCGGCTGGGAGCAGGATGGAGGTGCCCTACCGGGCATTCCATTCGCTGTTCCCAGGAGGTCCGTCATGACCCCGCTCCGCCAACGGATGCTGCACGACATGCAGGTCCGCAACCTCGCCGACAACACGCAAAAGTCCTATCTGCGGCAAGTTTCCCATTTCGCCCGACACTTCCGGCGCTCTCCAGAGGCGCTCGGCCCCGAGGAGATCCGCGCCTGGCTCATCTATCTTCGTGAAGAGCGCAAACTGGCGCCCGGCAGCCTCGGTCCAACTATCGGCGCCCTGCGGTTTCCCCTATCGCGTGACGCTCAAACGCGACTGGAGCGATGAGGACTTCCCTCTCCCGAAGAGACCGGTGAGGCTGCCGGTCATCCTGAGCCAGGACGAGATCACGACCTTCTTCGAGTCGGTTGCCAGCCTCAAGCAGCGCACTATCCTGATGACCGCCTACGCGGCCGGCCTGCGGGTGTCGGAAGTCGTCCATCTGAAGGTCACCGACATCGACAGCCAGCGGATGGTCATCCGTGTGAACCAGGGGAAGAACAGGAAAGACCGCTATGTAATGCTGTCGCCGCGGCTGCTCGAGATCCTGCGACTGTACTGGCATGAGGTTCATCCCCGGGACTGGCTGTTTCCCGGAGAGATGTCCGGACACCCCATCACCCGTTCCGCGGTAGGGCTGGCATGCCGGATCGCGCGCCAGCGCAGCGGGATCCAGAAGCCCATCACGCCCCACTCGCTGCGTCACGCCTTTGCCACGCACCTGCTCGAGACCGGCACCGACGTGCGCAGGATCCAGCTGCTGATGGGGCATCGCGCCCTCTCGACGACGGCACGCTATTACCGGCCGAAAGTTTTTATGTGCTGTGTCGAATCGAGCCGGCGATAGCAAAGGTCTCCGGTGGTAGAAACTCTACATAAAAGTTGGGCAGGATGGGGAGGCCCGCAGCCAACAATCAGCGTGCGCAACCTCCGCAGTCCTACAGTGAATGCAGCCACTCGAGCAGCGTCTTGTTCTGCTGCCAGGACGGGATCTTTGGAAGCGACGTACCGTCGGTGGCTTTCTCGAGAGCCTTGCGCTTCATCTCAAGATTTGCGCGAGCATAAATCTCAGTTGTCTTCACATCGACGTGGCCGAGGAAGTCTCGGATGATCTCGAGCGGCACGCCACTCTGCAGCAGGTGCATTCCCTTTGTGTGTCTCAGACTGTGAGGACTCACCCGCTGTGTGAAGTCGGGGTGATTTCGCCGCACAGGAACCACATACTTTTGCAGGAGATAACGTACGCCCGAGCGCGATAACCGTGTGCCTTGCCGATTCTGGAAGAGTGGCTTGTCGGTGTGTTCAGGGCGATCGAGGTTGTTATCGCGTCGATGCTGGCGTAGCAGCTCGACTGTCGAGTCCATCAGCGGCACGGCGCGTAGCTTTCGACCCTTTCCCCTGAGCCGCACCTGCGGTGGAGGATCCAGGCGCACGTCCCCGGCGTTCAGGTCAATCAACTCCTGTACCCGGGCACCGGTGTCATAGAGTACGCTTAACATCACTGCATCCCGACGGCCTTCAGACGTATGCAGGTCCGGTTGTGCGAGAAGCTGCGCAAGATATTCCCTGGAGAGGTAACCGACGCTGGCGCGCGGCTGTCGCCGCAGCGGAATCGCGAGGACCTGCTGACACTGCAGCAGGCGTTCGGGTACTTCCGACTGTACGTAGCGGAAGAACGCGTGCAATGCCGCGAGGCGATGATTCTGCGTGCTGACCGAAACATGCCGTTCGTTGGCCAGGTGATCAAGGAATGCCTCGACCAGGCCTACGTCGATCTGTGCCAGAGACAGACGCTCCAGTGCGATTCCCCGCACGTCACGACAGTATCGCAGCAGCAGGGTGAACACGTCGCGATAGGCCTTGATCGTGTTGGGGCTCAGGTTGCGCTGTGCGGCCAGATGGTGCGTCAGGAAGCTGGTCACGAGCATGGATAAATCCGTCGGCTTCATGATCCGCTCCTGCGCGGGATGACATCACCGAAGGCGGCGTTCGTGCGCGCCGTGATCTCCGGAAACAGTTCGGCGATCAGATGCAGATAGCACTGCGTTCCGGCGAGGGAGCGATGGCCGAGATAGGTTGCCAGCACCGGAAGCTTCACGTCGAGGTTGGCTCCCTCCTGACACCACCGCAGCAACGCATGGACGGCGAAATTGTGCCGAAGATCATGTAAGCGCGGCCCCTTGCCTCTGCCGGCATGCGGGATCCCGGAGCGCAACAGCAGCTCCCGGTACAGCCAGTAGATGGCCGGGTGGCTCAGCGGGCCGTCTGATGGCGAAGGGAAGAAGTAGGCATCGGACGGGCGATCGCCCATGACTTGTGCGTAGGTTCGAAGGCGCTGTACCAGCGGCAAGGCTGGTGGGATGAGCCTGTCCTTACCAAATTTGCCATCACGCACCGTCAGGATTCCCCGTTCGAGGTCCACATCGGCCACGCGCAGGTGCAGCACTTCGCTAATCCTCAGCCCGCAGCCATACAGGAGCCGGAGCACTTCCGGCATGATGAGATGCCGCATTGGGGATCGGGCTGTCGGTGTAAGCTGGTCAGCCGCCTGCAACAGCCGCTGAATCTCGGCATGTGTCAGGATGCGTGGAGAGAAGCTGCTCGCTCCCCTCGCCATCGGCCATCGATCCGGCACATCAGCGGCATATCCCAACCGGCACATGAACAGGGCAAATTGGCGAACTGCACAGATACGATGATCGTGGGTGCCCTTGCTCTCGTGGGGCCGTTTGGCGAGCCACTTGTGGCTGATCGAGCGCGGCAGCTTGCATTCCATTAGCGCTTCATCGCTCAGGAAGCGGTCAAAGCATGCCAGCAAGCGGGCTGGCTCATCATATCGGTACCCACACGTCCGTTTCTCCTGGACGAACTGTTCCATGAGTGAGTCGACAGCGCTCCGGAACTGGCCCTTGAATTTGCTACTAGACATGGCGCATCTCCTCGGTGTTCAACGCGGCAGTGCGGAGGGTTTCCACGTCGGTCTTAGCGTAGATCAACGTCGAGGCTGTCGTCGCGTGCCCCAGGATGTCGCTGATGACTTGAAACGGCGTCTGTTCATGGAGCAATCGTGTCGCGAGTGTGTGGCGTAGCGAGTGCAAACCATAGCGTTGTGGAGTCCTGAAGTGAATCCCGGCCATGGCCTTCCAATGACGGACGATCCAATGTAGGCTGTCGGCTTCGCGGAAGGGTAGGAAAGGCGCGTTCAATGTGAGGAACACTTCTCGATGATCCGAGTGGGGACGGCCCGATCTCAGATAGTCAATCAGCGCTTCGCCAACTTCCTCCGTCAATGGCAAACAAAGAGGTGCGAGGGTCTTCGACTGCCTAACCTCTATTGTGGCGGTATCCCACTTCAGATCGTCGAGGGATAGTGCACGAATATCGCCCACTCTCAATCCGAGGCGACAGGCAAGTAGAAAGATCGCGTAATCGCGCTTACCTTTGGGCGAGGTTCTATCAACGGCTTCGAGCAGCCTGGTCAGGACTTCCGGGGCCCAGACCGACGGAATAGTCGCATCGCGGGGAACGTGGACCACCGGCAATACATGGCTGAGATCCTGCTGCAGAATTCCTCGCATCAGAAGAAAGCGCAGAAAGCAACGGACATCGGAAACGATGCGCGAGACTGTCTTCGCCGACAGGCGATGTTGCGCGGTCACAAATGCGCAGAGATCGGCCGACTGCATCTGATCAAAAGACGTGATATTCCTTGAACCAAGGAAATCCGCGAATATCGCTATCTCCCGCGTCCGCTCGCGAAGGGTCGTTGTACGAAGATGACGGCGATCCTGGCAGTACAGTTCATAGTCGCGCAATGCCGTGCTCATGGGTGCGGGAACCTGTATCTTCTGCATGTCGGTGACGATGCGCTCAAGGTGCCCGTCATGCGCAAAGCGCTCGAGAACCTTGAGGGAAACCACGATATTCCGCCGCCACCCCTGGTCAGAGTTCAGGCATTCGTCAGCACGAATTTGATACGTAGAGCAAAACCGTTTCGCCAGCTCCAGGGAGTACTCATCTCCCAGGCTCATCTCCTGACAAAACGCAATGAGATGACGCCAGACTACACGATAGCGCCAGAGCGATTTCCTGCTGTAGCCTAGCCTCTCCAGCTCGCTCACGGCACCGACGACGAGCTGCTGCAACGGCAGGTGGCTTGAAACTTGATGGGTTGACTTCTCCATGATCGAACTCCTCACAAAGGCGATCCCGATGGCCGCCAGGAGCCCATCATGAAACTTTATGTGCAGTAGTTCAAACAAGACGCCTTGCTCACCA
>NZ_OFTT01000008.1 GCF_900250075.1 Cupriavidus taiwanensis
TATTGTTATCGGTAGCAAGCACATCACCTTGAATGCCACCGGAGGCGGCTTTTTGACCGCCTCCAAACAATTTAGACATGGCGCCACCAGCAAGAGCAGAAGCAATACCGCCAGCAATAGCACCAAACATAAATCACCTCACTTAAGTGGCTGGAGACAAATAATCTCTTTAATAACCTGATTCAGCGAAACCAATCCGCGGCATTTAGTAGCGGTAAAGTTAGACCAAACCATGAAACCAACATAAACATTATTGCCCGGCGTACGGGGAAGGACGTCAATAGTCACACAGTCCTTGACGGTATAATAACCACCATCATGGCGACCATCCAAAGGATAAACATCATAGGCAGTCGGGAGGGTAGTCGGAACCGAAGAAGACTCAAAGCGAACCAAACAGGCAAAAAATTTAGGGTCGGCATCAAAAGCAATATCAGCACCAACAGAAACAACCTGATTAGCGGCGTTGACAGATGTATCCATCTGAATGCAATGAAGAAAACCACCATTACCAGCATTAACCGTCAAACTATCAAAATATAACGTTGACGATGTAGCTTTAGGTGTCTGTAAAACAGGTGCCGAAGAAGCTGGAGTAACAGAAGTGAGAACCAGCTTATCAGAAAAAAAGTTTGAATTATGGCGAGAAATAAAAGTCTGAAACATGATTAAACTCCTAAGCAGAAAACCTACCGCGCTTCGCTTGGTCAACCCCTCAGCGGCAAAAATTAAAATTTTTACCGCTTCGGCGTTATAACCTCACACTCAATCTTTTATCACGAAGTCATGATTGAATCGCGAGTGGTCGGCAGATTGCGATAAACGGTCACATTAAATTTAACCTGACTATTCCACTGCAACAACTGAACGGACTGGAAACACTGGTCATAATCATGGTGGCGAATAAGTACGCGTTCTTGCAAATCACCAGAAGGCGGTTCCTGAATGAATGGGAAGCCTTCAAGAAGGTGATAAGCAGGAGAAACATACGAAGGCGCATAACGATACCACTGACCCTCAGCAATCTTAAACTTCTTAGACGAATCACCAGAACGGAAAACATCCTTCATAGAAATTTCACGCGGCGGCAAGTTGCCATACAAAACAGGGTCGCCAGCAATATCGGTATAAGTCAAAGCACCTTTAGCGTTAAGGTACTGAATCTCTTTAGTCGCAGTAGGCGGAAAACGAACAAGCGCAAGAGTAAACATAGTGCCATGCTCAGGAACAAAGAAACGCGGCACAGAATGTTTATAGGTCTGTTGAACACGACCAGAAAACTGGCCTAACGACGTTTGGTCAGTTCCATCAACATCATAGCCAGATGCCCAGAGATTAGAGCGCATGACAAGTAAAGGACGGTTGTCAGCGTCATAAGAGGTTTTACCTCCAAATGAAGAAATAACATCATGGTAACGCTGCATGAAGTAATCACGTTCTTGGTCAGTATGCAAATTAGCATAAGCAGCTTGCAGACCCATAATGTCAATAGATGTGGTAGAAGTCGTCATTTGGCGAGAAAGCTCAGTCTCAGGAGGAAGCGGAGCAGTCCAAATGTTTTTGAGATGGCAGCAACGGAAACCATAACGAGCATCATCTTGATTAAGCTCATTAGGGTTAGCCTCGGTACGGTCAGGCATCCACGGCGCTTTAAAATAGTTGTTATAGATATTCAAATAACCCTGAAACAAATGCTTAGGGATTTTATTGGTATCAGGGTTAATCGTGCCAAGAAAAGCGGCATGGTCAATATAACCAGTAGTGTTAACAGTCGGGAGAGGAGTGGCATTAACACCATCCTTCATGAACTTAATCCACTGTTCACCATAAACGTGACGATGAGGGACATAAAAAGTAAAAATGTCTACAGTAGAGTCAATAGCAAGGCCACGACGCAATGGAGAAAGACGGAGAGCGCCAACGGCGTCCATCTCGAAGGAGTCGCCAGCGATAACCGGAGTAGTTGAAATGGTAATAAGACGACCAATCTGACCAGCAAGGAAGCCAAGATGGGAAAGGTCATGCGGCATACGCTCGGCGCCAGTTTGAATATTAGACATAATTTATCCTCAAGTAAGGGGCCGAAGCCCCTGCAATTAAAATTGTTGACCACCTACATACCAAAGACGAGCGCCTTTACGCTTGCCTTTAGTACCTCGCAACGGCTGCGGACGACCAGGGCGAGCGCCAGAACGTTTTTTACCTTTAGACATTACATCACTCCTTCTGCACGTAATTTTTGACGCACGTTTTCTTCTGCGTCAGTAAGAACGTCAGTGTTTCCTGCGCGTACACGCAAGGTAAACGCGAACAATTCAGCGGCTTTAACCGGACGCTCGACGCCATTAATAATGTTTTCCGTAAATTCAGCGCCTTCCATGATGAGACAGGCCGTTTGAATGTTGACGGGATGAACATAATAAGCAATGACGGCAGCAATAAACTCAACAGGAGCAGGAAAGCGAGGGTATCCTACAAAGTCCAGCGTACCATAAACGCAAGCCTCAACGCAGCGACGAGCACGAGAGCGGTCAGTAGCAATCCAAACTTTGTTACTCGTCAGAAAATCGAAATCATCTTCGGTTAAATCCAAAACGGCAGAAGCCTGAATGAGCTTAATAGAGGCCAAAGCGGTCTGGAAACGTACGGATTGTTCAGTAACTTGACTCATGATTTCTTACCTATTAGTGGTTGAACAGCATCGGACTCAGATAGTAATCCACGCTCTTTTAAAATGTCAACAAGAGAATCTCTACCATGAACAAAATGTGACTCATATCTAAACCAGTCCTTGACGAACGTGCCAAGCATATTAAGCCACTTCTCCTCATCCAACGCGTCAGTTTTTGACAGAATCGTTAGTTGATGGCGAAAGGTCGCAAAGTAAGAGCTTCTCGAGCTGCGCAAGGATAGGTCGAATTTTCTCATTTTCCGCCAGCAGTCCACTTCGATTTAATTCGTAAACAAGCAGTAGTAATTCCTGCTTTATCAAGATAATTTTTCGACTCATCAGAAATATCCGAAAGTGTTAACTTCTGCGTCATGGAAGCGATAAAACTCTGCAGGTTGGATACGCCAATCATTTTTATCGAAGCGCGCATAAATTTGAGCAGATTTGTCGTCACAGGTTGCGCCGCCAAAACGTCGGCTACAGTAACTTTTCCCAGCCTCAATCTCATCTCTCTTTTTGCGTTCTGCTTCAATATCTGGTTGAACGGCGTCGCGTCGTAACCCAGCTTGGTAAGTTGGATTAAGCACTCCGTGGACAGATTTGTCATTGTGAGCATTTTCATCCCGAAGTTGCGGCTCATTCTGATTCTGAACAGCTTCTTGGGAAGTAGCGACAGCTTGGTTTTTAGTGAGTTGTTCCATTCTTTAGCTCCTAGACCTTTAGCAGCAAGGTCCATATCTGACTTTTTGTTAACGTATTTAGCCACATAGAAACCAACAGCCATATAACTGGTAGCTTTAAGCGGCTCACCTTTAGCATCAACAGGCCACAACCAACCAGAACGTGAAAAAGCGTCCTGCGTGTAGCGAACTGCGATGGGCATACTGTAACCATAAGGCCACGTATTTTGCAAGCTATTTAACTGGCGGCGATTGCGTACCCGACGACCAAAATTAGGGTCAACGCTACCTGTAGGAAGTGTCCGCATAAAGTGCACCGCATGGAAATGAAGACGGCCATTAGCTGTACCATACTCAGGCACACAAAAATACTGATAGCAGTCGGCGTGTGAATCATTAGCCTTGCGACCCTCGGCAGCAAGAACCATACGACCAATATCACGAAAATAGTCACGCAAAGCATTGGGATTATCATAAAACGCCTCTAATCGGTCGTCAGCCAACGTGAGAGTGTCAAAAACGATAAACCAACCATCAGCATGAGCCTGTCGCATTGCATTCATCAAACGCTGAATAGCAAAGCCTCTACGCGATTTCATAGTGGAGGCCTCCAGCAATCTTGAACACTCATCCTTAATACCTTTCTTTTTGGGGTAATTATACTCATCGCGAATATCCTTAAGAGGGCGTTCAGCAGCCAGCTTGCGGCAAAACTGCGTAACCGTCTTCTCGTTCTCTAAAAACCATTTTTCGTCCCCTTCGGGGCGGTGGTCTATAGTGTTATTAATATCAAGTTGGGGGAGCACATTGTAGCATTGTGCCAATTCATCCATTAACTTCTCAGTAACAGATACAAACTCATCACGAACGTCAGAAGCAGCCTTATGGCCGTCAACATACATATCACCATTATCGAACTCAACGCCCTGCATACGAAAAGACAGAATCTCTTCCAAGAGCTTGATGCGGTTATCCATCTGCTTATGGAAGCCAAGCATTGGGGATTGAGAAAGAGTAGAAATGCCACAAGCCTCAATAGCAGGTTTAAGAGCCTCGATACGCTCAAAGTCAAAATAATCAGCGTGACATTCAGAAGGGTAATAAGAACGAACCATAAAAAAGCCTCCAAGATTTGGAGGCATGAAAACATACAATTGGGAGGGTGTCAATCCTGACGGTTATTTCCTAGACAAATTAGAGCCAATACCATCAGCTTTACCGTCTTTCCAGAAATTGTTCCAAGTATCGGCAACAGCTTTATCAATACCATGAAAAATATCAACCACACCAGAAGCAGCATCAGTGACGACATTAGAAATATCCTTTGCAGTAGCGCCAATATGAGAAGAGCCATACCGCTGATTCTGCGTTTGCTGATGAACTAAGTCAACCTCAGCACTAACCTTGCGAGTCATTTCTTTGATTTGGTCATTGGTAAAATACTGACCAGCCGTTTGAGCTTGAGTAAGCATTTGGCGCATAATCTCGGAAACCTGCTGTTGCTTGGAAAGATTGGTGTTTTCCATAATAGACGCAACGCGAGCAGTAGACTCCTTCTGTTGATAAGCAAGCATCTCATTTTGTGCATATACCTGGTCTTTCGTATTCTGGCGTGAAGTCGCCGACTGAATGCCAGCAATCTCTTTTTGAGTCTCATTTTGCATCTCGGCAATCTCTTTCTGATTGTCCAGTTGCATTTTAGTAAGCTCTTTTTGATTCTCAAATCCGGCGTCAACCATACCAGCAGAGGAAGCATCAGCACCAGCACGCTCCCAAGCATTAAGCTCAGGAAATGCAGCAGCAAGATAATCACGAGTATCCTTTCCTTTATCAGCGGCAGACTTGCCACCAAGTCCAACCAAATCAAGCAACTTATCAGAAACGGCAGAAGTGCCAGCCTGCAACGTACCTTCAAGAAGTCCTTTACCAGCTTTAGCCATAGCACCAGAAACAAAACTAGGGACGGCCTCATCAGGGTTAGGAACATTAGAGCCTTGAATGGCAGATTTAATACCAGCATCACCCATGCCTACAG
>NZ_OFTT01000009.1 GCF_900250075.1 Cupriavidus taiwanensis
GCTGGACCGCCTCTTTCGTATCCCATTTGTCCAAGCCTGTGTAGCCCCACCAGTCCCAGCGACGAGAATCGATTGCCGCTGCAGTCGGCGATCACCGGTGGCGCAGGGTGTGGGCGGTGATGGAGCAGTGGATGCCCGGTGACTTGCTGGTGCTTCGCGTCGGCGAGAAGCGATCTCGTGCGGTACCACGCGTCGTCTGGATGGGTCTCACTCGCGGTGCCGTATCTCTTGACCAGTTTCTTGGAGGCCCGAGCGTGTTGCGCGGGGCGGCGGTGGTGCGTACAAGTGGCGTGCAAAGTGTTGAGGACTGGCGTCTGGAGTCATTGCGTGAGATCCTAATCGGTGCGAGCGTATATAGCGAGAGCCACCAAGGCCTGCTCACCGTGACACAGTTCACCCACCAGTCGGTTTTCAGTGCCCCACGGTGTCGCGACGCACTATCGGCGCGGTCAGCGCCTCTGGCACGCGCCCGCAGAAACGGGTACACCATGACGGATTCGCACTTTCAGGACGCGATGAATTGGTCGTTGGGGCCTCATCGCCGCAGCGGTTGGGACAACCGATACTTTATGGACACAAAATTTAGCGACTTCCAGACACCTGAGGTCCTGAGTATCGCCATCGTTGGAGAGAATGGTTACGTATTCTATGGAGAGCGTACGGACTTTAGCGAAACCAGGTGCAGCGATTTCGTCCGAGCGCTCGTGATACCGCAGTTCGGCCGATGCGAGGAAAGAGCGATGAATTTGGCGCAACTGCGTGAAGAGTTGTGCGATTGGATCGCGGGCATTCCTGCGGCTTCCAAGCCTGTCCTCTGCTACGACCACACCGTGGACCTTGACATGCTGCGAGTACTTCTGAGCGGGCGATTGCCGACCGATTGGCGCTTCGAGAATATCCGTGGCCAACTCGACCCTGCACGCCCGTCGGCATACTTTTTTACGGTACGGTGGCGAGCACCACGTGTTGCACGATGCGCGTGCCAATGCATACGCTTGCGGCTTTTAGCCGACGACGCTCGTCCGCCGATGGTCTACGGCATCTACGGCATAAACTCCCAGCCATAGCCTGGGGAGGGCATCCCCCGTCCTTCTTGAGAAATTCGTTGCAGCACGGCGTTGAGTTGCGTTGCCGTGAGCTCGTGACGGTCTTTCAGAAGCTGCGATGCCACTTCAGATGCTGGAACATCCATGACTTTGGCCACAAAGTAGCCGTGGTTTTCCTTCCGGGTGACAATGCCTCGTTCATGCAGGCGAAGAAGGGCTTCATTCAAAGGAGATCGGTATACGCGCAACTTGTCCGCCAGGCGCTGCGCAGGAAGATGTGCGCCAACGGCCAAGTTTTCATTCTGGATAAACGAGATGATGTCGATGGCTGCCGAACTGCACTTGCTCATAGTTGTGCTTGTGGAAATTCCCTTTCTTTAGTGGAGAGATTGTTCCCGTGCGCCTTGCGCCAAAGTCTTCCGCAATATCAAGGGGATGACTCCGCCTTCGCGGAGAAGGTCCACCTCAAGTCGAGTCTCGACAGCGGCCGTCGCCTCAAACGTGTCCACCGTGCCGCTTCGGCGAACAATGCGCACAAGAATGTTGCAGCGAGGTGAGAGTTTATCTGGGGCTGCGTTTATCACAACCATGTCACCCAGTTGAATGTTCAAAGATTGCGGAGTCATACCTTTGGGCATGCGTAAAGGCAATATCCCCATGCCAATGAGGTTGGAGCGGTGAATGCGCTCGAAGCTCAATGCGATGACGGCCCGAATCCCGAGCAGGCGTTGCCCCTTGGCTGCCCAGTCTCGGGACGATCCTGTCCCATAGCGCTCTCCTGCGATCAGCACGACGGAATCTCCATCCCGCCGGTAGCGGTCCGCCACCTCGAAGATTGGCTGAATACCGCCGCTTGGCACATGGACAGTGTGGGCAGTCGGCGCGTCGGGCTGCAGTAGGTTGAGGAGGGTCTTGTTGAAGAAGGCGGCCCGAACCATGACTTCCCAGTTCCCGCGGCGTGACGCGAATACGTTGAGGTCGTTCCGGTCGTCTCCTCGGCTGACCAGAAAGTCGGCGACAAAGCTGTCCTTGGGGATAGCGCTCGCCGGCGAGATGTGGTCGGTTGTAACGTCGTCTCCAAGCACCAGCAGCGGAAATGCCTCATAGCTTCCCAATTGCGACGCTTGGTCAAGGGATGCGAAAGGCGGTCGGCGCAAAGCTGTCGAACTATCATCCCATGGGTAGCGTGGCGAATCAGGCGAGGGAAGGGAACCCCAAATCGGGTTGCCGGATGCGATTTCGAATGCTTTACGGTAATCGCGAGGGTCCGTGCCTCTGGCCAGGAGCTCCTCTACTTCTTCACGGCTAGGCCAGAGGTCTTTCAGGTACACCGGCGTGCCATCAGGGGCGACCTGCACCGGCTCGCGCTCAAGGTCGGCCTCGGCGTTGCGCGCCAAAGCGAATGCGACCACGAGAGGCGGAGACATGATGAACGCCAGATTCAGCTCGGGGTGAATGCGTCCAGGGAAGTTGCGATTGCCGGACAGCATTGCTACAGGCCACGCCGACTGGTGGGCCATGGCCTCCCTTATTTCGGGTGTCAGTGGGCCAGGGTTCCCGATGCACGTCGTACATCCATATCCGACTATGTCGAATCCCACCGCGGCCAGATCGTCCGTCAGCCCACACCGCTCAAGATACGCCGCCGCAGCCGGCGAGCCAGGGGCAAGCGAGGTCTTTGTCCACGGTGCGACGGAAAGTCCAAATGCGCGGGCCTTCCGTGCGACAAGTCCAGCCGCAATCAGAAGAGCGGGGTCGGACGTGTTTGTACAACTGGTAATCGCCGCGATCGCAACGGGATAACGCGGCATTTGCTCCAATGCGACCTTCTGTTCAAAGGGAAACTTGGCAAGTGCGGTGCCGGTGTCAGTGTAGGCCAGTAGGTCCTGTGGTCGCCTAGGCCCGGCAATGTGCATATCAACGCTTGCGAGGTCGACTTCGATGGTCCGGGTGTATCGAGGCTCTTGGTTTTTGTCGAACCACAGGCCGATGCGCTTGGCATACTCTCCGACCAGCGCTACGTGATCTGTGCTCCGGCCCGTCGAGATGAGATACGTCAGCGTCTTGTCGTCGATGGGGAAGAAGCCTGTCGTCGCCCCGTACTCTGGCGCCATGTTGGCTACAACGGCTCGCTCGCCCGCAGACAGGGTGGCAACCCCTGGCCCGAAGTACTCTACGAATTCGCCCGACACTTCAATGGCCCGAAGTCGCTGGGTGACGGTCAGCGCCAGGTCGGTAGCCAGTACGCCTGGACGCAGCGCATTGTGGAAGCGCACGCCGATAACGTCCGGGATGCGCTGCATGACGGGCATGCCAAACATCACCGTCTGCGCTTCAAGTCCGCCAACCCCCCAACCAAGCACGCCAATGCCGTTAATCATCGGAGTATGACTGTCGGTGCCGATGAGCGTATCGGGAATGACCCATTTGGCGCCATTCCGCTCCTCGGAGGTCACGACTGTCGCAAGTTGCTCCAAGTTGAGGGTGTGCATGATGCCTGTCCCAGGCGGATGAATCCGAACGCGGGCCAGGGACTTGGATGCCCAGCGTAAGAAGCTGTACCGCTCGGCATTGCGAGTGCATTCAACCTTCAGGTTCACTTCGGCGGCATCGGACTGGGCGAAGGCCTCGACGGCGAGGGAGTGATCCACCGAAGAGTCGACTGGCACGACCGGGTTCAGCGCAGTCGGGTCGGCACCGGCCTCGGCAAGTGCATCACGCATTGCAGCGATATCCACCAATGCTGGCGTACTGGTCGTGTCGTGCATCAAAACGCGGCCGGGCTGGAACGCAATCTCGGTCGTGCTGGTGCCAGTTTCGAGCCACGCAAGAAGGGCCGTGATCGCCTCGTCGCGCTCGGCCCCTTCCATGGTGCGAGTGACGTTCTCGAATAATACGCGGAGCACGAACGGCAGCCTGGCCAGGGAGGGCCCCAGCATCGCGGGTAGGTCGACGTAGCGGTGCGCGACGCCGCCAACTTGGAGGCAGCTTTCTAGACAGGGTATCGAGGACATCATTGTATTTTGCACATTCATAGTACGAAATGCAATGGTGTTCTGCGATTGGCACCCCGAGCCCTCCGGGCGACACTCAGAGGGCGAGATCTGCACATTCTATAATTCCGGCGTAGCTGGCATACCGTGCTATGCCACCCATTCCGGGTGTCGAGGTAGACAAGTGGCAACGGTATTGTTCTCTTTCGTCAAAAAATACGCAGGATCGCGTGGTATATTTGATTGCATGACTAATGGCGCTGTGTGGTGAACATGTCCGCAGATTTAACTTTGGGCCAAAAAAAAGCCGTACAGGCCATCGTGGCTTACGTGCGCCGGGAAGGGCTCATGGCGGGGCATCACCTTCCGGAGTGGGGCTTGGCGAAGCTCATCGGCACGTCGCGTTCGCCTATCCGCGTGGCGCTTGAGCATTTAACGCAGCTTGGCGTTGTTCGCTATGACAAGCACAAAGGCTACTCGTTGGTCGCGAACGCCACAGACATTCCCATCGAAACTTTAGATGAAGTGGCTGTAGCTGATGACGCGGTCTACCTGCGCCTGGCAGACGCCTATTTCGGTGGTGAAGTGGCGGGATCGATGAAGGAGGCGGACCTCATACGCCTTCTAAACGTCACTCGGCCGGAACTCCGTCGCGCTTTGCAGCGGGCCGAGACGGAGGGTTGGACAGAAAAAGAGACAGGGTATGGCTGGGAGTTCACTGCGAGCGTGAACAGCCTCGAAGGTTACGAGGACCTTTATGCCCTGCGCATTGCCATTGAGCCAGCAGGCATACTAAGTCCGAAGTTTCGACCGGACCTGGCGGAGTTGGACGAGCTTCGGAAAGAGCAATTAAGCATCGTGAGCGGGCTGCATCGAACACTGACACCGATCGAGCGCTTTGAATCCAATGCGAACTTCCACGCCACCATTGCAAAGTGGTCAGGAAATAAGCTCGCAATCCAGATCCTCCGCCGGCTCGATAAGATGCGTCGCGTGGTCGAGTATCAGCAGTCACGCCGACAATTGCCCCGCGTTGAATTGGCGCAGGAACATCTCGCCATTCTCGATGCTATTGAAGGTGGTGACTTCATTTCAGCCGCTTCCTTGCTCCGCAATCATCTGGACAACTCAAGGCGTAAAAAAGCCGTACCGTCGGCATTTCGCACAGAGCAAAAAGCTAACGAGAGTACGGCGGAGCCGACTGAGACAGTCGGCTAGCTCTTCGTGCTCAACAGATGACCTGTTGAGCGCGCCCCGCTACGATATTTCAGCAATCCCCGCCATCATCGACTGATATTCCTCGATTGTCGGGATCCGCCCGAGGCTGGATGCGATGGCCGCCGTTTCCGCGGACGCTAAAAATACCTTTGCGCCGTTGCCCATGCGATTGGGGAAGTTTCGAGTGCTGGTTGACACGACAGTGGCGCCGTCTCTGACTCGAGCTTGGTTACCCATGCATAGGGAGCATCCCGGAGTTTCGATTCGTGCTCCGACTTTGCCAAAAGTCGAAAAGCGGCCTTCTTCCCGCAGAATATCCGCGTCCAACTTGGTGGGCGGCGCTATCCACATGCGGACGGGCACCTCTCCGTTGCCTTTGATGAGGTCGCTGGCGGTGCGAAAATGACTGACGTTGGTCATGCACGAGCCGAGGAACACCTCGTCAATGTTCGTCCCTGCTACTTCCGACAGGAAGCGAGCGTCATCCGGGTCGTTCGGACAACACAGAATAGGTTCGGAAATCTCGTCTAGATTGATCTCTAGTACAGCTGCGTACGTAGCATTCTGGTCTGCTCTTAACAGAGATGGCTCATTCAGCCAGTTCTCCATCGCCTGTAGCCTTCTCTCAAGAGTTGCCCGCTCGTTGTATCCCTCGGCAATCATGCGTTGAATCAATTTCACGTTCTCTTGTAGAAAGCTCCGCACTGCCGGGATGCCTAACTGGACCGCGCATGCGGCCGCTGACCGCTCCGCTGATGCATCTGTGAATTCGAATGCCTGAGCCACAGTCAGGTCAGACAGGCCGTCGATCTCCAGAATTCGGCCTGCAAAGGCATTAACTTTGTTTGCCTTTTCTAATGTCAGGAGGCCTGCGCGTTTGGCGTACAGCGGAATGGCGTGTACCAAATCACGAATTGTGATTCCTGATTGCATTTGGCCACGGAAGCGCACAAGCACCGACTCTGGCATATCGAGTGGCATGGCGCCTGTCGCTGCGGCAAACGCGACTAGTCCCGATCCCGCTGGGAAACTCAATCCGATTGGGAAGCGCGTATGTGAATCGCCACCGGTGCCGACCATGTCGGGCAGCACCAGCCGA
>NZ_OFTT01000010.1 GCF_900250075.1 Cupriavidus taiwanensis
GCTGATGGGCCTCGAGCCGTCCGGTGATCTCGGCTAGTTCGTCCCCTTGCTTCTGGACTGCGGATCTTGGGGCATGGCGTTCGGCGCGCGGGCATGATGGACGCGGGCTTGGCTCTGCCCGGCAACCGCATGTAGGCGAAGATCTCGATTCTTGCTACACCGTCCGCCGCTGCGGTGGCACCTCAAGGACGCTGTCTTGATACAGGTGGATCGGAAAGCTCATTATGCCCCGGAAATTCACATGCGCGAAATGTGCGGGCCCCATGCGGCGCAGCCAGTCATCTTCAATCCGTTGCCCCTTGCGGCGCCAAGCATCAGCCGTCGCTTGCATACGCTGGGTGTTCCCAGCCAATCACCAGATTCGTCAGCAGTGCCAGTGATCCCAGAAATCGCGATCATTTCGTCCTGACGGGCGCCCGCGATTGTGGCGTACCTTGTTCGAGTAAATGGCACGCTGGAGTTGGTGCACCGACTCCCCTCGGTTGAGTAGCGTGCGCAGCTCCCGTCGAAACTCGGTATTGCTGAAAAAATCGCACAAGAAAAATGTGCGAAGCATCTTGCCCAGATGATCTGCTGCCCGATGGATAGGGTCACCTTGGGCGGCGCTGCCGAACCGCTGCAGCGCGACGATTGCACTCGCCCGACCCGAGTGGATGGAGGCGATCAGGCGCAACAAGCCATCCCAGCCGTCGCCGATTGCCTTGAGCGCGATCTCGTGCGAGACGGCGGCCGACAGTCCATTCGTTACCTGCAGGCCGCGCGGCAAATACAATTCGCGCTCCGACGGCCGCCAAATGGCGGCCGTTCCTAAATTGCATGGTGTCGCCGAAAGCAGCGACCCTCGCAGTGGCGGTAATCGGACCAATGCACCGGGCACTCCCGCAATCTTGCACAGCGCGGATCGCTTCATGAGCGACTGGTCGGTTGAATTCCCACCGGTCATGCAGGAGGGAAGGGGCAGAGCCTTGAGGGAGGCGCGGCTTTCTGGTTGGTCACCGCCACTTTGCACACGAAAGGTACGACCGCCCCTTCATGCGCGCAGGCACCCTTTGGTCGATGGCGCGTTCGATTGCGCCACTGATCCCCATTTCTTGGGGAAATTCAGGAATTCAGGAGCTTTTGCTTTTGCTCAGAGAACTCAAACTCAGTCAATGCCCCCGAGTCACGAAGCTGTACTAGCTTTGCCAGTTCGTCAGCAACGCTCAAGCGGCTGGCTGCGGTGTTCCGCGACTCAGTGCCAGCAGCACTGCTGCTCGTGGAGTTCCCTTGCCTCTGCTCGTACTGGGCTCGGGTTAGGTAACCCTTGCTCAATAAGTCCGTCTTATGGAAGGAGTTTCCCATCCCTCCATAGAATATCCAAATCGGAATTGCAGCGAACCCAGCCGTCACAAAAAGTAGGACGAGGCACACAATGAAGTGAACCCAGAGCTGCTTAACAGCCAACCAGATAATTCCGAAGACGAATGCTGGAGGTCTCCTTGGTGGTCCCGTTAATCGGGTGATAGAGCAATTCTCCTTTGGTGGACATGTCTTCTCCCATTGTAGTACGACGTCGTTGATCGCTAGGAGAGCGATACGCAGCGCACAGATCTGCATGGTGGAAAAGATTCTCGCCGAGTTTGCTCCTTGACGGATTCCCCCACTTCAGTGGGGGGCAACACGAAGCCCGGCTGTTGGGGTTGCTATCGGCTTCGGGACGAGACACCATACCTGTTAGAAAGACAACTACGCGGATGGCCTGAGGAAGGGGGATCTTCTGGATGGGGCGCCACCTGGCGACCGCGGCGGCCCTAGCGATGCGCCCCAGTTGCGCTGCAGACTTTCATGAAAGTTGTAATGGTGGAGTCCCTACCGTAGTATGGGTGTGAGTTAACCTTCGATCATCTAACGACGGCGCTGCGCCAGCTAATTAATTACCTATCTTTGAGGAGGAGGAAGAAGATAGCGAACTACAAGTATCAGCAGTTCTTGAGTCACAGCAACCATCAGGCGTTTGACACTATCACTGAGCCGGGCCAGGTGACGCCGCACTCTGGAATCTATCGGTGTGAAGGATGTGGCGAGAATGTCGTCTCTACTCATAGCCATCCTTTACCTCCTCAAAATCACCACCAGCATACCCCTGCACAGGGCCGCATCCGTTGGCGTCTGATTGCCGCCACCCATTGAAATGCTGCCGGCACTTGACTGAGGCCCAGTGGCGAGAGATAGGAACAGCTGCGGTCGTGACCGAAACGGCACGCAAGTACGTTGCCAAATGGTACCGTTAGATTTTACATCCGAGGGAAAGCGGACAGCGAAGTAGCTGCCCTGTCTGACCAGAGGCTGATGTGCTATGACTATGACTGGAAATGACAAATAGGTCAGGCTGTTGAACCAACAAAGCGTTGCAAATTCTGTGGTGAAGAAATATTAGCGGTTGCCATAAAGTGCAAGCACTGCGGGTCGGATTTGAGTGCGTCGAGCCAGAAGGCAGCTGACACGCCAGTTAAGGCTAAGAGACCCATTGTCGAAGCAGTGGTGGCTCTGGGGGTCCCATCGTTATCGGGGTTTCCACGATAACTGTCATGAGCGAGCGGTCCTAACACGAGTTGTCGGCTTTGAGCCCCCGAGATAGGGGAGATGGCCGCGAATTTGAATACGAACTCAGGGCCCTCGACCTTTCTCCGGAGCGACAAGCTTTGCTCCTTGATAAGCGCGCCGAGATCATCTCCGCCAGTGTTGCCTCATCTGGACAAGATAGAGCCTTATACATACGTTCGGGCCAAGATGATTGCGGCTGGATGGAAGCCATATCATGCTGCGGACGCTGACATATGCTCCGATGGCGATAAGCGATGCGAGGGCCGGTCAGAGATGCAATCGTGCGCCGGTACTGGCATGGCAAACTGCATCTTTACCTGGAGCAACGGCCAGCGATTTGTTGGCATAACCTCCGTGGGCGAAGACGATCCCGTTGTCGATGGCGCAAAGGAAGATGCCAGAGCTGAATTAATCAGGAGAACCATTAGATTTTACATAACGCCAAAGGACGAAATTAGTCAGTCGCGGCAAAGTTGGCGTGTCCGTGCCGAGATATGCTAGACCCCGGGCAGGGCGGACTCACTGCGCCTGATCGTCAATCGCACATCAGCCCCTCCAGGACCCTCATTTCGGCAGGGCGGCAGACCGACGACGCTCTTGTTGTGGCATCCTTGCATTTGGAGAATAAAAAGCAGGGGTGGGGTCAACATGTACAAGAGCTTGCTGCTAGTCGCAGTCGCCGCGGCCGTTTTAATCTACTACAAAACCCACGCGCCGCTGAAAAACGTGGTGGCCGACGCCGAGTCACAGCCGATCGCGGTTTCGATTATTGCCCCAACGCCGGAGCCGGTCTTCCGGTGCGAGGGCAAACAGCACTGTAGTCAGATGGCTTCCTGCGCAGAAGCCCGCTACTACCTAAAGAACTGTCCAGCGGTGAAAATGGATGGGGACGGTGACGGCATTCCATGTGAGACGCCGCCTCTCCAGTGCACGTTTTGACGCGCCGATGAGGTAGTCCGCGCGCTGCCGTCTCGCGACATTTTACGAAGACACGCGACACCGGGAAGGCGCATGCGGCAAGTGCCGAGGCATTCGGCTGCTTTGCGGCCGTCGCTTCCGACCCGGAACCGCTGTTCCGGGACTCGAAGCACCCAGGCCCGCTTCCGAAGTACAGCCGGCTTTGGCGCCCCACGAGTGGGACAGACCGGTTTGCTGCATGCCGATCCAGCCCCACTATGGAGGGGTGCTGCCAGCTTGCTCCAGCGATTAGCATCGCGCTCAAACAATAAGCGCAGGAGGGTCAAGTGAAAGCGATGCTAGGGCTGGTGCTCCTCTTGGCAACTGCCATCGTTCTCCTGTCGATACTGAAGTCTGCAGCGGGAGGCGGAAACTCCACCAGGGAATTTCGTTTTGTTCGTAGATCTCCATTCTTGCGGCAGGATGAAATACGGCTCTACGAACGGTTGACAGTCGCGCTCAAGGGCAGCCACGTCTTTCCCCAGGTCGCGATGTCCGCTTTTGTGCAGCACAAGGGAACGTCACAAGCCGCCAGAAATCTGTTCGCTCAGAAGTATGTCGACTTCCTCGTCTGCGAGCGCAAAACCATGCGACCGCTCTATGTCATCGAGTTGGACGGCGCCTCGCACGGTAGCGCGAAAGCACAGAAGCGCGATAAGCAAAAGAGTGACGTTCTCGCATCGGCCGGAATTCCGATCATGCGCTACACGTCCAAGGACGTGGATCTGAAAACAATTCTCAGCGACTATTTCAGCGTTGTCCCGCCTCAGTCGACCGAAGGAGTTGGTTCCTCAACCCCAGGCAACGAACGAAAGTTGCGTGCCGTGCGGGCACCCGGTGCCTAAAGTTACCATGCTGAGATTTCTGACGATCGCGATGGTCGCCACGGCCATGAATGCCGCGAGCCAGACCATCTATCAATGTCGGAGCGCCGCGGGACATGTCACATTGCAGGACGCTCCCTGCGAGCACGACGCAAAGACTGAGGTGACGACGAAATCCATCGGCCAACGAAACTCAGAGTTTCGTGGTGACCCGTCCTCATTCTTCGAGCCGAAGGGACAGGAGCGGCTAGCGTCAAACATCATGTGCCCGTCGCTGCGCCAGTCCTACCGGGCAGCGGTTACCAATTCCGAGCGAGTAATGCTCACCCATAATTCGGCTCAGATCCAGCAAGCATCAGAGGCTGTACAGCGAGCCGGTGCGCAAATATCCAAGTATCGATGCGAGTAAGAACTCACCCCGTTGCGCTCGCTTTCCCTAGTCAGCGGGGAGTGACGCATCCTGCGGGGTCTAAAGAACGTAAGACGGACGTTGCGTAGGCTCGATAGGGCGACAAGATTGCCCTATTGGAGGGGTGGCCGGGGTTCGAAAAAAATCCCCCGCGTCGCCGGCTAAGCACATGATTTGAATAGGAAATCGATCGACGGATCGAGTGGTGGCACGCGCCTCTGCAAGGCCAGTAGGTAATCGCCGAACCGGTTGATATGCTCGCGGCGGTATGGCGACAGACCCTTGAGTACTTCGGCATTCACTGGGTGCCCGCGTTCCTGCAAATTCTTGAGCTTGCGTGACATCCACTGGACGTTGTGGAGGATGACCATGTTGGCGACCAACTGGTTGTACTTGATCACCTTGCGCTGCTCGTGCCGCAGATTCTCGGCGATGATCCCGTCGCCACCAAACATCAACCACTGCGCAAAGTCATTGAACTGTTCGCTCTTGTTCGTCGCGGCATGAATGGTGCGACGGAGTTCCGGGTTGTCCAAGTACTTCAGCAAGAACACCGTGCGGATGACGCGCTTGCGAGGATCGTCAAGCTCGCCATCGAAGCCGGACAGTGGCCCAAACAGCTTATGCAGATTCAGCCATTGCTCCGTCTCGGTCAGCACGTCGAGGATGCTGATCTGCGGCATCGACGCCGTGATGGCCTGGTCAATCAAGCATCATGTTAGGCGGGTCGGGCGCCTTGCCGGGCCGGTGGATGATTAATCCCTGTTCCCCGAACTCGATGCTGTCGTTCTCAGGGAACTTTGCATCGACCTCATCGAGTGCAGTGCTCAGTCTGGCCCACAACGCTCTGACGAAGCTACTGCCGGCGCCGAGCGCCCGGCCGGCACGGCCAACCAGCGCAATGGCAAGAGCGCCAAGACGGTTCTGACCGACGACGGGCCGCTGCGGTTAGACATCCCTCGCGATCGCGACGGCAGCTTTGATCCGATCCTGATTCCCAAGCACGAGCGGCGCTTCACCGGGTTCGACGACAAGATCATCGCCATGTATGCGCGCGGCATGACCTTGCGCGAGATCCAGGCGTTTCTGGCCGAACAGTACGGCACCGAGGTCTCGCCCGAGTTCATCAGTTCGGTGACCGATGCGGTCATGGACGAGGTGACCGCCTGGCAGGCCCGTCCGCTGGAGGTGATGTACCCGGTGGTGTTCTTCGACGCGCTGCGCGTCAAGATGCGCGAGGACGGCGTGGTGCGCAACAAGGCCGTCTACCTGGCCCTGGGCGTGCTGCCAGATGGCACGCGCGACATCCTGGGCCTGTGGATCGAGACTACCGAAGGCGCCAAGTTCTGGATGAAGGTGTTCAACGACCTGAAGACCCGTGGTACCCAAGACATCCTGATCGCGGTGACCGATGGCC
>NZ_OFTT01000011.1 GCF_900250075.1 Cupriavidus taiwanensis
GAAATCTGGCCATGCCTTTAAACATTACAACGAGCAGCCCCCCACAGTGCACTGAACTACTGCTCGCCGCTCCCGGGTAGCTCCACTGACCTAAAAAGCTGCAGTTCGATCAGCTTGCGGCCTTTTGTTATAAACCGCTGCTGCAAGCAATGACGTAGCCAGACTTGATCTTGATCAACCACACGGAAGTTGGCCATTCTTTCTGCCTTGCCGCGTACATACCACATTGCCTAGACTTCTCTCACCATTCCTTTGCTGTCGTCATGAATATAGAACTTGGCGATTTCGGTGTCATTTTGGCATCCAGCAGAAAATATTGGAATGGGCTGGTCCCAAGGTTTGTCCTCCGCGGCATTCGTCAAATCTTGGCGATTGTGGTTCAACATTTTAACTTCAAGCGTTCAAGGAGGTAATGATGTCTAACATCAAGAAGGCAGTGTTCGGCGCGCTAATGACCATCACTTTGCTCGGGACCGCCGTGTATGCATCGGCTCAACCAGTATGCGAACCCCAGCACCCAGGGCAGCAATGCGAGTACGATAAGGTGCTTGGCACGTGCATTTGTAGCTAAGAATCGGGAGGTTTTGATTTATAAACACAAAGTAAGATGATTCATGCCATCAATATGGCAATCTTTCTTCAATCTGTCATCCCAGAGTTGGACGCCAGTTCAACTTTGCGGGTGCATTATTAAGCAATGACGGTGAAGTAATACCATCAAGACTGCTTTTGACGATCGGGTCCGTCCACCAGTCACCGACTAGAAGACGACATCCTCGGACAAGCATCGCTCGGTTGTATTGCGTACGCACGCACTGCTTGCCGCTTTTGGCAAGTCGAACATTCGTTTTTGAACGGCGTCTCGATATCCCGTTCCGCTCACGCTCGCCTGCGCCGTCATCTGTTCCCGAGTCGTTGAGCAGTTTTTGTTAGTGACTGTTAAGCCTGACGCTCATAGCGCAGTCATCGACCTTGTTGCCAAGGCGCAGATCAGCACCCAAGTATTGGTATACAAAGCAAGTTGGAACAGAGGCGGCGTGGCCGCGAAGCAATCCAGCTTGCTGTTATCACTGTGCATTCTGTGAGCCCCGGGCGAACCCATTGCCGTCTGTTTCTGGTTCGCATCCATGGTCATTAAGGATGTCCATATCGTTGTTGAGGAGAATATCCTCGTATTGGCTCACCGCTTAGAGGAGGTCACTGAAGACGAAGAGCCTGAAAGCCGCCTGCGAAGCGCGCAGTCAGGGAGACCGCGCGAAGGATCTCGATGCAAAACTTCACAGAGCCTAGGATAAAAAACAGCCATTTCGCGTCACTCCCGCAGCCAGCATCAGGTCGACATATTCGTGCAGCTTGTCGCGGGTCAGGCGGCTAATCGGGCCAGAAATGCAGCGAGCCAGTTAGTGTTCAGTTGATGCCAAACACGGGACCTGCAATGCTGGAAACTTCTGGCTCGCGTTCTCCCATCGAGATGAAGTATCGTCCTTGCGGATCGTTTCGTAGGGCTTTTCACCGGCGAAGGCCCGCAAGAAACGACCGGGGCGCCAATCAACGGCAGCCTTTCACCTGTGCGCATATATGGTGCCGCACGGCGCGGCCTTTTACACGCACCGGGCAGGCCCGTGTGTCGCCCTCCCTGCCGCAAAGAGCGGCACTCAATACCATCGCGCTGCGTGAACGCTGTTTGGTGGCAGCGGTCTAACCGGCCATGTCATCCACGCCCGCCACCGTTACCGCCGCCGAGCTGCAACTGTTGCGCGACGCCGAGCGTGAGCTCGAGGCAATACTCGCGGAACGCGAGGCAATCAAGGGCGAGTTGCATGTGATGATGGTCCAGCGAGACCTGCTCTTGGAACAGCTCAAGACGTTCCAGCGTAAGCTCCTCGCTGCCAAGAGCGAGGCGCGAGCCTCGGACCAGAAGGACTTGTTCCTCAATGAGTCCAAAGCCATGGCGGCTGCGCAGCCAGCGCAGGAAGAAGAAGGTACGCCCGAGACCGAAGTAGCCAAGCGTGGCCGCAAGCCGCATGCCCCGGCGCTACCCCGTGTCGAGGTTCATCACGAACTACCCGAGTCGGAACGCGTCTACCCCCTCAATGGCCAGACGCTGATCGAGATTGGCGTCGAGTTCAGCGAACAGCGCGACATCGTGCCGCAGCGGGTCCGCGTGATCCAGACCAGCGGGCCATACGCCTGTTCATGTTGCGACGGCGGCATCAAGACGACGCCGGCACCGGCGCGCATTATTCCCAAGAGACTGCTTTCCGCTGGCCACCTCGACGTATCAAGTGACCAGCCGCTGTACCGCCAAGCAGCGCTGCTGCATCGCTTTGGTGGGGACCTCTCTCGCGGCACCTTGGTGGCAAGCGTAGTGCGCATGGGCCAAGCGGTGCCGCCAATCATCAATCTGTTGCGCGATTATCTGCTGGAAGCGGACGTCGTGTGCAGTGACGAGACGGTGGTGCAGGTACTCATGGAGCCGGGCAGGCCCGCTCAGAGAAAGAGCTGCCTATGGGCGCGGAGGAAGGGGACGGGGCCGCCGGTAGGCTGTTTGCCTATAGTCCGACTCGCGAGATGAAGCATGCCACTGCTCTCTATGCCAGCATCAAGCCTGGTGGGGTGTCGATGACCGATTGTTACGCACCACTTGGCCGATCTCAACCAATCCCTCCGAGAACGCGATTAGGCCATTCTTGATAGGACGGAGAAACTTCCGCTTCTGTGACACCGTGGCAGGCACCAACGCCAATGCAAGTCTTTACTCGCTGGTGAAAAACCTGCAAGGCCAACGACATAGATCCGTACCAGTATTTCAGTATCTCGTTGCCTTGTTCAAGGCGTTGCCACACGCACGGATTGCCGACGACTACGAGCCTCTGCTGCCCTGGAGGCTCAGGTCCTCAGACGTCTAGCGAATGCCGCCGGCGGCCGCAAAGGATGTCCTCAAAAGACCGCTTTCTCTCTTTGGAGCACACTATGACAGAATTCCCTAAACAAAGCGGTACGGAACGCGCATGGCGTCGCGTTTGCGTGACGGGCAGCTGGCTGCCAGACCATGCCTTCGTGTGGGCGTATTGGAACGGAACCATGTGGAACGGCTTTGCTGTCCCGATGTTTACCAGCCAGGACGCCTGCAATCTCTGTGCAGTGATGCCGAGCCTCGTGTACGTTGAGGCTCGGCAAGCCTTCCTGTTCGAAGAGGGAGGAGAGACAGAATGGTTTCATGCGGCAGCGCAACTTGTGGACGGCGAGTTGCTGCAACTCTATTCCCTTGGCGAAAGCTGGTGTTGGCAACTCGTTGACCTATCGGAGGTGGCAATCTAATCAGCCCTCTCCACAATCGCGGCTGACCCTGCTAGCATTACTGGACCTACCGCGTCTGAGACGCACCGACTCTTCCGGTTGTATAGCCGGACATCTCCTTTCTCCCATACGGGCCTCATGCCCGTGGGCATGTTGGCCCGCTTTTCGTTGAGGCCAACATGTTCAAGCGGTTCCTCCTGCTTTTCCTTTTGCTGCGCCGACTTCGCTTGCTGCGCCGCCCAGCCGACTTCGCCGAATACCTATGGGGGTTTCGAAGCGCTGCGCCTGGATATTGCCGGAGCTGTCACGGTCGTCCGGGTCCGCCCAGTCACGATTGCGGAGAGCGGCGGCATGATGTCTGCGAACACCGTTGTGCCGGGCGTTCTCGGAGCTGTTGTTGGCGCGGTGCTGGGTTCCCGTGTCAACGGTAACGGCAATGGCCGTTACCTGGCCGGCGCGCTGTCGGGCACCGCTTCTGCGGTCATCGCTCAGACGGCTGTTAATCACCTGAGCCGCCGCAGCAGGAGTGGGGTTCATTTGTCCGCGATCATGATCCGGCGAACCGTCTCGGTGGCCAGGTCGATGCCATGGCGCTCACGCAGCTTCTCGGCGGCCAGGGTCGGGCCGAAGTTGGCGTAACTGTCGCGGATCAGGCCACGCACGCGGGAGTCCAGCCCGGGCGGCAACTGGCGATGACCCGCGGCGCCTTGCCGGCGATTCTGTAAGCCCCGCGCACCTTCGACCTGGTACCGACGAAGCAAGCGCAACGTTTGCCGTGTGCTGAGTCCCAGCCGAGCCGCCGCAATGCCTGTCTTCAAGTGACCGTCTGCCAAGGCTTGCAGGACCTTGAGCCGGTCCAATTGACGCATCGTCATGGTGATCGTGTCCGGTCGCATGGAGGCTCCCTGGCTGGCTCAAGGCCGTACAGGTTACCCGGACCAACTCGGACATTTGAATCTGGCTATAAATGGACATTTGAATCATCTGTTGTCAAAGCTAAATTGAAATGTCCGGTCTCCGGCTAAGTTGAAATGTCCGGCTGATCAGCTATTGGGGTGAGCGTAGGGCGGTGGTGCTGACCTGACGTGACTGAGCCCAGGCTATGCTGCCTGAGCCCCGTTGAACTGCCAGCGCAAGCTGAATTAGTACTCCGTTCCGTTAAGCGGCCACGGCTGCTCCTGCAGCCTTTGCAACGCTTTCAACATATCGTTCTGGCCCAGCGACCGCTGCGACTTCTTGCCAGGCGGCCGTCCACGCTTGCGCGGAGCTCCCTCCGTGCCTGGCACAGAGAGCGACCGTGTGTTGTCGCGCTTCTCCTGCACGTATTGCGCCAACTGCAGCACATGTCCCAGGCGCTTGTTATCCACGATCTCGCCCTGATCCACTTCCGACAGCCGATCATAGGTGGTGTAGGGCAGGGCGGCGCCATTCGCCCGCGGCTCGATCCTGCCATCCGGGTAGTGATAGACATCAATGTAGCGACTGGCTAGCTTGCGGCGCTCCGGCGTGTCCGCCAGCAGGTAAAGCATCTTGTCGTACTGGATCGTCAGGCTCTTGGACACGCAGCGTGGCTCACGCCACGCAAAGATCAGATCCAGGTTCTCATCCGGTCGCAGCGGCCGATGGGAGTTGTGGTTGTTGCGCGGCACCTTGGCAAAGCGCGCGTTGTAATCCGCAATGAATTCCGACATAAAGACGTTGGCGGCCTCCATGGTGCTGATGCCGCGCAGGCGCAGTTCCTTGACCAGGCGATCCTGCAACGTCAGGTGGGTCCGTTCGACGCGGCCCTTGGCTTGGCTGCTGTTGGCGCAAATGCCGTCAATGTTCAGCTCGAACAAGGCCCGAGCAAACTGGGTGTGGCCGTCGCCGCTGGTCGCCCCTTGTTTGTTGACCCGAAACACGCTCGCCTTGTCGCTGTAGAACGCCACCGGCTTGCCGTGGCGCTCCAGGTAGGCCCGCGTCGCCGCAAAGTATGTGAAGGTGGCCTCCGAATGCGTGAAGCGCAGTTCCATAATCCGGCTGGTGGCGTCGTCGACATAGACCAGCAGCGTGCAGGCCGGCGCGCGATCCTCGAACCAGCGGTGATCGCAGCCGTCGATCTGGATCAGTTCACCGAGGCACGCGCGACGGTTGCGTGGCTGGTAGACTTTTTGTGGCCGCTGTTTGCGAGGCACCCACAGTCCGGCCACCGTCATCAGCCGGCGAATCGTTTCCTTGGACAGCGTCAGCCCATAACGCTCGCGCAGCTTCACGATCGGCCGATAGGCGGTTGTTGGCTGGCCGGCCACGTTTGCGCGAAACCAGCCCAGACGGTCCTTCCTGCCGATAGCGCTCCAGCAATCGCCGTAACTGCCGGTCGGTGATCTGCAACCGTTCGGCGGCCACGCCTGGCCGCAACTGACCATCCACGACCGCCTGGACGGTCTTGTGCCTGTTTAACTCCTGCATGCTGACTGTAATGACCTTGGATCTAGCCATCCTCTGGCGTCTCCATCGTGTTCAACCGGGCAGGCTGACTACCATGAAGGGAGCCACTCGGGCGGACATTTCAACTTTGCTAAAACCGGACATTACAACTTTGCCGCTACAAACGTT